>DDVC01000038.1:0-2526 GCA_002345145.1 Bacteroidetes bacterium UBA2322
GGAGTTGAAGCTATTGAGCAAGCAAGTTACACCGTAGCATCAAAACAAACAACAACAAAAGTTAATGGCGTAAGCAGTAGAAATGATATTCTAGCCAGAAATGCTGATGGTGACTTGGGCATCATAGAACAAAAACTTGTACAAGATATAAGTAAGGTAACTCCCGAAAACGCGCATAAACTACTAACCCCCAACCAAAAAGCCACCGCTAAGGCAGTACAACAGGGTAACCCTTTGGAAAACAGGAGTGGGGAAGCCAATGCACCGAAGGGAGTCCTGCGAGGAAACAATATTACCCCGCAATTTTATCAAATGCAGGTGTTGGATGTAAAAGGTTGGAAAATTATTGATGTACAAATACCTCAGTAAATTGAAAGCAAATGAAAAAAAATGAACTTTATATGTACTTGTATGAAAACCTAACCCCATTTATGGAAAGTTGGGGTTATAAGTTGATAAAAAGTCGTTATCAGTACATTCAAAAGTTTAAAAATGGTTTTTTAGCTGTTCATTTTGGCACAGTAAATTATTTTCCAGAATATCAGTTGAATGTGCGTTCGGAAGTACGTATTGACGAGGTGATGGATATAGTTGCAAAATTTAGTGGGGGAAATTTGAAGTATGCCAAGGAATGGGTTTGTGTGGGGGATGACATTCACATCATCAAAAACGCTCCCAATAACAACCCCGATTTTACCGATATATATACCCCCGAAGACATTGCCGAAGTTAGCCTACACATAAAAAGCTACCTTGCCACAGAAGGTTTTGAGTTCTTAGAAAACTGCAAAGACCTCATATTTTTAGACAGTTATTTTAATGATAACATCTTTAATTTGCACCCTGCTATTTTAGAAGATTTGCATGCTTTAAGAGGTGTTACCATTGCCAAATTGTCTGCTCGTCCAGATTATGATAATTTAATTTCCGACTATGAAAAATTGATTTATCAAGTTTACAAAAACCGCCCTGAAAGATATTGGCAACCAATTTCTCAACTGATTGAATTCTTGAAAACTGTTCAACCACTTCCGGATATGATAGAGCGTAGGCAGCAAATGTTGTAAGCAATACCCCCACTAAGCAAGAAAAAAGCCCCTTCAGGGAGATTTAGGGGCAACCAATCCTTGCCCATTCAAAAACTTAGCCCTAACTTTGAAGCCCCGGTGGGCGTAGAGGCTAATGCGTATCAGTACAATGGCATAGAGCGCGTAGAAGATTTTGGGTTAGAGGTAAGCCATGCACAGTTTCGCACCCTCGATGCCCAAACAGGCAGGTGGTGGCAGATAGACCCCATGGCGGAGAAGTTTTATGCGTGGTCGCCCTACAACAGTAATCTAAACAACCCCATACGGTATAATGACCCGAAGGGGGATACACCGTGGGGAATAATAGCCGGCGCAGCTATTGGTGCGGGGGTTGAATATGGATTTCAAGTGGCAGAGAATTATTATGATGGGAAACGTGGTTCCGAAATGTTTAAAATGAGGAATGGAAATGCCATTCTTATTTCAGCGGGTTCCGGTGCTGCAACAAGTGGATTGAATACTGTGAATAAAATTAGCAGCAGGATGCTTGCCTTTACAGCAAATCGGTTGGTAGATGGTGTAGTTAGCACAGCAGAATCTGCTGCTAAACAAGCTGTTGAAGTAAAGGATGGTGAAAGAGAATCAATATCTGTTAGCGAATCAGTTAGAGATGGAGTTATTTCTACGGTTGTAGGTGGATTGGGTGAAAGCGGAGAAAAAATGGCAAAAGAATACCTAAAAAATGAGTTCAATAATGTGACTAAGGGGGTGTTAGGAGTAACTACCGAAATTCAGGAAAACAGTTACCAAAAAATTGCTACAGCTACAGTAGGAGAAAACAGCACACCCAAAAATCAGCACATGGCATCGCTACCAAGCGCCCAGCCGACTCAAAAACCTGCCGCAATGCCTGCATCGGGCAATAGAATGGCTAATCCTCAACCTATTTTACAACCCGATATTTTTTAGCGTATGTTTAAGACTTTGTGGAGATTGATTGTAAAATTCGGTATTTTATACATGGGATTATGGGTATTTTGCCTAACACTTTGGACATACTACGAAGAATATCTAATATACAAGCATGGCGACATTGTTTATGCTACCATCATTGAGGAGCCGTATGTTTCAAGAAAGGATTGTGTTGCAATTTTGCAATACCAAGATTACAAATCAGGTCACATCATAGCATCTTGGAGCTTATGCAATAAGATGAAAATGAAATACAAAAAGGGTAGCACGTATCCTGTAAGATATTTAAAAGGAATAAAAAGGTTTACCAAAGTGGATATGACGCTTAGTTGGATTCTCCTGCCATTTGGCATGCTATTTACCCTATACTTCATCTACTTCACCATAAAAGAACACATCAAATTTTTTAGAGAAGAAAGAGAGAAAAAACAAAATACTGCCTAAGCATTAATATATTATTGCAATCAAGGTAGCCTTCCCCCCACGAAGCAAGCAATAAAAACCCATTCAGGAAATTTAGGGGCAA
>DDVC01000038.1:2829-2952 GCA_002345145.1 Bacteroidetes bacterium UBA2322
AATGGAAAAGAACTAAACGAAGACCACAATCTACACTGGATGGACTATGGCGCAAGGTGGTACAACCCCCAAATAAACCAATGGGGGCAGATAGACCCACTGGCGGAAAAGTTTTATGCGTGG
>DDVC01000231.1:0-253 GCA_002345145.1 Bacteroidetes bacterium UBA2322
CATAAAAGCCCAACTCATACAACACGCCTGGGCAGGAGGTTTAAGGCATGCCCAGTTATTTTTAAGTAACGAAGGAAGCGGCACCCTGCCTCTTGCCCTTGGCTATGCACAATCCCTGAACTGCGCCCAAAAACAACCCCACGACTCCTGCGGCAGGTGCAATAGCTGCCTTATGAGCGCCAAATTGGCACACCCCGATATACATTTTACCTACCCCACCGTAAGTATGGGTTCAAAGGGCAAAATAAGTACC
>DDVC01000231.1:620-7909 GCA_002345145.1 Bacteroidetes bacterium UBA2322
TATCAGGGCAACTACAAAATTATCATCATCTGGATGCCCGAGTACTTAGGCAAAGAGGGTAATAAACTCCTAAAAGCCATTGAAGAGCCCCCGCCAAACACCGTTTTTTTGCTCGTTGCCCAAAATGCCGATGCCCTGCTGAGTACCATCTTATCCCGAACCCAGCTACTGCGTATCCCCCCGCTTAACATGCAGGAAATAGCCAACCAACTCACAACAGAGCATCAAATTAACCCCGATACAGCCCAGCAAATAGCCGCCATAGCACAAGGCAACTATAATGCCGCCCTGCAATTACTCAGCAATGCCAATACCAATAACCGCCAAATGCTGTTGCAGTGGTTTGCTGCCTGCCTGCAAAACAATGTGCCCGAATTTGCCCGATTTACAGATGAAATAGCAGAAAAAGGACGCGAAATACAAAAAAACTTCATCGGGTATAGCCTCCACTTTTTAAACCAGTGCCTTCGATTGGCTGTTTTACCTCCCAATACCCTGCATTTAGATGCCCGAGAAAAAGAACTTGCCAACCAATTACTCCCACACCTGCACCTGCCAGCGCTTCAATACCTCATTTCCTCCTTTGAAAAAGCCGATGAACACATCTCCCGAAATGCTAACCCCAAAATTGTATTCTTCAATTTATCGGTGCGTTTGGCGGAAGTGGTAAAAGGAGCAACGGTTTTAAACGAGTAAAACATACCTCACTCCACTCCCGTTTTGCCTGTTTTTGTAAAACAGACACAATAATTAACCATCAACTTATGCCACCTTGTTTTCATGTCTTTACTAATTGATACCCCAGATTTCAGCAAATTTATAATGGTAGGCGATAGGGTTCTCATTAAGCCCCGCACCTTGCAAGAGCGCACACGCACAGGGCTCTACCTGCCGCCGGGCGTTCAGGAAAAAGAAAAACTATACACCGGCTACGTAATTAAAGTAGGACCCGGTTACCCCATACCCGCCATAAACGATGCCGATGAACCCTGGAAAGACAAAAGCGAGGAGGTAAAATATGTACCACTTCAGCCAAAAGAAGGCGATTTAGCCATATATCTGCAAGGCAGCGCATTTGAACTGGAATTTCATACCGAAAAATACGTTATTGTACCACAATCGGGCATATTAATGCTCATCAGAGATAATGAACTTTTTGCATAATAATTTTCTACAGGTTTAGCAAGTTAAACGCCGGTTTTTTAAAACACGTAACCTTTAAAACCAACAAAGCAGATGAAAAAGGATAGACTTTGCCAAATCGGGGGCAATATAAGCAGCAGGTTAGCAGCCCCAATAAATAGCTGTCATTTTACATAAAACCTGCCAAAGTCAAACAAATAAAAAGCCTCTATCAGTTTTATTACAGGCAGAAATGATTACCTTTGCACCCAAATTACAAAAGTGCAAACGTTTTGATTAACTCACAAAAAAACTCACCCCCCTCTTATGAGTACTGTTGCTGAAAAAGTTATTGCCATCATTGTAGAAAAATTAGGCGTTGATGAAGCCGAAGTAAAAAATGAAGCCGGTTTTGTTAGCGACTTGGGCGCAGATTCTCTTGATACTGTTGAACTTATCATGGAATTTGAAAAAGCCTTCGACGTGCAAATTCCCGATGAAGATGCCGAGAAAATTGTAACCGTAGGCGATGCCATCAACTACCTCGATGCAAGATAACCCCTAACCTGTTGCCCATTCACTAAACACCTTGCCTGCCCCCAAAATAACTTATTTTATTGATAAATCAGGGCAAGCAAGGTGTATGGGTATGAAAATCGGCAATGAGCGCCTGCTCATCTAATACAAGCAAAACGGTTAAACTACCTCCAATCAAAACAACAACCATTTAAAGGTTATCTGCCATGCAAATCACGTTAAAAAGAGTTGTAGTAACAGGGCTGGGTGCTATAACACCATTAGGCAATAATGTGCCCGACTTTTGGAATGCCTTAATACAAGGCACCAGCGGCGCTGCCCACATTACGCGGTTTGATACCTCCCATTTTAAAACCCGATTTGCCTGCGAAGTAAAAAATTTTAGCGGCGATGCCATTTTTGGCAAAAAAGAAGCCCGAAAATTAGACCTTTTTGCCCAGTATGCCCTTGTTGCTGCCGATGAAGCCATAACCAATGCCCACCTTACTCACCCCGATATTGACAAAAAACGCATAGGTGTTATCTTTTCATCGGGCATAGGCGGCATTACCACCTTTCAGGAGCAGATGGAAGAATACTGGCAGCTTAAACAACAAGGCGGCGGCGTGCGTTTTAGCCCGTTTTTTATTCCTAAAATGATTTTAGACATTGCCGCCGGTCATATTTCTATAAAATATGGTTTTATGGGACCTAATTTTGCCGTTGTATCTGCCTGTGCCTCTTCTACCAATGCCATCATAGATGCCTTTAACTACCTGCGCTTAGGCAAAGCCAATGCCATAGTAGTAGGCGGAGCCGAAGCAGCCGTAACCGAAGGAGCAATAGGCGGATTTAGCGTAATGAAAGCCCTTTCGGAAAGAAACGACAGCCCCCAAACTGCCTCACGACCATTTGACCTTAACCGAGACGGCTTTGTACTGGGCGAAGGTGCCGGCGCTATTGTACTGGAAGAATACGAACACGCCATTAAACGCGGCGCACCCATTTATGCCGAAATGATAGGCGGAGGCATGAGCGCCGATGCCAACCATATTACCGCACCACACCCCGAAGGTTTAGGCGCTACACTCGTTATGCAAGATGCCCTGAACGATGCCGCTATAAACCCCAATGCCATTGACTACATTAACGTACACGGCACCTCTACCCCGCTGGGCGATGTTAGCGAAGCCAAAGCCATACTCCAGTTATTTGGTGAACACGCCTACCAACTCAATATCAGCTCTACTAAATCTATGACCGGACACCTGCTGGGCGCCGCCGGTGCCGTAGAAGCCATTGCCAGTATTTTGGCAGTAAAAAATGATATTGTACCGCCCACCATCAATTTTACTACACCCGACCCCCAATTTGACCCTAACCTCAATTTTACCTTTAACCAAGCACAACACCGCACCGTTAGAGCTGCACTTAGCAACACCTTTGGGTTTGGCGGACACAATGCCTCAGTTATTTTTAAAAAATTTGAAGGGTAATTTTGCGGCACTCACCTGCCGCTTACTCCTCTTACTCCTTTTACCCTAAAAGCAACCCGCTTTTTATCACATTGAGCCGTGAAGTTTATAAGAAAACTGTTCAACCTGTATGTGTCGGCGCAGCGCAAAAAAGCCCGATTTTTGCGCGAGCTGCTTGGTTTTATTCCTATCAATATGTCGGTTTATTTAATGGCTTTTAAACACAGTTCTGTTTCGGCAGAACTCCATACCAGCAATGAACGATTAGAATTTTTAGGCGATGCAGTATTAGATACGGTTATATCGGAATACCTTTTTATGAAGTATCCGCTCCGTGGCGAAGGTTTTTTAACCGAAATGCGCTCAAAAATTGTAAACCGTAAACGGTTGGGCGAAATAGGCAACGAACTCAACTTACAGCGCCTACTCGATTACCACCGAGGTTATGTAACCCTAAACAGCACTATTTTGGGCAATGCCGTAGAAGCCCTCATAGGCGCAGTATATTTAGACGCAGGTTTTGCAGCGGCAAAAGCATTTATCCTCAACAAAATTATGGTTCCCTACATCAGCCTCGACGACCTGCAAAATGCTGAGGTAAACTATAAAAGCCGCCTGTTTGAGTGGGCACAGCGCTATGAAAAAGAACTGATATTTGAGGTGTTGGAAGAAAAAAACCACAATAAAGTGCGCATTTTTAGTGTTGGCGCTTTTATAGACGGCGAACTAATGGGCAAAGGCGAAGGACGCAATAAAAAAGACGCCGAAAAAGAAGCCTCGCGCGAGGTCTATCACAAACTAAATATAGATGCCATTATGGAATGGTAAGGTTGTTTTTGCACAGGTAAACATATAAGTAAATAAGCAAACACAACCTGTATGCTTACCCGTAAACAACCGCCGCCCAATCAAATCAACCCGATTTGATGTAAACCTGCTTTTTTTATTCCCCCTAACCAATGCCAATAATACTATTTGCGTCTTGGTTATAGCTATCTTTCCCCTTGGCTTTTTTAAACCTTTTTACCAATGAAATAACACATTACCACCCATCATTATGTATTAGAAAATTTAACCTCTAACTCCGCATTTTTTTAAAAAAAATACTTTTTTTGTTTTAATAGTTTTAGCCGTTTCAAAATGGGCATTATTCAATAACCAATTTTGCACTCAGGTTCTTTTCTCCTTTCAGGTGTACGAGGTAGATGCCTTTGGGCAGGGGCGGCAGATTTTTTGCCCGGGTAGTAGGGAGTGGGTAAGTACCGGCTGCCCGTATAGGTTGTATATGGTTATTTGGGCGGGCGAGTAGGCAACTGCCTTGGGCGGCAGGTGCAGGGTGATATGAGACGATGCAGGATTGGGGTAAACAGGTAAGTGTAGCTCTGTGGAACTCGGTATCTGAAAAATTTTCGTTGGCGGGGTCGGTTGCTATCAGTAATCACAATAAACTGAATCTGAAAAGTTTTTATGCCGGTAGCGGCATTGAGCATGTATGTTTCTTTGAGCCTATACTTATTAACATAAGCAGGCGAAATGGGCGTAGCAGCACAAGTAAGCATGGGTAAGGCATTTTGGGGAACAGCAGAATTGGGTGTTGTGGTAAAACACTCAAAGGGCGCTTGCGCCGGTAGGGGGTGTGTGGTTGGTGGTAGCTACCACTTAAAATTATATGCCACAGACGGAATAATAGGAAACAGCGATGCTTGCCTTGCGCGGTAAGTAACGGTTCGGTTTTCTTTGTCTTTTACATCTTCGTAGTATATAAAAAAGGCATTGCGGCGGCTGTAAACATTGTAAATGCTGATAGAGAGTTCAGACTGAAGGCGTTTTTTAGAGGTAAACCGCTTAATAGCGCCCACGTCCATACGGTGGTAGGCTGGCATACGCAGGCTGTTTACCTCCATATAATCGGGCACCACTTCGGGGTCGCCAAAGTTGATGCCGTAAAGGAAAAATCTGCCCACAGCCAAGTCAAGCGCTTCGCCGGTACGGTAGGTAAAATTGGCGCTGAGTGTCCAGTTTCGGGGAAGTTGGTATTGAGCTACTGCATTAATTACATGGCGGCGGTCAAAAATAAAGGGGAATGGGTTGCCATTATTTAAATCGGGAAACTGGCGGTATGCCCACGAGAGGGTGTAAGCCAGCCAACCGGTAAGTTTACCCTTGTTTTTTTCAATTTGCCACTCAGAGCCATAGCTCCAGCCTCTGCCTTGGGTAAGGCGCTCGTGGTAGTTAGGGTCTATAAACAAAAAGTTAGCGCCATTTCGGTAGTCAAGTTGTTGGTGAAGCCATTTGTAGTAGTACTCGTTGGTAAAACTCACCTGTCCGTTAAACAAAGCGGCGTTAATACCGGTTGATACTTGGTCGGCAGTTTGTGGCTCAACGTATTGGTTAGAGGGAAACCAAGGGTCTAAAAAACTGAGGTTTATAAATTTTACCTGATGCAAATACTGGGCAGTACGCTGATAGCCCGCTTTTATGGAAAGGTTATTGCTGAGCATATAATTTGCGGCTAAGCGCGGTTCTGCATTGATGTACTGTTTTTGTGCCGCCAAAAAGCCCGATATACGCAGCCCGCTTTTTAGGGTAAGGCGTTTGCCAATTTTCCAGTTATGGGCTATATATGCGGCGGCTTCTTCGCCCTCGTAGCGTTGTTGCTGGCTTATTTGCGAGGCTTGGAAAAGGGTATCGGTACTGGTAACGCCGGCAGAAAAGTCAACGGGGCGAATGAGGTGGTGGGTAAAATGCAAACCAAATTTAAGGCGGTGAGCATCGGAGGCAAACAGGTCGTAGTCTTGTTTTATGCTAAAAGTGTAGGTTTCGGTGCTGCTGGTAAACTTAAAAAAGTCGTTAAAATTAAACAAATCACGGTAGTTGAAGCGGCTGGCAATAAAAGTAGTATTAGAAAAAAGTGAGGGGTTGTATATATGATTCCAGCGCACCGAACCGGTGGTATTGCCCCATTTAAGGCTGTAATTAGTATTTTGGGTGGGGTCGGTATTAAATCGGAAAAATAGGTTATCGCGTCCTAAATAGCCACTCACAAAAAGGCGGTCTTTATTGCTCAGCACATAATTAAGTTTGGCATTAAAATCATAAAAGTAGTAGTTGGGCATTTGGTTTTCATCGGGCAGCAAGCGGTTTGCTAATGGGGTAAAGGCATCTACATAGGTTCTTCTGCCGCTAAGAATAAAAGACGCTTTGTCTTTTACCAAAGGTCCTTCGAGTGTTAGCCGAGAGGCAATGAGCCCTATGCCGCCTTGTGCGGAGAGTTTTTTCATGTTGCCATCGCGGGTTTGTATGTCTAATACAGAGGAGAGCCTGCCACCGTATTGTGCCGGGAAATCGCTTTTGTAAAGGTCGAGGTTTTTAACAATATCGGAGTTAAAGGTGCTGAAAAAGCCAAACAGGTGTTCGGGGTTATACACGGTAGCTTCGTCGAGCAGGATAAGGTTTTGGTCGTAACCGCCACCGCGCACATAAATACCGCTTGAGCCTTCGGAGCCGGTTTGAACGCCTGCGGTTAGTTGTACCACTTTCATTACATCGGCTTCGCCAAACAGTACGGGAATGGTTTTAATGGTTTGGGCGCTAATTTTTTGCACGCCCATTTGTGCAGATTCTATGCGTTGTTTTACCGCGTCATCGGTAATGATAACCTCTTGCAATAGTTGTTGCTCCGGTTTAAGGTTTATATTTACCACCTTATCGGTATTAGGAATAACGGTGGTTTGGGTGGTTTGGTAGCCTAAGTAGCTTACGGTTATGGTTATAAACTGCTCGCTTTGTGGCGCTTTAAGGGCATAGTAACCATACAGGTTGGTGGTAGTGCCTATTTCGGAGTTTTTAATATAAACAGCAGCGCCTACTAAGGTTTCGGCAGTTTCGGCATCTTTTATGTATCCGCTCAGCGTTACGTTTGGCGGGGTGGTGTTTTGTGCATGTACGTAGGCATTAAACAGCACATAAAACAAAAAGAGTAGCAAAGTTTTTGGGTATAAACAACGGTAAGTAAGCACGAATGAAAGGTAAATGATGCTATGAGTTATGAGTTATGAGTTATGAGTTATGAGTTATGAGTTATGAGTTATGAGTTATGAGTTATGAGTTGTGAGTTGTGAGTTGTGAGTTATGAGTTATGAGTTATGAGTTGTGAGTTGTGAGTTATGAGTTATG
>DDVC01000231.1:8176-14577 GCA_002345145.1 Bacteroidetes bacterium UBA2322
TTATGAGTTATGAGTTATGAGTTGAGAGTTATGAGTTATGAGTTATGAGTTGTGAGTTATGAGTTATGAGTTATGAGTTGTGAGTTATGAGTTGTGAGTTATGAGTTGTGAGTTATGAGTTGTGAGTTATGAGTTGTGAGTTATGAGTTATGAGTTATGAGTTATGGATTGTTTGGATTTCGGGATATTGAGATAATGGCGGTTAAAGTACTATCGGGATATATTCTTTTATTCTCGAAAACAAGTCTGCGTTTATCTGCCTAACGCTGTTTTAGCTGTGTGCTTTTTTGTTATCCTATATATCACTACAACATACTGTAAGTGGTTGTTTTATTGTTGGCGCGCAGTTCTTGTTTATTAACGGCAAAGATAGGACAATGTTTTGAGGGTTAATACCTTACCAGTTATTGTATTCTTCCAGTGCGTTGGGGTCGGTTTCGGCAGATTTTATTTGCTGCATGGTATTGGCAATAAGTTCGCCCAAGCGGTTTACCTCTGCTGCGTTGTTGTGCAGGGGGTTGTTGGATGGTGTGGCATCGGGCAGTTGGGTATCATCTAAGATGCTTTTGAGCAGAGCCAACTGCTGGTACGCCATAACCCTCACCCACCAGTGTTTGTGCGTAAAAGCTATATTGGCTAACTGGGCAATGCCTTTTTCTACCGCCGGCGCTTGGTCCATACGGATCAAAAAGTAACCATAGGCATCTATAATGGTGTAAATATCGTAACCGGTGGCGGTTTTTAGTTGTTTTTCAAAAAAGGGCTGGTGCAGTGCAGTGCCATATTCCGAAAAAATTTGGGCAATGGCAGTAGCTACATCGGGTTTGGTAGTGTTTTGGTGTTTTTCGGCATAAGAAAGAGCGTCATCGGGGTAAATAGATAGCGTAAAATACAAGGCAGTGCCTAATAAAGGGCTATCGGGCAGGTTCATTACCTCATTGAGTAGGCTGCGCACATCGGGGTCATTGGGCAAGGCATCGGCAAGTTTAGAGAGGGCTATGTTGTTTATTTCGGTATCGGGGTCATTTTTTACCAGGTTTATGAGCGCTTTTTTTAGCTGTGTGTTATCCGTATCGGGGTCAAAAAACAATTGTTCCAGAGCCGTTTTGCGCACAAGCGGGTGTGAGCTTACAAGGGCATCGGCAAACATTTGGGTTACGCCGGCAGTTTGTTGTTCATAGGCAAGCGCTTCAAGGGCTTCTATTTGGTGAATAATGTGTTTGCCGTGGTAAAACTGGTCTAAGTAGCCCTGCGTATCGGTTTGGAGTTGTTTTTCATAAAGCAGCACATAATCGGGGTCAAACAATACGGCTTTAGGTTTGGCGGGCATAACAAACTCAAATACATTTACGGTATCGGTAAGGGTTATACTGATGCGTTCGGTGCTTCCATCGGCTTTTATGATGGCTAAATGAGTAGGAATTTGGTAAACAACCTTATTGGTTTGCATTTGGGTTATTTCAACCTTTGTTTTTTGCGTGGCGGCATCATACTGGGTTAAAATGGAAAGTATGGGGTGTCCGGGTTGTAAAAACCATTGGTCAAAAAACCAGTTAAGGTCTTGCCCGGTAATGTGTTCAAAGGCAAGCCTAAGGTCATGAATTTCTACACCGGTAAACTGGTGTTTGTGCAGGTAGTAACGGAGAGCCTCAAAAAAAGCATCATCACCCACTATATTTCTGAGCATGTGCAAAACGCGCCCGCCTTTTTGGTAGGAGTGTCCGTCAAACATATCGTTTGGGTTGGCGTGCCGGAATCTGATAATAGGCTCTTGTTTGTAGTTTGCCTCTGAGAGGTAGGCTTCCAAGTCGGCTCGCAGGTGCAGGTCGGCTTCGGGTTTACCATATTTATGTTCTATCCACAAATACTCGCCATAAGTAGCAAACGATTCATTTAGGGGCAGGTTAGCCCATGACTCGCAGGTAACCAAATTACCAAACCAGTGGTGAAAAAGTTCGTGGGCTATAATATCATCTCTTTTACCCTTTTGTTCGGGGGCTGCATAGGCATACATTTCCTCGTAAAAAAGGGTAGCAGAGGTATTTTCCATAGCTCCGGCAACAAAATTAAGCACTACAGCCTGTGCGTATTTATCCCACGGATAAGGGTAATTAAGTTTGTTAGAGAAAAACTCCAGCATTTCGGGCGTATTACCAAAAATAGTGCGGGCGCTTTGGGCAAAAGCCGTGTCCACATAATAACTTACTTCCTTACCGCGCCAGGTATCTGTTATAACGGCGTATTGGTCTATTGCCATAGTAAACAGGTAGGGTGCGTGCGGCAGGTTTTGTTTCCAGTAATCGGTTCGGGTGCCGTTTTGGTTGTTGGTAGAGCTTAAAAGCAGCCCGTTTGAAAGGGTTTTAAAATTTTGTGGCACGGTTATGCTTATTTCTTGGGTACAGCGCTCATTGGGCTGGTCAATGGTAGGAAACCAGCACGATGCCGATTCGGGTTCGCCCTGTGTCCATATTTGGCGCACGTTACCATTTTCGCCGTCTGTAATAAAATACAGCCCTTGGTTGTCATAAGTAAAAGCGGGGTTATTATTAACCAATTCTTCGGGTTTAGCAGTATATTGTATAAAAACGGCAAATGTATCGGTACGGGAGTACGTTTTGGGCAGGTTTATGGTTAAGTCTAAGGAATTGTAAGTATATTTAAGCGGCCGGCTGCCTGTTTTACCCACCAGTTCAACAGCATCAATGGTAAATCCCTTAGCTTGCAGGGTGAGCAAGTTGATAGGGTAAAAATAAGGTTTAAGGGTTAGGGTTGCCTTGCCAAATAAGTGGTGTTTTTCCCAATCAAAACTTACGTCTAATTTTGTGTGGAGCAGGTCATATATTCGGGTAGCCGTTTGGCGGTAAGGTACTACTGTTTGGGGCTCATCAAACCAAATGTCTGGTTCTGTTTCATCGGCGGTACCGGTGTTATACCCTGCCGTTTTTTTCTGCTGACCTTCTTTTACCATAGTACAAGAGGCAGTGCCCAATAGCAGCCAAAATACTGCCAATGCGGTTATTTTAGTACGATACATTAGTTGTGATTTCTAAAAAGCATGAAGAAAAAACCCCAATATATGGGGCTGATGCTGCTCAGTCTCCCATAAGTAGGCAATTGTAAATTGGAGCAAAGTTAAGTCTAAATAAGGCAAATGTTTAAGTTTTGGTTGTTTTTTTCTATTTTTGCTCCACAGTAATACAGTAATGAAGTTATGCCGGTACAAACCAAACCCTGCCGTTTTTGAAAACGGAACAAGTACCGTTGCTACCCATAAAATCACTCACCATTCACACTACCCCTAACCCTACCTCCCTCCAAAGGAGGAAAATTTTCTCTATTCACTTTTCACTCTTCAGTTTTCTATGCCCCTGACTGTATTAGTAGCGCCTCTAAACTGGGGGCTGGGTCATGCTACCCGTTGCATACCCATTATTGAACTGCTGTTGCAAAAAGGGGTAAATGTATTGCTTGCCGGCGATGGCAGCTCGCTCGCCCTGCTGCAATCAGAGTTTCCGCAACTAACCACTCTACAGTTGCCTCCCTACCATATTACCTACCCCACAGCCGGCGGCAGTATGGCGCTTACTATGGCTGCCCAAATACCTAAAATACTGCTCCAAATACGTGCCGAACACCTCGCCTTGCAAAAAATAGCCCGACAATACCCTATAAATGCGGTAATTGCCGATAACCGATACGGTTGTTACTTGCCCAATAAACCCGCTGTATTTATTACCCATCAAATTTTTATCCAAGCGCCCGATTTGCCTTTTGCCGAACCGGTACTGCACCAACTCAACCAATTGTTTATTAAACGGTTCCGGCAATGTTGGATACCCGACCTGCCCCACCCCCATCACAATTTGAGTGGTAAACTGTCGCACAAGCTGCCCTTGCCTGCCCCAATGTACCGGTTTACCGGTTTTTTATCCCGAATGAAACCGTATTTGCCCCATAACTACAACCCACCCCATTTGCTGCCACGCTATAAAGCCGCCATCATACTATCGGGTCCCGAGCCGCAGCGCACCCTGTTAGAACAATTGGTTATAGAGCAGGCGCAGCAAAACCCCCACCTATCGCCCTTAGCTTTGGTAAGGGGCATTACCCAAACCAACCAAATCAGCCAAACAGACAACCTCCATATTTTTGACCACCTTACCACCCCCCACCTAAACGCCCTTTTGCTGCGTTCCAATATGGTTATAGCCCGCTCCGGCTACAGTACCATCATGGATTTAGCCGCCACAGGGGTAAAAGCCGCCTTAATACCCACCCCCGGACAAACAGAACAGGAGTACCTTGCCCGCCGTTTTTTTCAAAAAGGTATTTTTTACGCCTCAGCACAAAATAATTTTTCGCTCCAAAACGCTATCAAAGAAACGCCCAACTACACCGGGCTCGCCTTGCAGCCTAATAACCTCTTGTTGCAAACCATAGAAGAATTTATTTTGCAACTATAATTTGCTCATTGGTAAACTATTGGCTAATTTAGTGCTCTAATTGGGTAATACCCAAATGCCGCTTTTATACTTTCTTTTAAAAAGCGCCTTTTTCTCTAACAAACTGACCCTTTTTACATGAAAAAAATTACCCAAAAATTCTTGCTCCCGCTTGCTTTTATTGCCGGTCTGTTCATGATTTCGCCCGGCTGCGATGAGGAGAGTGTTGATGAAATAATCAACTTGCTCAACTCATTAGGCTGGCTCCAGCCCGAAGAAAACCTAAACCAAATAGCTACCGATATTAACCTTAGCCAAGGCGGCAATGTGCCCTCCGCCGTTGACCTTGCACCTAAGTTTCCGCCAATAGGCGACCAAGGGCAGTACGGCACTTGCGTAGGTTGGTCGGTAGGGTACAATCTAAAAACCGTAATTGAAGGTATAGACCAAAACTTCACCACCTCTCAGCTTGCCCAAGCCTCCCGTCAGTTTAGCCCAAAAGACCTCTTTTGGGCTGTTTCTAACAGCAATAAAGGCGCTGACTGCAACGGCACTACCTTTGAAGCCGCCTTTGATGTTATGCAAGCACGGGGCATTGCCACCATGGCTACTGTACCCTACCAAAACTTAGGCAATTGCAGCAGCAACCCACAAAGCGCTTGGACAACAGAAGCAAACAACTTCAAAATTACCAACTACCGAAAAATTGACCCCGATGTAAATACCATTCGAGGCTATTTAGCACAAGGCAGACCCGTAGCCATAGGCGTGCGCGTGGGCGACAATTTCCTCAAATGGAACAGTACCGGCGTACTTACTTCAGATACCTACGGCTACACCGGACAACATGCTTACCACGCCGTTGCCGTTGCCGGATACGACGATAATAAAGGACCCAACGGCGCTTTTAAAGTGGTTAACTCTTGGGGTCCGCAGTGGGGCAATAGTGGCTATATTTGGATTGACTATTACTTTTTCCAAAATAGTTTTTGTTTCTCCGCTTTTGTAGCCAATAACAAACGCGCCGATTTTGCCCCCGATGCTGACGGCGATAACCAAGTAGATGACGGCAACATTATCAGTGGTACTGCCGACCTCATAGCCTGGGATTTATATGACTACGATGACGACCCCACCGACCTGCGTACCCGTACCATTTTTTATAACGTTTATAATATGGGTGACCGCACCATTTACTCCAGCGAGCGCTGGAATATTGTTTATATTTACTATAATGCCTATGATGCTAACGAATGGGGCATTCTGCTTTACGATTATTATACCAATGAGTATGATAATGCCAACCACAACGGACCACTTACCCAGGGTCCGGGTTTATCGGGCAATTGGTGGAACAACATAAACGTGCCCGGCGGCTCCAGCGTAGCGCACCAGTTTGGTTCCGAAGGCTTTTTGTGGGACTATACCGTACCCGGCAACCTCAACGGTTATTACTATATGGCGCTGGTTGCCGATGGTTATGACGATATACAGGAACATAACGAAAGCAATAACTACTACTATTTTACCGATGACAACGATGCCCCCCTATACATACAAAACGGCATCATAGACGACCCCAATGGCAAACGCTCTGCCTATAACCAAAGCAAACGCCCCCAAAACCCACCCAGCCGAAAGGGGGAACCCTCGCCCGCACCCTCTGTGGTTAGAGAAGGTAATCTAAATGCCTACACTACCGCCGAAATACGTCAAATGATACAACACCATAAACAAACCGGCGAGCTTCAGCGCCGTATTCAGCAGTTTAACCAACAGGCGCAAAACCGCAATAAAAAGAGAATGTAACTCCTCTGCACTTGTGCTAATTTTAACTCTCTTCTGAATTTTGTGCCGTTATTAAACAAAAAACACCCAAGAACAGATAGCCTGTTTTTGGGTGTTTTTATTTTGATAGGGTATGCCTTAGTTTGATGTAACCCACTTTCCGCACCCCCA
>DDVC01000222.1 GCA_002345145.1 Bacteroidetes bacterium UBA2322
TGCTCTTCCGATCTTTTTGCCCCACCTTGCCTAATTGGATTTAAAAAAGACAACAGGTTTTAATAAAACTGTTACAAATAAAGGGTTCCATAATGCCATACAATTCCTTTACTTTTAAGGCATTACTGTTGTTAGCCCGCAATATTTGTGTCTATCCATTAGTAGTTTACCGGTATCCATGTAAGCAAAACAGTGGGCACTAAGCGCAAACAACCATTGTAACATGGCAAAATTAACCAACCAATCGCCTAACAACAACACCAAACCCACTACTTATTACATTGACGCAACCAATGTTTGCTACTGGCGCAACCCCGAATCGCCATCTTTGGTAGTGCTGCTTAAACTGTTAGTAGTACTCAAACGCGAGAAAAAACAAGATTTTTTCTGTATTTTTGATGCCAACACCGCTCACAAATTGCCGCAAGATGAAATTGATATATACACTTATATGCTCAATAACGGCAATTTTCACCAAGTGAGCGGCGGTAAACGTGCCGATGACTACCTGCTCAGCCTTGCCGACATGTATGACGGCTCAGTAATAAGCAACGATAACTACTCCGACCCCAAATACAGCCGCTACAGGTGGAAAGACCGCGACCACAGACCTACCCGCCTTTTTATGGGCGAGGTAATTAAAACCAATGACGGCGAACACCTTATGCTTTTTGATTTAGATATTAACGTAAAACTCGACCAGTCGGTTTCTGATTTGTTTAAACAGTTAGATACCCTGTTAAACCCGCCCAAAGAGTATTATACCGGCACCGTAAGATTTTATAATGCCCAGCGCGGTTGGGGGCGCATCAGTTTTTTAAAAGAAAGTTACCTCCCGTTTACCAAACCCGCCAATGCTGCTGCCCAACCTGCCATTGAAGAGGGTATGGAAGTGTCTTTTAAAATAGTGGACAATGCCAAAGGCGAGTTTGCCGATGAACTTACTTTTACCCCACTTGCACCCAAGGTTTACAAAGGCGTGGTTGCCTCTTATGACGAAATGCGCGAAGCCGGTTTTTTAGCCTTAGAGGAAGGTCCGCAACGTTTGTTTTTTAGAAAATCGTATTTTACCGAAATAACAGACGCACTCACCATTGCCAAAGATATGCCTATTGAGTGCATTATTGGCAGTAACAGCAAGGGCGATTGCGCTCGCCAGATTAAACCCCTTGCAACCAACCCGCAGCCGCAGCAATTGCTAACCACTTACGAAACCAAAATTGCCGCATTAGAAGAAAAACTGACCGGCTACAAAGAACTCCTGCTCAGCGCCGATAAAAAACTGAAAGAACAGGCTTTGGAAATTAAAACGCTACAGGAAAAAAATTCCCGAGAAACCGAAAGCCTGAAAAAACTGCATCGGGAAGAAATGGAGGTGTTGAAAACGAAATTTAAAGCGGAATTGCAGGCTTTGAATAAAAACAAACTAAAAACCGATATTGCCCCGCCACAAGAAGCCAAAAAACAACAAGAACCGCCTCAAAACAAACAACAGCCTATACCCTTACAGGAAACACCCCCGGAGGTAAAAACAGAAACCCCCGCTGTTTTGGAAAAGAAAATACAACTTTCAAAAAATAAAATCAAAGAACCGGAACTTGTTCCCCTAAAACAACAGCCCGAAAACGAAGAGGTTACTCCCGCCTTACCAATTATGCCTCCCGATACGCAAAAAAAAGTACAAAAACAGGCTGCCCCCACCAACGAAGTAAAACCCGATAAAAAGAAACAAAAAGAAAAAGCAAAAGATAGTAAGCCGTTGCCTGTTTTAGAAAATGCACTCAAAAAAGAAATCGGGCAATTGGAAATGAAAGAAACAGTAAACAAAGTATTACCCGTTGTGCTTCCTGCCGAAAATAAAAAAGAAGTTGCCAAGCCTGTAAAAAAACAGCTCGCCGATAAAACACCCCAACAAAAACAACCCGATAAGACCGTCAAAAAAAAGGAGGTTCAGGCTGCGGTAAAAGAAACGCCAAGCCGCGAAAACCATTTGCTGCCCGCCCTGCCCGAAGAGTTTGATACGCCCGATAAAATACTGAATTGGTGGAGTAAATTAGAAATGAATTGGCAAAAAGCTATTAACGTACTGCTGGGCAATAAAGAAATTACCCAAAAACCCGGCGATAAAGCGCTTGCCAAATTTTTGCGCCTTACCCATATTGATTTGGCAAACACCGGCGGAAACAGATTCTCTTTTAAATTGAATAACTTTTCGGGAGTAAAAAACTTTTCACACATAAAATATCTCAATATCTCCGGTCATCAGTTTAAAAACCTCAATGGCTCACAAAAATTGGTTGCCTTAGAAAACTTTGATTGCAGCAATAATCAAATAGAAACCCTTAGCGGTATTGCCAATTTTACCAATCTGCATACCCTTAATTGTGCCAACAACCTCCTTAAAGCCGGTAATTTTAAAAACCTTGCCGTTAAACTGCCCGCCTTGCGCTATATAGATTGCAGGGGAAACAGTTTTACCCCTGCCGATTACAAAGTTTTTGAAGCGCTCCAAATTGACCAGCTCTTCTACCGATAAATTAGCCATAGTAACTAACTATAACTAACCTCCGCCCCCTTATTTGATTTGCCGGTTTAGCTGCTACCCCTAACCCGGCAAAAATGCAATTGCCTCCTGTAATGTGCCACCATTGCCGGCTAAGGGGAGTTTATTGTTCAATAATTTCAACATTTACTCCAACAAAAAATAAATTGCTTTTGAGTGGGTAACAATTAGGAGAATTGTACGCATTTTTGCCCTAAGGAAAGCGCCGGCATGGTACTGCGGCTTCTTTTTAAGTATAGCTATTTTTTAAACTCCCAAGATACTTAATTTACTTACCAATCAACACAATTTTGTATGAATCCAACATTACGCAAAACATTGCAGCAAATGTGGCTTCTGCTCCTGCTTACAGTAGCGGCAGCCCAGTTTGCCAATGCCCAAAGCCGCAACATTAGCGGCACGGTAGTAGATGCTGCCAACAATGACCCTATTGTGGGCGCAAACATCTTAGTAAAAGGTACCCTAACCGGTACTGTTACCGATTTAGACGGCAAGTACTCCCTTACGGTTCCGGCAGGCTCATCGGTAATTGTTTTTTCTTTTGTGGGGTATGATACCCAAGAAATTACCCTTGGCGCATCTAACATTGTGGACGTGCGCCTAACCGCCGGCAAAGTGCTGGAAGAAGTGGTGGTAATAGGATACGGTGTTGCCAAAAAAGAAGACGTTACAGGCTCCGTTACCCAAGTTACTGCCAAATCTTTTAACGAAGGTCCGGTAAACACACCCGAACAACTCATTGTAGGAAGGGTAGCCGGTGTGCAGGTAACCCCATCGGGCGGCGCGCCGGGCGGTGGCGCCAGCATCCGCATCAGGGGCGGCTCTTCGCTTTCTGCCAATAACGACCCGCTGTTTGTTATAGACGGCGTACCCGTTGATGCCGGTATTGCAGGCTCGCAAAACCCCCTCAATACCATTAACCCAAACGATATTGAATCGTTTACCGTACTCAAAGATGCCTCCGCCACTGCCATTTACGGTTCGCGTGCATCTAACGGGGTAATCATCATTACCACCAAACAGGGCAAAAAAGGTCCGGTTCAGCTTTCTTACAGTGGCGACTTTAACGTGGGCAGTACTGCCAACCGCCTTAAACCCCTTACTGCCGATGAGTTCAGAACATTGGTAAATGAAATAGGCACACCCCAACAAATTGCCTTGCTGGGTAATGCTAATACCGACTGGCAAGACCAAATTTTCCGTACTGCCACCGGTACCGACCATAACATCAGCGCATCGGGTAGTGTAAAAGACTTTTTGCCGTATCGCGTTTCGGTTGGTTTTACCAACCAACAGGGTATCCTCAAAACTTCCAACATGGACCGATACTCAGGCGCTCTTGCCCTTACACCTAAATTTTTTGACGACCACCTCAGCGTAAACCTCAATGCCAAAGCCTCGCAGGTGAAAAACCGCTTTGCCGATGTGGGCACAGTGGGCAGCGCTATCCTTTTTGACCCCACCCAGCCCGCACGCACCGAAGGTGATGCTTATGGCGGTTATTTTGAATGGCTGCAAACCAATGGCAACCCCGTAGTACTTGCACCGCGCAACCCCCTTGCACGCTTAGAACAACGCGAAGACCTTAGCGCCGTAAACCGATTTATTGGTAATGTGCAGTTTGACTATAAATTCCATTTCCTGCCCGAACTGCGAGCCAACCTCAACCTTGGTATGGATAATGCCCGTGGCGAAGGCACCGTTTTTGTGCCCTTAGAAGCCGCTTCGGAATTTTACAATGGCGAAGGTGGTATGGACAATACCTACTTTGAAGAAAAAAAGAACCAACTCCTCGATTTTTACCTCAACTATGGTAAAACCCTGAGCGCCATTAAAAGCAAATTTGACGTTACAGCCGGTTATTCTTACCAAAACTTTTACCTTAAAAACGAGTTCCTTACCCGAGACATCTCGCGCAGCCGACAAGATACTACCAACTATGAGGGCGAGTATGTGCTCATCTCTTTCTTTGGGAGGTTAAACTACTCCGTTTTAGACCGTTACCTCTTTACCTTTACCCTCCGAAACGACGGCTCCTCGCGCTTTAACCCCGATAACCGCTGGGGGCTTTTCCCCTCTGCCGCCTTTGCATGGAACATTGCCCGTGAAAACTTCCTTGCCGATAACCGCACCCTTACCGACCTCAAACTCCGTTTGGGTTATGGTGTTACCGGACAGCAAGACATCGGGGGCTTTTACCCCTACCTGCCCCGCTACACCGCCGGTTTAGACAACGCACAATACCAATTTGGCAACCAATTTATTACCACCCTCCGACCCGAAGGCTACGATGCCAACATTAAATGGGAAGAAACTACTACCTACAACGCAGGTATCGATTTTGGGCTCTGGAACAACCGCATAAACGGCGCCTTAGATTACTACTTCCGCAAAACCGATGACCTGCTCAACTTTATTTCGGTGCCTGCCGGTACCAACCTTACCAACCAAATTACTACCAACATAGGCAGCATGGATAACTGGGGCGTGGAGCTAACCCTCAACACCGTAGCCATTAACAAAGATGACCTGCGCTGGGAAATTGGCGGTAACATTACCCGACAGCACAATGAAATTACCAAACTTACCCTCAACGAAGACCCCACCTTCCAAGGCAACCTCGTTGGCGGCATTTCGGGCGGTGTGGGCAATAATATCCAAATTCACAGTGTAGGATATGCCCCCAACTCGTTCTTTGTGTTTAAGCAAGTTTACGATACCAACGGTAAACCCGTTTTAGGCTTGTACGAAGACCTTAACAACGACGGTAAAATTACCGAACTCGACAAATACCGATACAACAAACCCGCTGCCGACATCTTCTTTGGCTTTAACACCTTGCTCAAATACAAAAACTTTGATTTTAGCACCGTTTGGCGGGGCAACCTCAACAATTACGTTTACAATAACGTAGCCTCCGACAGAGGTATTAAATTTGTGGGCAACCAAAACAACTTTATCAATAATACCCTTGCCTCTGCCCTTGAAGACGGTTTTACCAAAAACGAGTACTTCTCCGACCACTACGTTGAAAATGCCTCCTTTATGCGCATTGAAAACATAACCCTTGGTTATGCGTTTAATAAATTGTTTACCAACCGCCTCAATGGCAGGTTTTATGTTACCGCACAAAACGTGGCAGTGTTTACCAAATACTCCGGCTTAGACCCCGAAGTAGCAGGCGGTATTGACAACAACGTATATCCGCGTCCGCGCATGTTCCTGGCAGGGGTAAACCTCAATTTTAGATAACTCACCAAACCAAAACGCCATACATCATGAAAAATAAACTCTTTAATCGTTACGCTTTGGCAGCCCTGCTGTTTGCCTTTTTGCTCAATTTTAGCGCCTGCCTCAAAGACTTAGATACTGTGCCCTTAGACCCCGAAGAAATTACCGCCGCCGCAGTTTACAAAGACCCCGCCGCCTACAAACAGGTATTGGCTAAACTATATGCAGGTTTAGCGCTTAGCGGACAAGAAGGTCCTGCCGGACGACCCGATATCAGCGGTATAGATGAGGGGTTCTCTACCTACCTGCGCCAATATTGGAAAGCCCAAGAGCTACCCACAGACGAAGCCATCATAGGCTGGCAAGACGGCAACCTGCCCGATTACCACTTTCACCGATGGACAGCAGGAAACGAGTTTGTTACGGCTATGTATAACCGCATTTTTTACCAAATTTCGCTCTGCAACGAATACCTGCGCGAAACCACCGATGCTAAATTAAACGACCGAGGCGCATCAGACCAACTCAAAGCCGATGTAGCCTTTTACCGCGCCGAAGCCCGATTTTTGCGCGCCCTTAGCTACTGGCACGCCTTAGATATGTTCCAAAATGTACCCTTTGTAACTGAACAAGATGCCGTAGGCTCTTTCTTGCCCAACCAAACCAACGGACCGGCTTTGTTCAGCTACATTGAAACCGAACTTAAAGCTATTGAAAACCAGCTCAAACCCGCCCGTACCAACGAATACGGACGTGCCGACCAAGCCGGCGCCTGGATTCTGCTGGCTAAACTTTACCTGAATGCACAAGTTTATACCGGAACTGCCCGATATGCCGATTGTATTGCCTACTGCAACAAGGTAATTGATGCCGGTTTTACCTTAGAACCCGAATACGCCAAACTGTTCCGTATTGACAATGTTTCTTCAAACGAAATTATCTTCCCTGTTAATTTTGATGGCACTAACAGCCGCTCTTGGGGAGGTATGACCTTTTTAGTTCATGCGCCCGTAGGCGGAAGTATGGCACCCGGCGAGTTTGGCATCAACGGCGGCTGGGCAGGCATACGCACCACCCCCGAATTTGTAGCCAAATTTACCGACACTACCGGTGAAACCGACTCGCGAGCCATGTTCTACACCGCCGGTCAATCATTAGAAATTAACAACGTATTTAACTTTACCAACGGCTACGCCATTACCAAATACAAAAATGTGGACCAAAATGGCACTGCAGGCTCCGACGCATCGGGCAATTGGGTGGACACCGATTTCCCCATGTTCCGCCTTGCCGATGTTTACCTCATGTATTCCGAAGCAGTAAAACGCGGTGGCGGCGGCAGCGAAGCCACAGCACTTACCTACCTCAATGCCCTGCGTGAGCGTGCCTATGGCAATACAAGTGGCAACATCAGTGCTTATGACCTTGACTATATTTTAGATGAGCGCGCCCGTGAACTCTACTGGGAAGGACACCGCCGTACAGACCTTATCCGTTTTGGTCAGTTTACCAATGGCACTTACCACTGGGGCTGGAAAGGCGGCGTAAAAGGCGGTACTGCCACCTCGCCACACCTCAACCTCTTCCCTATTCCGGCTACCGACCTCATTGCCAATCCTAACCTTGACCAAAATACCGATTACTAATCTCTGAACATCGGGCAGATATAACACCCTGTTTGCCCGATGTTTAACCTCTCCCAATGTATCGTTTTTTTCACTTTTTCGTTAAATCATCAAACTAAAATGAAAAAATTACTCATTTATTTTCTCATATTCTCTGCCACACTGGGTTTTGTAGCCTGTGAAAAAGAAGGCGAATCGCCGGTGGTAGATCTTAAATCAGCTCCCGGCATAACTGCACCGGCAAGTGGCGCTGCCTTAGTACTACAAGAGGCTAACGCCAATGATACCATTACAATCATTAAGTGGAGCGCCGCCGATTACGGGTTTCAGGCTGCCGTTACCTACAAAGTAGAACTTGCCGCAGCAGGCACAAACTTTGCCACTATCAGAACCCTTGGCACCGTAACCACTACCGAGTTGCCCGTAAAGGTGAGTTCACTCAACAACATACTCATCAATTTGGGCTACAATCCGTTTCAGCCGGCAAATTTTGAAGTGCGCATAGTAGCATCGGTAAATGCATTAGTGCCACAAGCCATTTCAACTCCTATTAACCTTACTCTTACCCCCTACATTGCTGTACCTACCTTTCCGCTGCTCAACGTACCCGGCTCTTACCAAGGTTGGGATCCTGCAAAGCCCGAAACCACCCTTCCCTCAGTAAACAGCAATGAAATTTACGAAGGTTACCTCCATTTTCCTGATGCTAATACCGAATTTAAGTTTGCCAAAGGCAGTTGGAATACAAACTGGGGAGACGATGGCGCAGATGGTACACTTGAGCCTGGTGGCGCTAACCTTGTAGCAGCCGAGGCCGGCGTTTACAAATTAAATGTTGATTTGAACGGACTAACCTACTCTAAACTCCGTACCGATTGGGGGTTAATAGGAAGCTCTACCCCCAATGGCTGGGATGCCGACCAAAACATGACTTATGACCCTGCCAACAATAGCTTTACCATTACCCTTGATTTGGTAGTAGGTGCAATTAAATTCCGTGCTAATGACGACTGGGCGCTCAACTACGGCGATAATGGCGCTGATGGTAAATTAGAAGAAGGCGGTACTGATATAGCCATAGAAGAAGCCGGTAACTACACCATTACCTTAGACCTACGCCAAACCTATGGCTATTACAGCTATAAAATTACCAAAAACTAAGCCTCCCACATAGTTGTAAAAAAGCTGAAACTTTCCGTGAGCCCCGGCTTGCGGAAAGTTTTTTAATTATTTTTAGCAAACGCTGCTCTTAACCAAAACAGCAGATAACCTTTGTGTATAACCCCTGTAAAAACAACAACCAATGCAAAATAAAACCGGCTTTTATACATTGCCCAAACAATGGCGCTTTTTTTACGGAATATGTTTGTACATCGGGCTGGGTTTAATTGCCCCAATCATGGGTTTTGCACAACCCACCCAAAACGTATCGGGCATATTAGAACGAACCCCTAATTTTGCCTCTCAATACGTAGCTCCCCGACACATTGACGTATGGCTTCCGCCCGATTATTATACCAATACCCGGCAGCAATACGCCGTTTTATACATGCACGACGGGCAAAACCTCTTTTCAACCGAAACCGCTTACGGCGGTCAGGAGTGGCAGGCAGACGAAACCATGCTCCGGCTGCAACAAGAGCAAAAAGTGCGCCCCTGCATTATAGTAGGCATTTGGAACTCGCCCCGCCGTTTTGCCGAGTACCTGCCCAATAAACCGTTTTTACTAATGCCTAAGCCAGCACAGGAAAAACTAAAACAAGAACGCACCACCGAAAACACTGTTTTATCTGATGCTTATTTGGCTTTTTTGGTTAAAGAACTAAAACCCTACATAGACCAAAAATACCGAACCCTGCCCGATAGAGCCAATACCTTTATAGCCGGCTCCAGCATGGGTGGACTTATTTCGCTGTACGCCCTCTGTGAATACCCCAAAGTTTTTGGCGGCGCTGCCTGTTTTTCTACCCACTGGCCTGCCAGCCTTAAAGAAAACAACCCCAATTTTGTAAATGCTTACCTCAAATACCTCAAAAAAAAGCTGCCAAAACCCAAACACCACAAAATTTACTTTGACTACGGCACCCAAACCCTTGATGCTTGGTATGAACCACACCAAAAAGCCGTTGATGCCTTTATGCAGCAAAGTGGGTACTTTCCCCAATTTTGTCTGAGTCAAAAGTTTGAAGGTGCAGCCCATAATGAGCAGGCTTGGCAACAACGCTTCCACGTGCCTTTGTTGTTCTTGTTGCCCTTTTTAGGTACGCAGTAGCGGGCGAGTTGTGCCTGAATCTACTAACAACTACAAAGAAATGGTAAAAATTTCTTCCCTTTTGAACCATAATTTACGTTCCTAATGGCCACCACTCAATATTATCAAGAACCTATTTTTGCCGCAATATGCGCCCGCCCTTTTGCTCCATTACAAAAAAATCCCGATAAATTGGCATTATAGGCGCATTCAATCGCCGCATCTACTTATCATGTTGTCTTAATCTTCACTAAATGCCTTTGTTAAACCGCAAAGGGTGCCAAGGATTTGTGTTCTTTGCGGTTTTTATTTGCATTTTTTACCCAAATGGTTGCTTTGCAAGGTGGTTAGGTGGTTTGTTTTT
>DDVC01000013.1 GCA_002345145.1 Bacteroidetes bacterium UBA2322
TTATCCGTGTGCTAAATTTTGCCGGTTTTGCGCTCCTACCTTTGTGTACCGGTTTACGTCAAACTCGGATCACACCCCATCGGGGTTATCATTTGTACTGTCTATTGGGCAGTATAAGTACTGTTCATATTGGAAGAATATAATTACCAAAAGTGGAAAAACAGGGTGCGGAATGAGAGCCAAAAAGCCATAAATGCATGAATTTTAGGAGCTTTGTGGCTGTTAGGCTAACGTATTGGATTTTTATGCAACAGCATAAGGCACTCCGGCATTTTTTCGGGTGAGTATGTTTTGTGTAAAAAGGCACAAAAGTGAAGCAAGTTTTTCTATTGCACTACTGATGCGTACATATCCTCTATTATTTGCACCACTGCTCTGCCCTCATTGCCCGATGTGGCAACGGTAGCCCTTCCGCTCAGCGTATCAACTACATTTTGTATCACCTTATCATGATTAGACATGGAGCCTTTGTAACATCCATAGTCATTGGCTGTATTGCCTACAGGCAAATTGGGTATGGTATAACGGTCTATACATTGGTAATCAATGGTATTGAGGTACTCACCCCCTATTTTAACCGAACCATTTTGGCAAAGCAGGGTTATGCTGCCCTCCATGTTTTTTTGATAAGCCGAAGTGCTGAAATTAAAGCTAACCAAAGCGCCCGCCCGGGTGCGCAGCAAAAAAACGCCCGAATCTTCAAACTCGCATAAACCCGCATGAGTGGCATTTTGGATTGAGCCGCTTACAGCCTGTACCTCACCTGCCAAATAATACAGAATATCAATGAAATGGCTGCATTGGGTAAATAGGCAACCTCCGTCCATGATTTTGCTGCCACGCCAGCCCGATAATCGGTAATAATCGGCATTTCTATTCCAAAAACAGTTTACGTTTATTTGGATTATATTGTTCAATATACCCTGCGAAAGCAGGTTTTTTACCACTGCCACCGGCGGATTGTATCGGTTTTGTTTTACCACAAAAAGTTGTTTTTGTGTTTGCCGGGCGGTTTCAATCATTTGGCTACACTCCCAAACCGACAGCGCCATGGGTTTTTCACATACCACATGCAGCCCTGCTTTTAGTGCATCGGTGGTCATAGAGGCATGAAGGTAGTTGGGGGTACAAACATTAACTATGTTTAAGCCGCTGTGTTGCAGCATTTGCCGGTAATCTGTATAAAAGGCAACATCGGGAAACAAAGAGCGCACTTGGGGCAGGTTTGCATCACTCATATCGCACACAGCCGTTAAATGTGTATCGGGGTTTTGGGCAATATGCTGTGCGTGTCGCAACCCTATATTGCCTATGCCTATTATGCCAAACTGAATCATGCGGAGTAGAGTAGGGGGGGAGTAGAAAGATGTTTATTGGTTTAACCTGAAAGTTCCGTCCTTAAACAGGATTTGGTGATTATCGGTTAGCCAGCGAAGGACTTTAATAATTTCGTCTTCGTTAAAATCGGTTAATTGGGCAACCAGTTCATGTGAGGAATGAGCATTTGTCCGAAGTTGTTTTTTAATGGCAGCGCTGATGCGTTCCATGCGACTTTCTGCCAGTTGAAGTTTTTTTTGCTGAAGGCAAACATCGCAAACACCGCAGGGCAAGCTATCTAACTCGCCAAAATAAGCCACTAACTGACGGCTACGGCACAAGAGGTTATTTTGTGCATAGGCAATAACCGCCTGTATATTATCTTGTCGCACTTTTTTTCGGAAGTTAATGAGTTTAACATCAAAAACCAAGGCTTCGGCTGCTGCGCGGGGTTGGGTAAAAATAAGCTGTGGTTTATCGGTTTGAGGGATATAATCTATCACTTGGTTTTTGTGTAAAACGGTGAGGGCATTTTGAACATACTGGGTAGTGGTTTTGAGGTTTTTAGCCAATATATTTTCATAAATTTCGGTATGTTGGTCAAAAACGCCACCATAGCTTCGGAGCAGCACTTTAATATAGGGCTCTAATCGGGGGTTTCTGAGTTGCACATCATACAGTTGTTCGTTGGTTACACGCACCATTACCCTTGACGGTAGAAAAACGGCATCGGTTGCCTGTAGGTAGTTATTTTCTTCCAGCACTTTAAGGGCATAAAACAAATCGGGGGCGGGCATAGGATTGGTTTCTAAAAACTTGTTCATATCAAAGTCAAAACTTTGCCCTTCGCCGGCTCCTATGGCTACCTGAAAAAAATTACCCAGCAAATGGTAAACCTTTCGGACGGTGGCAATGGGTGGAAAATTGCGTTCAAACTGCTCCTGAAGTGCCCCTATGTCTTCATTGTTAAACAATAAAACGGCGTAGGCTTTTTGCTCGTCTCTGCCGGCTCTGCCTGCCTCTTGGTAGTAGGCTTCTACACTTTCGGGTAGGTCTAAATGAACCACTGTGCGCACATCGGGTTTATCAATACCCATTCCAAAGGCATTGGTACAAGCCATAATGCGTATTTTATCTTTTATCCAGGCATCTTGTTTTTGGCTACGCGTTCGGGGGTCTAAACCGGCATGATAAAAATCGGCTAAAATGCCTTGTTTTTTCAGGGCTTCGGCAATTTGTGCAGTTTCTTTCCGGCTTCTTACATACACAATACCGCAGCCGGGGATATTTTTAAAAATGGTAGTGAGTTTTTGTATTTTATTTTCTTCGCGCAGTACTGAGTAGGAAAGATTGGCTCGGGTAAAGCTTTTTTGAAAAACAGCAGCATTTTTGCCAAACTTGAGTTTTTCCTGTATATCGGCTTTTACCCTTGCTGTGGCTGTGGCAGTAAGGGCTAAAAAAGGGGTATGGGGTAACTGCGTCCGTATTTGAGCTATTTTTAGGTAGGCGGGTCTAAAATCATAGCCCCACTGCGAAATACAATGCGCCTCATCAATAGCTACTATGCTTACCTGTAAATTGGGCAATCGGGCTAAAAACAGTTTAGTGCCAAGTCTTTCGGGCGACAGGTACAGGAATTTGGTTTTTCCGTGCATACAGTTATCAAAAGCACGTTCTACCTCAAACATATTCATACCGCTGTAAACTGCCTCGGCGGGTATATTGCGCTTTTTTAGGTTGTGTACCTGGTCTTTCATTAAGGCTATAAGCGGGGTTACCACTAAACACACCCCATCTAATGCCAGCGCCGGCACCTGAAAACATACCGATTTGCCGCCACCCGTTGGCAGTAGGGCAAGGGTATCTTTACCGCTAAGTACTGATTGAATGATGTCTTCCTGAAGAGGACGAAACTGGGAATAGCCCCAGTATTGTTGCAGTATTTGGTGAGGAGTCATTTATGGCAAAGGTAAGCATATAGTACAATTAATAACACAAACGGCAGTAAAACGGTAAAAACTGGTGCAAAAGTAGTATTGGTTGTTATTTTTTTTGCCCGATTTCTCATTCTTTAAACATTTTTTTGCAACTTTGCCCCTTAATTTGTTACAAAATGTGCCAAGCACACAATCCTTGCAATGAACATCAAGTTGCAAACTATTTAAATAGCATTTAACCATTAACACACTATACTATGAGCAAATTGTTACGCGCTCTGTTTGCTGCTTTTTTATTGATGGCAGCATTTTCACAAACAAAAGCACAATTACAGGTAAACGGCTCTGTTACTGCCGAAGAATTAGCCCAGTTGCTGGTAGGCAATGGGGTGGTTATCAGCAACGTAGAACTTGATTGCCCATCGGGCGCTTACGGCACTTTTAACGGTGTAAACTCTAACTTGGGCTTGGGATCCGGTATTCTTCTTACTTCGGGCAGTATCAATAATGCCGTAGGTCCTAATAACGCCGGTGGCGCTTCTACTTCATTAGGTACACCCGGCGACCCTGACCTTGATGCCGTTACTGCAGGCGGTACTAACGATGCCTGTGTATTGGAATTTGATTTTGTTCCTTTTTCCGATGAAATCAGTTTTCGTTACGTTTTTGGGTCGGAGGAGTATTTAGAATATGTAGGCAGTTTTAACGATGGTTTTGCCTTATTTATAAGCGGACCGGGCATTGTAGGACAGCAAAACATAGCCCTTATACCCGGAACTTCTACCCCTGTAACCATTAACAATGTAAATGACGTAGCTAACAGCGCTTATTATGTTGATAATGGCAGCGGTTTTCCGATTGATCCGGAATCAACGGTGCAGTATGATGGCTTTACCGTAGTACTTACCGCTACCGCCAACGTGATACCCTGCCAAACCTACCACCTGAAAATAGCTGTTGCCGATGCCTTAGATACCGCCTTAGACTCGGGTGTTTTTGTAGAAGAGGGTAGCTTAAGCACTAATTTTATTACCGTAGATGCCTCAGCAGTATCGCTTACCGGCGGTGGGGTAAATACAGCCGTAGAAGGTTGTGTAAATGCACTCATTACTTTTACCTCTTCTGCCCCGCTTGCTGAGGATACCCCGCTTAGTTTTTCCTTAGCCGGTTCGGCAGTAGAAGGTGTGGACTATGCACCGGTTAATACTGATTTTGTAATGACTGCCGGTTCTACTACTTTTACCGTACCCATTCAAATTTTGGAAGACGGAGAGCCCGATAGCGATGTGCTGGAGGTGATATTTGCCCTCAATTTTACCTGTGAAACGGTTATCCAAACAGCCTCTATCAATATTGCCGATGTGTTGCCGGTTGTGGTATCTCCTAACATCACCATTGAACCCGGTCAAAGCACGGCACTATCGGTAAGCGGAGGCGTTCCCGATGTTCCGGGTGTAAATCCCCAATCGGGCAATTATGTTTGGTTGCCGGCATTAGGTTTGAGCAGCGCTACTTCACCCAACCCTATTGCCACACCCACCCAAACCACTACTTATACCGTAACTGCCAACTTGGGTAGCTGTGCCATAACCCAATCTGTAACCATAACCGTACAATCTTGCGACCCCGATACCGATGGTCAGGCCGGTATTATTACTGCCAATGCCGACTTTTTATGCGACGGAGCTACCATTACTGCTACGGCAGTGGGTACTGTGCTGAACACAGTAAACGGTGTGCCCGATGCACTGGGTTATGCCCTGCACAACAGCCCCGCCGGCGATATTACCATTCCCGGTTTTACCATTTATGCCGCTAATACTACCGGCGTATTTACCAACGATGGCAGCTATCCTACCAACCAAACGCTCTACATCTCCTCTATAGTAGCCGATGACGACGGAACCGGCTTCCCCAATCTTGCCGATGATTGCATTTCGGTAAGTCCCGGTTATCCGGTAGTGTTCCTTACGCCGGTTGAAATTTTGGTTAATGAATTTTGCGACTGGCTCACCGGCGATTACCACATTGTGTTCTCTGCCTTTGGCGGATACCCGGCTTATGACCCCGGTAGCTCTTACAACTTTTCGGGCGATTATTTTGGACCCCTTGCCGCCGGCGAGTCGATTGAGCTTATCATTCCTCAAAACGTAACTACCAGCTACGCTTTTGATGCCTCCGATGCACTTGGCTGCACCGCCGTATCAGTAAATGAGGAGTTTATTTGCTACAAAACCCCCATTGAGTTGCTTGCTTATACCGGTAAAGTAACCGCACAAGGTAACTTACTCACCTGGACTACCGCCACCGAAACCGACAACGATTTCTTTACCCTTGCCCGCTCTACCGATGGCTCAACCTTTACCAATATAGCCACTATTAACGGAGCAGGTACTACCATTACGGCGGTAAACTATGAATTTTTAGACAAAAACGCTCCCAATGGCATAAGCTACTACCGCCTTAGCCAAACCGATTTTAACGGTCAAACAAAAATAGCCGGTACGGTTTCTTTAAACAGAAACGAAACGGTAAAACCCCTTGTTTTTAATTTTGTAGCGCCTGTGCCCGTTATAGACAGGGCAAACATATCGTTTACTACTGCCAATGCCGGTGAAATTACCGTACAAATTTTTGACATTACCGGACGCATTATCAGCAGCCAAGTGGCTATTGCCGAAACTGGTCTTAACCAAGTAACGGTTGATTTAACGGCTGCCAGCGCCGGTGTTTATTTCCTTACGATTTCTAATAACCAAGATGTAGTAAGTACCAAATTGGTTAAAAAATAAGCCCCTTCAGCGCTTATCGGGCGCACAAATTACCTTCCCGATAATGGCT
>DDVC01000253.1 GCA_002345145.1 Bacteroidetes bacterium UBA2322
TCAAACTGAGGCTGCACCCATTCCGACGTGATAGGGCGTTCAACATCGGGTACTATTGATAGGCTTCCTTTTTGGTACTTAACATAACGCTATGCAGGTATCAACTGCCGGTAGCCCGATATTGGGTTAATTATTCAAAACGCCAATGGGGGTGCGGAAAGTGGGTAACATGACAGTCCCAATTTTATAATCGGGATACCCACACCTGTTTTCAGCAAAACAAACAAATAAACGCTCATAAAAGTGTGGTTTGTGAGGAGCGCCATAGCCATCAGCCTAAGCCCATTTGGTAAGGAATACACAGTATAGCACAACAACACAAGTAGCCAAATTTTATTAAATAAGCGCTTAATTTGTTGCCGTTTTTTTAAGTAACCGCTGTTTTTTATTACTTTTGGGCTATGGTTAGGTTGATTAGTATATACTGCTGGCTTATAACGTGGTGGGCGGCAGCCATGGCGCAGCAGCCTGCCTACCGGCATTACAGCATAGAGCACGGATTACCTACCATTCAAACCTACAATGCCTTACAAGATAAAGCCGGTTTTATGTGGTTTACTACGGCTGCCGGTGTTTGCCGGTTTGATGGGCAAACGTTTACCACCTATGCCCAGCCTCATCTTTTGCCCGCCCCAATAAACGCTGCTCTTACCCCTGCCGATAAAGATGAACTTTGGTTGCCCCTTACCCTACCCAATGCCGCCATTAGCTACCAAAATGCACGTTACAATAAACAGCAAGATACCGCTTTGCAACGGCTGCTGCCCAACCAAAAACAGTACTTCCGGCAGCCGGTAAGCTGTACCCTGCTCGAAACTGCCACCACTAATAAAACCCTTTGGATAGGCACTTGGGGTGGCGGCGCTTACCGGTGCACCGGCTACCAAACCCCACAACTGGCAGTGCGGTCTTTTTTGCCTCAAAAAACCATTACCGCTATTTTTAAAGACCGCGAAGGCAACTATTGGTTTTGTACCCTTGACGATGGCATTTACCTACTCTCGCAGCCCGACGTGCTGACCTATACCACCCAGCACGGCTTGCCCGCTAATGACCTGTATGCTATAAGCGGACTACCCAATGGCAGTGTATGGGTAGGCACCGGCAAGGGCAGCGCCGCTTTTTTGCCGGTTGGCTCAACTCAATGGCAGGTATTTGCCAACCTTGCCTCCGAAGATGCTTTTAACCGCGTAAACCAACTCCTTATTACCCAACCCAACCAAGTTTGGCTGGCTACCGATGCAGGTTTGGCCTTGCTCAACCCCCATACAAACCTATGGTTTTGGGTAAACCTTACCCCCACTACCTCGCTTGCCCCGGCGCTCAATAACCAAATTTGGGTGGGCAAACACCAATACCCTACCCAATTTAATACCCAAACAGGCGCCGAAACCACCATTTTGCCCATTCAGCGCCCTATTACCGCCCTTTGTTTGCAGGCGCACGACTCTACGCTTTGGGTAGGTACAAGCGCGGGGTTATACCGGCATCATAGCGGTAAAACCTACTACCTTGCAAACCAATCTCCTAAACTTGCCCTGCCCATAACCCACCTGCAAACCGATACACAAAACAGGCTCTGGATAGCCACTGCCGACTCAGGCGTGCTGGTAAAAAACAATAACCAACTCCTGCACTTTACCACCCAAAACGGGCTCACCGCCAATGCCTGCAACGCCTTGTTTGCCGATGCGGATAATAGACTGTGGGTGGCTACTGCCAAAGGACTCAACTGTATTACCCTTAACCACATGAAACCCCAAACAGCCCATATAACCACCTACACTACCCTAAATGGGCTGGCTTCTGATTTTGTGTATGATGTATGGGTTCATGCCGATTCGGTTTGGGTGGCTACTGCAAAGGGCTTAACCCTGTTGCCCGCCCCCTTGCCCGATGTTGCTGCCCCACAGCCCGCCGCCATTTTACCCCCTGTTTACATAACTGCCTTTAAGGTGTGGAACCAAACCCTGCCATCGGGAAAAATGTATAGGCTGGCTTACAACCAAAACAACCTCACCATTGAATTTATAGGGTTATCTTATCGCTCGGCACAACACATAAAGTATGTTTACCAAATGGAAAACGCCGACCCCACATGGCTGCATACCGCTGCCCGGCAAGTACAGTACCCTGCCCTGCCGCCCGGTAAATACCTGTTTAAAGTAGCCGCCACCGATAACTGGGGCGCAACCAGTAATCCGGTGGCAATAATAACCATTTATATTAGTCCTCCTTTTTGGCAAACATGGTATTTCAGGGCGCTGCTGCTGTTGCTTTGCAGCGCCGCCATAATGGCTGCCATAATGGGCATACTAAGCTACTACCGCCGCCAAAACGAGTTCAGAAGGCGCATAGTAGAATCTGAACAAATGGCGCTCAGGGCACAAATGAACCCGCATTTTATTTTTAACTCGCTCAATGCCATTCAGTACTTTATTGCCCAAAACGATAAAGTATCGGCAAACCGTTATTTATCGGTATTTGCTACCCTCATACGCAAGGTATTGAGTTACTCGCAAAAGCCCTACATCAGTCTGGAAGAAGAAATGGAGTATATAGAGCTATACCTGCAAATAGAGTCGCTACGGTTTCAGGGCAAGTTTACCTACCGCCTGCGCGCCCACCCAAACCTAACGCCCCATGCCACCGGCATACCGCCTATGCTCATTCAGCCCTATGTAGAAAACGCCATTCAGCATGGTTTGCTCCGAAAAACCGATGGCGAACCGTTGCTAACAATTTCCTTTGAACAACAACACCCCGATTTGCTGCTCTGCACCATTACCGATAACGGCATAGGTCGTGCCCGTTCAAAAGAGCTAACACAGGGTAGGCAAAGCAGCGGCATAGGCACAGTAAACCCAAAAGAGCGGTTGGCTATACTAAACCAACTGCTCCAAAAACCCATACACGTAACCATTACCGATATTTATGCCAATGCCGGCGAGCCTGCCGGTACGGAGGTAAAACTTCTTATCCCGATTTATTTTGACTGAAAGAGTAAAAACGAAACTTTTTTGCCTTACTTTGTGTAATTTATTTAGAACAAAACCCACCTAATTATCACAAAAAATCAACATTTATATGAACAACCAATCAAAACTTGTGCGTTTACTGAGTATTATGGCAGTAGGTGTAGTGGTGCTGCTTACCCTTGCCAGCAATATCTTTATTACCATTAACACCGGCGAAAAAGGCGTATTGTTCAAAAAATTTGGCGGTGGATTGGTAAAAGACAAAATTTACGGTCAAGGATTTCATGTAATAGCCCCTTGGAACACCATGTTTATTTACGATATGCGAGAGCAAATACGCGAAGAAACCTTAGACGTACTCTCTACCGATGGTTTGCCTATTACCGTAGATGTATCGGTGCGGTTTAACCCGATAGCCGATAAAGTGGGCTACCTGCACGAAGAAATAGGACCCGATTATGCCGAAAAAATAGTGAAAGATGTAGTACGCAGCGCCTCGCGCGAGGTGATAGGCAAATATACACCCGAAGAAATATATGCCTCCAAGCGCGACTCGGTGCGTTTTGGCATATCTTCTATGGTAGAAACTACCCTTCGCTCCCGATTTGTGGAACTGCGGGCAGTAAATCTGCGCTCCATAAAACTACCGCCCACCATAGAGCAGGCTATTCAAAATAAATTGGTACAACAACAAGAAAAAGAACAATACGAGTTTAGGATTGCCAAAGAACGCAAAGAAGCCGAGCGCAAGCGCATAGAAGCAGAGGGCATTAAAGCGTTTCAGGAAATTGTAAATCAGGGCTTGAGCGATCAATACCTGCGCTGGAAAGGCATAGAAGCCACCCAAATCTTATCCGAATCGCAAAACTCAAAAGTAGTTATTATAGGTTCGGGAAAAGATGGTTTACCCATTATATTAGGTAACTAAGCGTTTGTTAGTTCTTACAGTTCATCGGCAGTATCGTGCAAAATAAGCACGGGAATAGGGGCGTTGTATGCCATTTCGCGGGTAAGGCTGTTGAGCAGCCAGTTATCTATGTGGCCTTTGTTTACCCGTTCTACCATAGCAATAATGTTAATGTGTCGGTTTTGGCGCAGGTAACCGGCAAGGGCTTCCTCCACATCGGGCTGATTTAGTTCTACCACTTCATACTCTTTATGCCCCAGTATAGCATCTACTTTTTGGCAAAAAGCCTTGTAGCGCTTATTGTAGGAGCGGGTTTCTTCGTTAATTACATGAATAAAATGGGTAAAAGCGTTAATAGCGCTGGTAAGCGTATGCAGTTTTTGGAGTGAATAATCATTAGCCTCCAAGTTGGTGGCATACATAATGTGTTGTATGTGGGCGTATTGGCAGGTTTCGGGTACAATAAGCAGGGGGCAGGGCAGGTGTGTGGCAATAAAGGTTTCAAGCGTATTGCCAAAAAACAGGTGTCTTATAGCATCTTTCCAAAAATTACCAGCTAAAAGCTCACTAAAAAAAGCCTTTTTTTTAGCGCTAACCACCAGCATATCATAGGCATTGGCTTTTACCTCTGCTATCACCAACTCGGCGGTTATTTTAGGCAGGTAGTGGTATCGGGCTTTTACCTGTGCCAGCGCCTCGCGGGGGTGTATTTTTTGAATAATATCAGAAAAATGGTGGTGTGCCAGTTCGTCTGCTACTTCCAGCAGGTGGAGCAGGTTATCATCAGCCTCCGATTGTTTGTGGTTTGACGACAGCACGGTAATGCAGGCTCCGCTTCTTTGAGCTATTTGGATAGCATAGTTTAGGGCGCGGGCAGTATGGATGGTAAAATCTACTGGAATAAGCAGTGTTTGCAGCATAGTGGCAGGAAGATGTTATTTGCGGTCAATTTCATAGCTAATTTAACGCAAATTTGCAGAAATACTGCTTAATTGCCTCTATACTGTAAAAATTTATTGCCGTTTTTTATTGGAAGCAGCTAATTTTTATGCGGTAAAACAATTTAAGGTTGTTTACAACCGCCTTGGTTTGCCATGCTATAAATGAGATTATCTATTTCGTGCGTTGCTATCTGGGCAGTTATGGCTTTTTCTCTTGCCATTTTAGCAACATGAAGTGCTTCGGTACAATCGGATTGGAGTTTTCGGAGCAGCCTTGCTTTTAGTAGGAGTGTTTGGTAATTTTCATCGCCATCTATATTAATAGCCTCATTCACCCATTTTAAGGCGGTATTGTAAGCGCTATTGGTATTAAGGTAGTAAAAAAACTTTTCGGCGGTAGTCATCAGCAGTTGGCTATTTGATTTACCGGCTTTGGCAAGGTATTGAGTAGCCAGGCGTTCAAAGTTTTTAAAGTCTTTGGTTTCTTCGTAATACTGTGCTTGTACGAAGTATTTTTTTTCAGCGGCATCGGGCAGCGAAGCCTTGTCTAACACACTCAAAATGCGTTCAAATAACTGGTCGTCGCGCTGTTTTATGGCGGTATTAAGGCTGTTGTAAACGGCTATCTGTATTTTGTCGTTTAATGCTATGCCATAGTGGCGTTTGTAAAAAGTAAGGTTATTGAGCAGCACATCGGCAGCCATACTTTCTACGTTATCTAACATATCATATACAAATGCCATGTTGTCTTTTTCGGCAAATTGCCCCTCTGATAGCGTGCGCAGGTATTGATTAACGGCAGAACGTGAGGGGTAGTTAAAAGTGCGCAGTAGGTAGGCATATTCTCGCATTTCTTTGTTTGTAGCAGTTTGGTTTTTAACCCGTTCATCCAGGTAGCTCAGTTTTTGCTGGTTTTGTTGGTTGCGTTCGTTAAGGTGTATTGCCTCTTGTGCGCTGCTCATCAGCTCTTCGGCAGTGGTTATATTAACTGCTTTTTTTACCAACTGCCCTCCGGGTTCAAAATACAGTACTGCCGCCTGCGAGCCTAAATTGAGTATTTTTGCCAAATTGCCATGCTCCAATCTATCAACATTAAGTGTGTAATTCATAAAGTAGGCATTGTAAAAATCGCCCACTTGTTTATTAGGGTACACTGTTTGGGCAAGATAATTACAACCGCCACAATTACCCGATGTGGTATGAATAAAAACATAGCTTTTTTTATTGGCGGCTTCCAGAGCAATGTTTTCTAATGATTTGCTATCCTGAAACTGAATACCGGTTTGTATGCTGCCGGTAAGTACCGGAAAAGCAACAACAAGCAATGAAAAAAGCACTCCTAACTTAGCAGATTTGATAAGGAGGTAAAACATGGCATAGATTTTAGCAAATTGACAGGGATATATCCACCTATGTTACAAATATATTGCCACACAGTGAGTTGCGCTGAATGCTTGCCTATTTTCGCGCATAGGCATTACGATTTGGGTTAATGCAGGTGCTGGTGGAGGCATATTCACACCGGCTTTTTTGGGTGGTGGGTTGGTTACAAAAGGCTGATAAATTGTGTAATGCCTACACCATAAATTAACGTGAGGTTGGAGTTGTGAGCTTGCGCAAAGGCTTACCTCAAAAGGATTTCAGACAGGTGGGTGATATTTTTCGGTGTGCTGCACCTTGTTAATCGGGCATTTAACATGGTTACTACCTATATTTTGGTGTGCTGCACCCTATCCAAAACCAAACGCACCATTTTATAGCTGTTGGTGAGTAACACACAAGGGGCAGCACCCTTCAATCTTGGTAAAACAGCAACAAACCATGTTATTAATGGTGCAGCGCACCGTAATCTGTTGCCCATTTTATCAAGTGCATCTAAACCACACACAAGCATTACCCTTATCGGGCATTCATTTTAATTCCAACCTCACGTTAAAATGCCAATGGTAGGCATCTTTACAAACCCCATAAAGCATAAAGTAGTAAAAAAACGCTGACACCACATCAACTAATCGTCTAACGCTTCCTGTTTGTTGGGAAGAGGCAGGTTTTGAACTACTATCTGTTCCAGATGCAAAATGCTGCGGTAGTTTTTACCCGATGACCGAGCAATTTCTTTGGCTGTTTTTAGTACGCTCAGGCTTTTTTTGATTTCGTTTTTACGGTAAAGCAGGGCAGCATACGTTTCATAATACGCAGGTTGGTGTACAGCTTTTGCTTTTATCTTAGTACTCCAAGCCAATGCTTTGTCAAAATCCTGTTTTTGGGTGGCATGAACGGCAAAACTCCATGCAATATCATTAAGCTCGTTTATAGAAATTAGCTCTAATCCGCCCTCTACATCAAGGTATTGAATAGCTGATTTCAAATATTCTTCTATTTTTTGTGCTCCCATATAATACAATGAGCGCATCTCAAAGCGCAGCATTGCCTTTGTTTTTTCGGGCAAAGCCAATTTGTTAGAAGTTGCTAATAACTCTTCAAATGTGGGGTGTCCAATTATATCACCCTGCTTAGTTTTTCGGATTATTTCCATAACCTCTATAGTGTAAGCATCTCTGATTTTATCAGATACTGTTCGCTCAGTAAATTTGGCAATATAAAATGGGAGTTTTTTCACTAATTCATTATATGCTGCCGATTGGTATTTATCGGCAAACTCCAAAGTAAAAGCCATGTTTTCATCGCTCCCTAAACTTACAGCAGGAACTACACGGTAAAACTCACTCAGCGGCGAACACCAGTCTTCACCACTAAATTTTTTGCACTGACGCACATAATTGCGCAAAAACTCGGCGCTTCGTTCTCCACTGGTAAATTGCGTTTGGGCATTTAAAAACTCTATGGTTTCTGTACTTGCGGTATCAGGCATATCATCTCTTACCAGAATTACATCGTCAAAAATGTGCAGTATTTTTTCTGCCGTTACGTCGCCTTCTACAGAATTGGATAGCAGTTTTCCACCCGGACCGATGAACAAAATGGCGGGAATTTGATTAATGCCGTATTGTGCTTTCAGTTTGTTGCCAAAGGCTTTTCTGATATTTCCGCCAACCGGAATCATTTTTTCAGCAGATAACTCTATCACCCTTTGGTCGGTAAAAACGCGTTTAGTCAGCTCCTCTTTTTTATCAGGAAAATGGTTGTCGTACAGTAATATCATTAACGTTTTACCGCCCGAATTAGCCACTACCTCCAGCAAAAGTTCTAATGAATCGTAATCCTCGTCAAAGTCAACACAAGTTACTTCTTCACCCTCGTTTTGGGTAATGACAGACTGGGCAGCGCTAAAATTAGTCAGACAGAAAAAAGACAGTAATAACCACCTGAAAATGGCTAAATGTCCGTTATTTTGTGTAAAATTTGTCATAAATTATCAACATGAGTGCCACACATTAAA
>DDVC01000245.1:0-14533 GCA_002345145.1 Bacteroidetes bacterium UBA2322
CATGGAAACGTTCCTCTGAGCCATCCTAAAACCCTGAAAACCCTGTCAGCGTTCGGAACGGGTTGAAGACGAAACTGCCCGACGACGCAGGTGAAACCCCACCGGCGCGCCAAATGTGGGCGGGGTTCAATACCCACCCCTGCCTACTCCCATACCTTAATTTATAGTGGCTTGTATTTTGGTTTCATACAGCGCTACCAACCGGCGGCAGCCTGCTACCAATGCCTGCTCCTAACTTTTCACTACCCACTACTTGAGTCATTATTTTCAAAAATCTGTGCAAATCAGCCACATCTGTGTTATCTGTGTGCTATTTTCTACCGGCTTTGCGCATATAAGAGAAACAAAACCTTTGTGTGCCATTTTACATCAAGCTGGGGTTGCACCCGGTAAAACTGTTTTGAAAGTCAGCCACTTGCAAAATGTACGTTCCATTTGGAGCGACTACCCTCACGAGTTATGGAGGGCGAAAACTGGGTTATCTACCATACCTTGTAATGGTGTTTTTATGTACCTTTGCCAAGTATGCAAGTAAAACAGTTTACCTCGTTCTCCGTTCTGTACGCCTTTGTTTGTGCAACAGTAATAGCCGCCAACACAGCCGGCTACCATAGCGCTGAGTATGTATTAAAACCGCTCATGATGCCCATTTTGGCATTATGGTATGGGCTAAACACCCCAAAGCCATTCAGTACTCTTAACATGCTTATGCTGGGGGCGTTGTTTTTTTCGTGCTGCGGCGATATTTTTTTAATGATACTGCCCGGTACCGATGGTTTGTTTATAGCCGGGTTGGTTTCTTTTTTGTTAGCTCATTTGTTTTACATTAGCGCTTACAAGCTGCAAGCGCCTCGTTTTAGCGCCGGAGTCATAGCTCAAAATAAGTTTTTGCTGTTGCCATTTGCTGCATACGGGCTGTTGTTAGTGTATTTTTTGCTGCCCGGTTTGGGCGGTTTGGCAGCGCCGGTGGCGGTGTATGCCGCCATCATCATTGCTATGGCGCTGTTTGCACTCAATAGGTGGGGGTGGGTAAACCGGCGCAGTTTTACCGCTGTATTTGTGGGTGCGCTTATATTTATAGCCTCCGATTCTATGATAGCGCTCAACAAGTTTTATCAACCCATTTACTTGGCAAGGGTTTGGATACTAAGCACTTATTGTTTGGCTCAGTGGCTCATAGTTTGGGGTATGCTGCTGCACCAAAACAATAATGCAACGGCAGAAAGGGGGTAAACCCGCCCGGCTTTGGTACACATACTTTTGGTAAAAATTGACGGAGAGCCACCCGTAATGCCGGTAGTAACGATTTATTTTTGGGGTTTCGGTTTGCGTTTGCGCTTAAAGAACTCTTTAAAGTTATCAAACTCTTGGGTAAGGGTTAAACTAGCGCCGGTTTTATTAAAAGTGCCGCTAAGAACATCATAATCGGTCTTATTAAATACGCGCACTAAATACCTGCCATCGGGCGTAATGCGGTATTCCAGCACAAAGTCGCCTGCAAAAAACACCTGTTGGTCATTGCCGGCTTGTGCGGCATTGTTGCCCACATCTACGTTGCCGCCCAACTGGATAGAGAGCCGGTCATTAAAAAGGCGTTTGGTTAGTACCAGTTCTATTTCGTTTCTGATGCCGCCGGCGGCTATCTGTTCGGGGTTTTGGCTGTCTAATTCGGCGGTGTAGTTACGCCAGTTGAGGTTAAACTCACTATCAGGGATTAAGCCGGAAACCACTTGGTTGAGGTAGCTGGAAAGGTAATTGCTCAGCAGCTCGCTCACGGTAGTATTTACCCCTGAGCGCAAATCGAGGTTCACCCTATCGGGCGACATAAAACTGTTGAGTACCAATAAGCCAAATACTTGTTTGTTTAGCTCATTGGGGTTATTGGCGTTTAGTTCATTGAGTTTGGCGGCAATGGTTTCATCAACACGGGTAATGGGCTGCTCTGTTTGGCTAATTTCAAACTTGATATTGGGTTGCAAGAGCGAACCGGCAAGTTTAAGGAAAACATCAATAGGCACGCGGCGTTTAAGGTCGGGATAATCAATGAGCGAGGCAATTTCGGCATCGTTGAGCAGGTTATCTCTATTGGTTTTAAGGCTGTAAATGGCTTTTACATCTAACTGTGCATCGTAGGGGCTGCCCGCAAAGGTAACGGTGCCGCCTTTTTCTACCTGAAAGTATTTATTTACAATGTTTTGGAGGGTAAACAAGTAGCTTCCTTGTTCAATGGTGTATTTACCATACATATTAAACTTAAAATCGTTTATGGTACTGATTTCCATTTGCAAGTTACCGCTGCCTCGTCCTTTAATAATATCGCCGGCTTGCAGGTCAAAAATAATCTGAATTTCGGCATCGGGAGTCATTTCCAAATCAAACTGTATGTTCATACCCGATGTTGGTGCAACCGGCGGGGGCGCTTTTTCTGTTTCGGCGCCGGTATTTATAAAGGTATAAATAGGGTTTTCAGCCACATCGCTCTCCCAGCTAATGGGCAAATTAAACTTAGTGCCTTTATTGGAGCGGGCATTGATGTATAAATCCAATTGATTAAACGGACCTCTGAATTTTACCACCCCTCCGCCAAAAGCGGTGCCGTAGTATAAGTTATTGTTTTCAAATTTAGTATTCAGCAGGAGCAGGTTATCGGTAGTAAGGTCAAGGTTAATGCTCATATTTTTCATGTCGTTCAAAAAAACGTACCCATTTGCGCGGGCGGTATTGCCCAGTGTATCGTTTAGCCCCAGGTTATTAAACCTAATGTATTTATCGTCAAACACTATGGTTTGGTTGCGCAGGGTATATCGGGTATTGAGGTAATCAACCGTTGTAGCGCCTCGGTCTATAAATATATTGCCCTTAAAATTGGGTTCTTCCAAATTGCCGTAAATATGGAGCAGCCCTTTTACATTGCCCTCGGTTCGGGAAACCATAGCGCCCAAAAAGGCTTCCAAAAAAGCTAAATTACCCTTTCGCACGTTAGCTTCAAGGTCTATATAGGGTTTATCGCCCTTGTTTTTTGGCAGTACTACCAAGCCGTTGTTTACCTTAATATCATAGCGTTCGTTAGCCACGTCCACGCCCACGTGCAGGTCATCGGTTTTGAGACGTTTATCTATACGCAGGCGCACATCGCCTATGGGCTGTTCTCTAAACACAAAATCTTGTGCGTTGAGCTCGGCGTTAATAATTTGTTTGTCAAAAACATCTTTCAGGGCAATTTCGCCGCTTACCTTAGTGGCAATGCCCAATTTTTTGATAACAGGAACATAGTCAAAGTCGCTTAGGTAAATATTTTCCAGCAGCACTTCGGTGTAATTGCCATGCAGCCGTGAGGGGTGGCTTCGTAGGGCAATGGTGCGTTCATCTTGGCGCAGGGCAAGGTCTTCAATTTCGAAATAGTTTTTGTTTTTGTAGGTAAAAGTACCGGTATTGGTTTCCCATTTTTTGTGGTTGATGACAATTTCGGTAGTGTCGAATTTTAGTTTAAGCGTATCGGAATTGGCAAAAATTAAACCCGATACGTTGGCACGATTGGCAGCGTTATCGGGCGCCACTTTAAGGGCAAACAAAATACTGTCGTTAAATACTTTTCCCGATGTGCCGATGGCCGGAATAGTAAATTTACTGTTTTGGAGGTAAACCGAGTCCACATTAGCCTTAAAGGTTAATTGTTGGGCGTTGGAGTTAGCATTGAGGATAAAATTATTTACCTGCACCCCCGAAAAAGCAACCTCTTCAACGCGGGTTTTAAGGTTGAGCGTTTTAGTGTAAGAGTTAAAGTTACCTTTAGCCGATGCACCTTGCAGGGTTTGGAGTTCGGGCAGCAGAATTTGAGAAAACAGCGCCGGGTTGTTTATGTTTACCCAAAAATCTACGTTTTGTTCTGAGGTAGGTTTGGTATATTTAAACCTGTAAGGGAAATAATTATGGAGCAGGTTAATAAAGGCATTAGGCAGCTCTTTAAAGGTATATTTACCGTTTACATCGGCGGTTACAATAGAAGATTTTAGGCGTAGGGTTCGTTTAAAATCGGTAATATCGGAATAAAGCGAAATGGTATCTAAGGCAAAAATGCGTTTACCGTTTTGTATTTTAAGGTTGTAAAAAAGGGCATTTCCGGCAATATCGTCAATGTCTTTACCGAGTAAATTAAGGTTAGTACTGCCCGATATAATGAGGTCGTCTTTAATTTTATCGGACTGAAAGAGGTTGAGTGGTTTCAGATTGAGGCGGAATAAATCGGCGGTAAAACTGTATTTAGGTGTTTCGTAGTTAAGGTCAACAAGCCCTTTAAAGCGCAGTTGGAGGTTATTATCGGCAATTTCTACGCTACCGGTAAAGAGTTTGCGGTGTAGGGCACCGTCTATGTTTACATTGGAGTAGGTGTATTGGTTAAAGGTAAAACTTTGGATAGTGCCTTTTACATCGGCATTTATTTCATCGGGCTTTACCCCTGTTCCTGCAACGGTAGCAGAGAAAGTAGCCTTGCCAAACTTATCGGGCTGATTGAGCAGATTGCCCAAATCAAGGTCTTGAACCGCTATATTACCCGAATAACGAAGGGTTTGCCCGATATTTATTTTCACATCGGTACGCAATTGTCCTACATTGGTAAGCAGCGCTCCTTCTGCCACAAAATTGCTTGGGAAGCCTGAGAACCTGCCCGAAAACTGCAAATTGCCCAATTTATCCAATTCGGGCGGCAGTTTGGCAGTGCGCGGAATAAAGGTTTTTACCTCAGCTATATCGGTTTTGAGCAAGTTTATTTTAGCATCTATATTGGTAGAGGCAAAATCGGGCAAACCTTTCATGCGCACATCGCCCTTAAACGCGGTATTGCCAAACCTAATGTTGAGCCCTTCTGCACTGAGCCGGCTGATTTGGTTTTTGGCAGCTCCCCAAATGTTGATGCGGGTTTGCAGCCTTTGGGCAATAAGGGGTTGGCGGTGCAGCGCTCCGGCAAAGTAGGCTATGTCTTTAAAGGTAAAATAGGAGTTGGGTTTAAGGCGCACATTCAGTTTCACCTGTTCCACAAAATCTTCAAAACAGCGCAGGCTGGGGTAGGAAAAGGCAATGTAATCTTGTAGCCTACTGTTTGGCGTAAGGAGAGAGAACTGCGAGAGTTCTAATTTTTGGGGGTGCAACAGCAAAAACCCCGATGCTTTGTTCACCTCAAAGCCCGACCTTTCTTTAGCCGAAAGATGCTGTATCATAGCGCTTACGGTATCAGAACCACCATAAATAAGATTGGTTAGGCGGATATCCATATCTGTAACCTGCAATCCTTTAAAATTAATGGTATTGGGGCGGGCAAGGGTATCGGCGCCGGTGCGGAGGTTAAAAGCGCCTTCTTGCAGGGTAAAATTTTGGGCGGCAAAAAGCCAGTCTTTCAGCGATATATGGAAGGGTCTGTTGCAGTCTTGTTCGGTTTGTGATGGCGGGCTGCTTATGGTGTCATGGAACCACACAGTAGGATTATAGAGCCCCACCTCTTCAAACAGTATTTGTTTGTTAAAAGGGGCAAACCGGTTCAATTCTGCTTGCAAGCGGTTAAGGCTTACCCGCAGCGTAGCGCCACCCTTAGCATCGGAAAGGGTAAACCGAGGCTGATTTAGGCGCAGAGCTTGCAGGTTGAGTTGCAGGTTAAAAGGCGGCAGGGTATCGGTTTTTTGTGCCGCAAGGGTATCGGGCTTTTTGGCAGAACTTGATTTACCGCTCAATTGGTTAAACAGGTATTGATAGTTAAAACTTTCATCGCCTGCGTTTCGGGTAAAATGCACATAGGGTTGGTGGAGCGAAATATCGTTGATAAACAATACCCTATTCCAAAACGAAAGGCTGTCTATATTAACCACTACCCTACGGCTAAACAAAAGGGTATCGCAATCCCAATCCTGAATAAAAAGGTTGGTAAGCTCTATGCGGTTGTAAACGTCCACATAAACCTTATCTACCGTAACCTCTGAATGCAGCAGCATTTTACCTACCACGTGGGTTAGGGTTTTGCGCACCAACATACTTTGCACAAAAGGCTCGCGCAGGAGGTATAAAATTCCGCCCACCAGCAGCAGCAAAACGGCTGTTAGTGTAAGTACAGAAACCATAAAACGTTTCAGAAACATCATTGGGCGGGCGCAAAAATCAGTGGCTATAATAAACAGGCAAAGGTAGCAATTGGGTGGCAACGGATTAAACCTTGCACCGGTTTTATTTGCCCATTTGCCGAGGGGCTACCTTACAACGCACAAACAGGCGTGTTTAATACAATTGCAGGCAGTTGGCTGAATATACAAAGCCAACTGCCTGCAAAATTTAGGCGGTAAGTTTTAGGTTGTTCGTTATCGGGCGGCTATGTAAACGTTTCCGGCGCCATGATAGGAGTGGTACTCGGCATTATACATGGCATCGGCGGCGGCAGGACCCATTCGATAGCGTCCGGGCGAAACAGCTCTAACGGTGTAGTAAAAGTTTTGCGAGGTATTTTTAGCGGTGGCATACAGGTTAATGCGGTCGTCTCTAATATCCTGATGTTGTGGCAGGGCGGCATCTTTAACCCATGGCAAGCCGGCTTGTTCGCTAATGCGGGGGTTTTCTATTTCAAAACCGGCGGGTAGCATATCGGTAATTACCACGTTTGGTACAGAGGCAGTACCGGTAGCTTGAAGTGAAAGTTGCACCACAACCAAATCGTTTTGGGCAAAGTTGAGCTTGGTAATTTCGCGTCCGGAGCGGTCAAAAAAGCGTTTGCGCACTTTAAGGAAGTTGTCTTGTTGCACAAATTTGCCATCTTTGCTAAGTCCTTCCATGTTCCAAAAATAATAGAGGCTGCCTTTTTTGCCGGTAGCGGCAATTTGGAGTTTGCTTGTTTGTAGGTCGGCATAAGAGAGTTTAAGGTCTTTGCCGCTAAAGTTAGCAATGGTTTTACCGTTGGCGGTAATGGTAGCCTGCACATCGGAGCCGGCATCTTTTTTAGCCACTTTGCCCATAGCAAGGAAGGTAAACACGGCTTCTTGGGTATTGAGCCAGCGTTGTTTTTTAAAATCGGCAACCAATTGTTTAGAAAGGATAGCAATTTGGGGGTTGGTGGGGTCGGCATCCATGAGTACGTTCAGCACAAGGGCTTTATCTCGGAGGGGCGATGCAAAACTGCCGTCTAATTCGGGCACGGCGGCATCGCCGGCAAAGGCAGGGGGCAATACTTCGGAAAACCGCTTTTTATCGCCCGATAGGGCATAAGCTGCGGCAAGCAAATAGCGTCCGTCTAAGGAGAGTTGGTCGGGCTTAGCTTTGTAGAAGTTCATAATAGGTATAGCGGGTTTACCTGCTAAAGCCAGTACGTATAAGGTGTAGGGCGCTTCTTTTCGGGCAACGGTTTTTTCGGTTACTTTACCCTGTGCGTTGTAGTATCGGTAGGCGTAGGTATCTTTTTTGCTCAGCCGTTTTTGGAGGTAGCTGATGAGTTTGTCCACTACCGGTTGTTTTACTTCAAACCCTGCTTTTTGTGCCTCTACCAGAAAATGTGCTGCAAACACATTACTCCACCAGTTTTCGTTGTATTGGTTGTCGCTATACATGTCATAATCGGCGGTTACGGGCCAGTAGGTAACACTGCCGTTCCAAATTTGCATGGCTTCTATTTTTTTAATAGCTTCCTGCACATTAAAATTGGGGTTGGCTTCGGTTTTACCTGTGGCAGTTCGGGCTTTTCTGCCTATGCTTTGGGTAATATCGTAGTAGTACATTTGCGGAAAAGCAGTAGCAATAGTTTGTTCAAGGCAGCCGTGCGGGTATTCAATAAGGTAATCGAGCCCGCGTGCAAGCTCCATTAGTGGCGAGCGGCTAAGCACCAATTGTGCATCGATGGTGCTGGGCAGGTAATCGTTTGGCAGTTCAATGGTTTGGGTTTGACCGGCGGGTACTGCGCCCGATGTGCTTATTTTTTGGAGCGAGGCAGGCGGACGCACGGCAAGCTCGGTTTCTTCGGTAAAGGTTTCACCCATAGCCTCGGCAGAAACGGTAATTTTACCTACGCCAATGTTTTTTTGGGCAACCAATTTAAACTCGGCGCGGTTTTCGGCATTGGCTTTCAGGTTTAGGTTGGCGGTATTACTGCCTGTTATGGCAAGCAGGTTATCGGCTTTAACGGTTACTTTGGCTTGGGCATCTTTGCCGGTAGTATTGGTAAGGGTAACGGGCATGGTTACGGTATCGCCCGGGCTGAGAAATCGGGGCAACCCTGAACTCAGCACTACGGGGTCGGCAATTTTAATATGCGTATCGGCAGAGCCAAAGGAGCGGTCTTTATAGACAACAGCCATAGCTCTTAAATCGCCCGAAAACTGGGGAATATCTATGACATACTCTGCTTTACCGGCGCTGTTGGTTTTTATGATACCGCTCCAGTAGCTCACCAATTTTGTGCGGCGGGCGCTTATGGGGTTGATGCGTTTGTTGAGGTTATAACCATCGCCACCGGTAAGCATAGCGCCCGACATGATTTCGGGAAACAGGTAGGGGTAAATATCATAACTTTGCACCTCTAAGGCGCGGGGCTGGTAAAAAAAGTTGTAGGGATTTGGGGTTTGATAGTCTTTAATTTGCAAAATGCCCTCATCTACTACGGCAATGGCAACCTCGCTGTTGGGGGCGGCTTCTACCAATATCTTTTGGGTGGTTTTAGAGCGCGATTGTTCATTGGCAATTACCTTAACCGGAATTTTGTTTTTGCTGCTTTCTACCCTTACGCCGGCGTAGCCGTGTGCTACGGTAAGGGGCACGGTAAGGTCTTTTGCCGGACGAATAAGGGTGGCGCTCACAAAAACGTTTGGCACATAATCGGCCGGCATTTGGAGGTCTATTTTTGCCACCTTTTTATCGGTATTCACAAACATATAGCGCATAACATCTTTGCGCTCCACCGTTACCAAAACCCTGCCCTCAAAGGGCGTTTTGAGCAGCACCTGTGCGGTTTGGCCTGCTTCGTAGCTTTCTTTATCAAATTCTATGTCAATAGTGCCATCTTGGTTTACCTCAAAAGCTGTGCTTTGGGTATCGCCATAGCGGTAGGCGTAAAATTGCTTGGTAATGAACGATTTTTTGTCGGTAATGCCGGGTCGGGCAAGTCTTATTTCGTACTCGCCCGATGTGGTGGGTTTAAATTTGTAGGTAAACTTATTGCCACTGATAACTATTTCTTTGCTTTCTTCTACTACTTCCTGTTTTTCGGAGCGGTAGCGGTAGCGGTTGCCGCCGGCGCTTTCCATTACGGTGCGCCACTCGTGGCGTATAATCTCTAATTTGGCTTTAGAGTTAACGGCTTGCCCAGTTTTATCCACCGCCACCATAGGAATATCAACCGGGGTTTTGGTAGAGATATAATCGCCAAAATTGCCTATGCCGTAAAAAACGTCTTGGGTATAAACGTCAAAAGATGCCATGCGGTAAACAGGTCTGCCCGATTCGTCAAAAACGGTGGCAAACAAGTTACCACTTAGCAGCCCTATATCGGTATATTCGGCAGGTATTTCAAATTTTTCGGTAAAAGAGCCATCGTTACCGGTTGTGCCTTCAACTACTTTTTGCTCTAAAGAGGTGTATTCATCGTTAGAGAAAATGAAATTGGGGAAATCTTTTGCGGTAAAAATTTTGCGGTTCAGGTTCATGGTTACTTCGTAGGCGCGGTTGGCAGCCGGCGGACCAAACAAATTGGTGGCAGCGCCTGAGAGGGTAACGGTTTGTGCGGGTTTTACCTCTTTTTTATCGGCATTAACTTCTACTTTAATGCGGTCGGGCATAAACTCTTCTATACTGAAACTCTTAGCGTTGAGCAGTATATCGTTTCCGGTGTAAAGTTCCAGTGTATAAGTGCCGGTAACCATGTTTTGGGGTATATCAAAATCGGCAGTAGCAGCGCCTTCGTTGTTTAGGGTTTTACCGGCGGTTTTGTACTCTTTGCCGCTGGGCAGGAGCAGGGTAAACTTAACGGGTATGTTTTTTGGGGTGGTGTAGCCGGTTATATTGCGCACAATAGCGGCGGCATGAATGGTTTCGCCGGGTCGGTACATATCGCGCTCGGCATAAATAAAGGCTTCATAGCCGGATGGGTTATCGCGTATGCCGCCCACCTCAAAACGGTCGGTATTTACCGCTGTTTGGTCAAAAAGCATAAAGCTGTAATCAGAGCCTTTTCGGGCGCTAATCATAGCCACTTTAAAATCGGGATATTTGCTTTTAAGGCTGGGTAATACAGCTACGCCCTGCTCATTGGTAGTGGCGGTATGCACCACTTGGTTGGTACGGCTGATAAAGTTAATTTCGGCTCCCGAAACAGGCTGCGCCTCGCTGATGCTGTTGGCAAAAACGTGTACTTGGTCGCCATCGTTTTTGGCTATCAAACCCATATCGGCATAACAAACCAATTTAGAATCGGTAACAAATTTGCGTTCTGTATCTTGTATTCTGATAACATAAACGCCTTTAAACTGGGGTAGTTTGTCTTCAAAATTGAGGTTGAGCAGGCTTATTTTACCTATGTTTTCAAGGGCAGCGGTTTTCATGGTTTTTTCCCACACCAATTGCCCCATATCTTCGGTATCGTAGTAGGTATAATCGTTGTAGCCTGAGTAGTAATCATCGCCATCGGAGTAGTCATAGTCATTATCGGCATAGTCATACCCCCAACTTTCGCCGCGCTTCATAAAGGCGAGCAAGTTATTTTCAAATACTTTGTGAATGGTAACTTTAACCTCTTTTACGTTTACCATGCGCACGGCAATGTTTTTGTTGAGCTTGTTAGACAGGTACATAGCTCCCGAATTAACAAAAGAGATGGTGGGTTCTACCTGCCCAAAAGCAATTTGCGAGTTGTATTTACCCTTTAACTTGCCGCCAAAAATGCCCGAAATTTTATCGGAAATAACCAAGGTATAGGTTTGGGTAATATCAAAAGCGCCCGATACAATGCTGAACCCGCTGCCATAGGTTTCTATTTCAAAAGGCACATCGGGTTTTAGGGTAATAGCGCTGCGCAGTTTATCGGTAACTACCTGCTGCGAGGTGGTAATATCTATTCGTCCTTGCATACCATCATGTGTTGCTTCTAATGCGGTAACAGAAAGTACGGTAATAGATTGAATAGAAGACTGAGCCGTAAGCTCTTTTTTGGTAGGCTGATTGCCCCCTACTACGGGCAAGCCGGCATCAATGGTAAGGGCAAGGCTAACCTCCTCCTCGCCGGGCTGAAAATTGGTAAATTCTATGTTTACCTCATCAGAGGGGGCATTGTTGAGCAAGGTATAGGTTTGGTTGCTGCCGTTAATTTGCGCTTTCAGTTTGCCGGAAATAGCTTTTGGCTCAACGGGGTAAAGCAGTTTTACCACCGCCGCCAGCACCGGCTTATCGCTGCCCGATGATTTTTTCCAGAAAGCATTAAACGATTTAATGCCAATAGAAGGCGTATTAAAGGTAAATGTTTGGTTGGGCGATAGTGCATAACCCTTTTCGGCAAATTTCAGCAGGTCTTTGGTGAGTTTACCGGTAAACTGCGAGTTTGGCGCAAAGGGTTCAAATGGCGAAAATACCAATGTACTGCCCGATGTCCAGCGAAAACGCCCGGGTATGGGAGGATTAAACTGTATGTATGCTGTGCTGTCCCACTGCATCAACAAAGAATCGGGCATAAGTGCATTGTTGAAGGTGAAACTCAGGTTTTCGGTGCGCGAAATTTCCTGTTCAAAATTTTTGGATTGAATTTCTACCACCTTGCCGCCCGATGTGCGACCACAGCTAAAAGTGAGCAGGGCATACACCAATGCTACTAACAACCAAATACCGGCAATTTTTTTCTTGGACATGAGCTTTGCTATTTATGTATAGTGAGGAGGAAAAACAGTACAGCAGTTCTGTATAAATTGAACGTAAAAATGCCGTTACTATAAACAGGGAAAAGTTACGACATAATTCCATAACCGCTGCTTTTTTTTGTTTTTTTTTGTAATTTCTGGCAAAGCCTTGTATAGTTTTGATTGGGGGCAGCCTCAATTTGATGTAAAAATCGGGATATTACCACCTCTCTTCAGCAAAAAAAGCACACAGATAACGCGGATTAAACAGATAAACGCAGGTAAAAGTGTGGTTTGTGGGTATTGGGTAGTGGGTGCTAACACACTCCTAACTATTCACTATTCACTACTTGAGCCTTTAGTTTTCAAAAATCGGCGTTAAACAGCCCCATCCGTGTTATCCGTGTGCTAATTGATGTCGGTTTTGTGTACTACCGGCAGCACGTCATTTTCCATCAAGATCGGGGCACACCCCCTTTTGATTGGTAGCGCTAAATGCCCAACACTTATAAAAGGCGCATGGCTGCGCTACACTACAATCACCACTCGGTTCTCATTCTCGCAAATACAAAACAACAGGCAGGTGGTCGCTGTAACCACCGTAGTATTTATTGCCGCCATACGTTTTATTAGGCATTTGTTCACCTTTGTTGTTGGTAAACAGTAGCCACTGCGGGTTATAGATGCGCACATCGGCAGGGGTTAGGCGAATACCTTTTTTATCTGTAAAAAAAGCGTTAGAAACCACAAACTGGTCAAGGGCGTTCCAGTTGCCCTGATGGTTGTAGCTTCCCAAACCGTTTTTTGCTAAAGGAGCCATCAGGTTTACCAAGTTATCGGGGTTTTTAGCAGCCGCATCGGGGTCAAAAAAGGGCATTGCCCTCAGTGTGGTGGTAAGGCTGTTGTTATGCGGCTCGTCGTTAAAATCGCCCATCAAGATAATTTTAGCTGTAGGGTTGGCAGTTAAAATGTTGTCTATTTTTTTTCGGGCAACGGCGGCGGCGGCAAGGCGTTTAGGTTCGCTTGCTTGCTGTCCGTCTCGGCGCGATGGCCAGTGATTCACAAAAAAGTGCAGCGTTTCGGTTTTAAAGCTGCCCTGCACATAAAGAATATCGCGCGTTTTAGTATTGGGCTCAAAATCAAAGTGAACAGCAAGGGGCTCAGAGTGAGTGGGGGTAAACAGGGTTTTGTTATAGAGCAAAGCTACGTCAATACCTCGCTGGTCGGGCGAGTTGTAGTGAACAATGCCGTAGGTATCGGTTAGCCGAGCTTGTTTGAGCAGGTCTTGTAAAACCTGTAGGTTTTCTACTTCGCAAAGCCCCACCACTGCCGGAAATCTGCCCTTGCCTAAACTGTCTAAAACTTGAGTAAGGCTTTTGAGCTTTGCCATGTACCTTTGCTGCGTCCACTCCTTTTGGCTATCGGGCAAAAACTCCTCATCGGCCACATTGGGGTCGTTTTCAGTGTCAAAAAGGTTTTCCACATTATAAAAAGCAACAATGCCGGTAATTTTACCCGCTTGCTTACTACCTGCGTTGCTAATTTTTTTCGTTTCTTTGCAGTTGCCAAAAGCCAGCAGCCAAAGCGCCAGTAAAAAGTACGTTTTGTGCATAAAAAAATGTTTTAACACGATTGTATTTAATGCCCAAAAGTAGGATAAAACCGGCAAAAAACGAAGGTAAAAGCTGGAAAGGCACATTTTACCCGATGAATATACTATTCCCGATGTTGTTTACCTCATTTGTGCGCCCTGTGTGGGCAGTTGTTTTAGGTTGTTTATTTTTTGGCGTTGCCTTTGGGCAGCAGGCAAATTTTGTGTACAGTGTCGGCATTATGGCCGGCATAGCCCAGTATAGCGGCGATTTATCAGAAAGCCCGCTCCAATTGCCCAACCTTCGCCCTGCGCTGGGCATATCGGCACAGGCAAGGCTTACCACTTGGCTGGGTTTGCGAGCATCGGGCAGTTGGCTCACCCTTACCGCCTCCGATGCCCATGCTTCTGATGCCATCAGGCAAAGCCGCAACCTAAGTTTCAGAAGCCGCATTTGGGAGGGCAGTGTGCAGGCGCTGCTGTTTGCCCCGCTTGGCAGGCAGGTAATAACGCCCTACCTGTGCGGTGGTGTGGCGGTGTTTAGATTTAACCCCCGGGCATATTACCAAAACCAATGGGTAGCGCTGCAACCCCTTAGCACCGAAGGGCAGGGACTAACCCCCTTTAACATGCGCCGATACCGCCTCTCCTCATGGGCGCTGCCGGTGGGCGCAGGGTTGGCTTGTAACCTTACCAAAAATCTTACCCTTTATGCCGAAGCTGTTTACCGCCGCACCTTTACCGATTATATAGACGATGTAAGTACCACTTATTTTGACCCCGAAACGCTGCTGCAACAAAGAGGCGCTACTGCCGCTGCACTTGCCAACCGCTCGGCAGAGGTAATTGGCGAAAATAACCTTTTTCCGCCCGGCTCTGTAAGGGGCAACCCAAAATACAAAGACGCTTATTTTTTGCTCACCTTTACCGCCCTGTGGCAACTCAACAGCCCCGCATCAGGAGGAAGCAAATTTGAACGATGTTATGCCTTTTAATAACATGCTAAACTTAGTTATGAGTTAGGAATTACCACTTTTCTCTTTTCACTACTAACCTGATTTTGTTTCACGCAAAGGCGCAAAGGCGCAAATTGGTTGTT
>DDVC01000245.1:14751-16688 GCA_002345145.1 Bacteroidetes bacterium UBA2322
TGTTTTTTCTTAATGCCCACTAACACTTTTCACTTACCACCCAGCCCCCAAAACCTGCTATGCTGCAAAAACTTTACATCAAAAACTACGCCCTTATAGACGAGCTGGAACTGCACCTAACCAATAACCTCAATATCATAACGGGCGAAACCGGCGCCGGTAAATCTATCATTTTAGGAGCATTATCGCTCATTCTGGGGCAGCGGGTAAACACTGCCGCCATAGGCAACAATAGCGAAAAATGCGTGGTAGAAGGCACTTTTCATATTGGCGCATACCATATACAGCCGTTTTTTGAACAAAATGCCCTCGATTATGAAGAAGAAACCGTTATACGCCGCGAGGTAACGCCATCGGGAAAATCAAGAGCGTTTGTAAACGATACGCCCGTTACCTTAGATATACTCCAAAACCTAAGCGAGCAGTTGGTAAGTTTGCACGCCCAGCACCAAACCCTGCACCTATACGACACCGGCTACCACCTGCACATTATTGATACCCTTGCCAACCATGCGCCGCTCCTTAACCAATATGCCGAGCTATTTAAGCTATACCGAAAAAACCAGCAACGCCTGCAAGAACTGGAAACCACCTATGCCCAATTGCAAAAAGACCTTGATTATACGCTTTTTCAGCTAAACGAATTAGACGAAGCCAAACTGCACGACCCCAACGAACAAGAACTATTAGAGCAAGAACTTATGCGCCTCAACCATGCCGAATCAATTAAACAGGCATTGCTGCAAGGCATTTATGCCATTGACGAGCAAGAGATGTCGGTAATGCAATTGCTGCGCGAGGTAAAAAATAAACTAACCGATGCAGCCCGATATGCCAATGCCGTAGAACCCCTACTGGAAAGAGTAGAAAGTGTTACCATAGAACTGCAAGACATAAGCAATGAACTGGGATTGCTGGAAACCGAAATACTCATAGACCCCGAAAGAGCCGCCGAAATTACCGAGCGCCTAAACGTTATTTTTAAGCTGCAAAAAAAACACCGCCTAAACACCATAACCGAGCTGCTGCAACTGCAAGCCAACCTGCAAAAACAAGCCCAATCGGTAGAAAACTCAGACGAAGCCATAAAAGCCCTCAAAACCACCCTTGCCAAACAACATGCCGAGTTGCTGCACTTAGCCGGGCAAATATCAGACAACCGCAAACGCAAGTTTCCTGTTTTTGAAAACCAAATTAACAACCTACTTGCCGAAGTGGGTATGCCAAATGCCCTCATTAAAATGGCTCATACGCCCATAGCATTAAGCGGTTCGGGGGCAGATAATGTGGAGGTAATGTTTGCCGCCAACAAAGGCATGCCTCCGGCAGAACTGCGCAAAGTGGCATCGGGCGGCGAGCTTTCCCGATTAATGCTTTGTATCCAATCGCTCATGGCAGACAATACCGCCCTGCCCACCCTCATTTTTGACGAAATAGACACCGGCATTTCGGGCGAAGTGGCTCTTAAAGTAGGCAAGGTAATGCAAAAACTGGCGCACGGGCATCAGGTTATTTGCATAACCCACCTGCCACAAATTGCCAGCAAAGGCAATACCCATTTTTTTGTGTATAAACAGTTGCTGCAAAACAAAACCCATACCGGCATACGCCTACTCAGCAACCAAGAGCGCGTAGTAGAAATAGCCAAAATGCTCAGCGGCGATAACCCGGGTCAAATGGCTCTTGCCAATGCAAAAGAACTGCTGCAAACAGCCCAGTAACCCGCATAAAAGCTGCTGCATTTCTGCTTTATACTGCTTAATGAGTGTAACGTGGTAAAAATGGGCTCTAAGAAACCTCAAATCTGCCCACCCAAGCACTTGTTTTTTAGATAAAAAAACCAATGCTCTTGCAGGTGCTGCCTTATTAGCGCTATGCCGGTTATGGTTACAAAAGGGTGCAGCCTCGGTTTGATGTATAAATTGAGCTATTCACCC
>DDVC01000244.1 GCA_002345145.1 Bacteroidetes bacterium UBA2322
CAAAATAAGTAGGCTCACGCAAAGGCGCAAGGCATAATATATTAAGCGCACGCAAAGACGCAAAGGCGCAAAGACGTAAAGACGCAAAATAAGTAGGCTCACGCAAAGGCGCAAGGTATAATATATTAAGCTCACGCAAAGACGCAAAGATTAAAATGTTTGTATGCTAAAACCTACGGCTTTTTTGATTTGTGTTTGTTGTGTTATTTTAGTGATATACGTATGGCGTTTGGTTTCTAATTTTTGCAAATTAGCTACAAAGCACAAAAATAGACTGACAGAAAATAAAAAAACTCTTTGCGCCTTTGCGTCTTGGCGAGAAGCAAAATCGGGATAGATAATTCCGCTGTCCAAAACTTGGCTTGGTGAAGAATAATTCCCAAAGGTTGAACAAAACAACCGATAATTACCCCAAAAAGCGCCATATTTACCGAGCAATTTGTAATATTGCCTCCAATTTACTGCACATCACTCCCCAAAACTGCAAAAGTATGAACGCCCGCCTCCTCCTGCTCTTGTTGTTGGTTTTATTTACCCAACACCCTATTTTAGCTCAGCCCGATACGCTTACGGCTAAAACCGATACATTGGCTAAAATGCCCAATGCGCAAACGGTTAATACTGCCCCCGTTTTGCCCGATACCATACAGGTTAACCACTTTACCGTAGCCGCCCTTACCGATAGTTTGGTAATTAGTACCGATAAAGAAAAATCGGGCGTGGCTGTTTTTACCATACAAGGCAAAGAAACACCCGTAACCTTTGCCAATGGCGTAGGCGGCGTTTCGCAATCCTTTTCGCACAGCGGCGAGTTGTTTTACCTGCATACAACCTACACCGCCGGCAATGCTACCCACAAAGCCGCCAAACTGCTGCACGTGCGCAAGCTGAACAACAATGCCCTGCGCCAACAACCCGTGCCGCTTTGGTTATCTATACTGCCGCCTTTGGTAGCCATTATGCTGGCATTATTATTTAGGCAGGTTATTTTGGCGCTTTTTACCGGCATTTTTGTAGGCGCTTGGGTGGCAGAGGGTATGCCGCTTGCCCCTTATGCCTTAGTGCAAAGCTTTTTTAGGGTGCTTGATACCTATATTATTCAGGCTTTGGTAAATACAGGGCATTTATCGGTTATTTTGTTCTCTATGATGATAGGCGGCGTAGTAGCGCTCATATCCCGAAACGGAGGCATGACCGGCATTGTAAACAAATTAGCCCCCTTAGCCAAAGGACCCGCCAGCACACAGTTTGTAGCTTGGCTGCTGGGCATTGCCATTTTTTTTGACGACTACGCCAATACCCTCATAGTGGGCAACACCATACGCCCTATAACCGACAGGTTTAAGGTATCGCGCGAAAAACTTGCCTATATTGTAGATAGTACCGCCGCACCCGTTGCCGCCGTTGCCTTTATTACTACCTGGATAGGCGCAGAGCTGGGTTATATAGGCGATGAGCTGCCCAAACTTACCGGTTTGGTAAATGTGCCCAGCGCTTACGCTGTATTTTTAAGCTCCTTGCAGTATTCTTTTTACTCTGTTTTTACCCTCATTTTTATCTTGATTATCATTTTTACCGGTCGCGATTTTGGCTCCATGCTCATAGCAGAGCGCCGCGCCCGAACTACCGGACAAGTGTATAAAACCAATGCCGATACTGCCGCACATGATATACTGCACGATTTAGAACCTGTGCCCGGCGCTCCTATGCGTGCCATAAACGGACTGTTGCCTGTGCTGATAGTGGTTTTGGGTACCCTGTGGGGCTTGGTAGATACCGGCATGAGCAGCTCTTACAACAAACTTGCCCAGCTTGGCATAGAAGCCAAACAACACACATGGAGCGCCATCTGGAACAACCTGCCCTATCTAAATGCCGGTGAAACAGAACTAAAAAATGCCCTTGCCAATGTAAACCCCAATACCCTGTGGACTAATGCCGCTGCCCCCATACTAAAAAACGAAGCCGCCCAATTTACCACTCCCCAAGCCCAAGCAAATAAAATTGCCGGCATGAACCCCTATCAACTTTGGCAACAAGCCCCCAATTTGGTTAATTTGCCAATGGTAGGCGCTTTCCGAAAATTAGGCATCTTAATAGGCAATTCCGATTCTTACCTTGCCCTGCTTTGGGCTTCCTTAGCCGCCCTATTATGCGCCCTGCTCATGACCGTATCGCAAAAAATTATGCGCATAGAGCCCGCCATAAACACCATGATTACCGGTTTTAACACCATGCTGCCCGCCCTGCTCATTTTACTGTTTGCTTGGTCATTAGCCGCCGTAACCGAAAAATTAGCCACCGCCGAGTTTTTAACCGCTTCGCTTGGTAATACCATAAGCCCCATTGCCATGCCCGTAGTTATTTTTGTTTTGGCATCAGTTATCTCCTTTTCTACCGGGTCAAGTTGGAGCACAATGGCTATTTTATACCCCATAGCCATACCCATGACCTGGACTTTTTGCCTAAACGCCGGCATGAACCCGGAGCAAGCCCTACCCATTTTGTACAACGTAATAGCCGTAGTACTAAGCGCCTCCGTTCTTGGCGACCACTGCTCGCCCATATCAGATACCACCATATTAAGTTCGCTTGCATCGGGCTGCAACCATATAGACCACGTGCGCACACAGCTTCCGTATGCTTTTGTAGTAGGTATAATAAGCGTAACCTGCAATTTTTTAGCAGCATTAGGCTTGCCTTTTATAGCTACATTTACCGGTGGCATAGTTGCCCTGTTTTTAATAGTGCAAGTAGTGGGCAAAAAAGTTTCGGCAGCTTAAAAACAAAAGTATAGCATGGTTTGCCCCCGCTCAATACGCGGCGCCAATACAGGGTAAATAAAATTTTATTGCGGTAGGGTAAAAACACCCATTCCCCACGTAGAACGTAGAGACAAGGCATGCCT
>DDVC01000094.1 GCA_002345145.1 Bacteroidetes bacterium UBA2322
TCAAACTGAGGCTGCACCCATTCCGACGTGATAGGGCGTTCAACATCGGGTACTATTGATAGGCTTCCTTTTTGGTACTTAACATAACGCTATGCAGGTATCAACTGCCGGTAGCCCGATATTGGGTTAATTATTCAAAACGCCAATGGGGGTGCGGAAAGTGGGATACAGCCAAATTTAACCATAAATATTCGCTTTATGCTTAGTGCTAAATTTAAAGATTTTTTTAGGCAAACCCATACAATTTTGTTTGCTCTACGTGCTTTTTATAACGCTCCTCGCAAAGAGGCAAAGAAAAGCCTTATGTATAGAACGCTACCCGAAATTAAATTTTTTATATTTTACGACTAAGGCGCCGCATTTACCCTAAACAACGCAATGTTTATGCGCTATTTTGCAAATAACGCCGCCTTAATTACCGCAAAACCAAACATTTTTGCCCTATGATTGTATTACCACCTAAACGCACTACCCTATGATAGCAAACCTCGCCCCAGCCGAAACCGACCGCATTATAGAAATGGCATGGGAAGACCGAACCCCGTTTGAGGCTATTAAGGCACAATTTGGGCTAACAGAGGCTATGGTTATTGCCCTTATGCGCCGCACACTAAAACGAAACAGTTTTAACCTGTGGCGAAAACGGGTAAACAGCGGCGTGAGTCAAAAACATTTGCAAAAAAGAAGCCCCCTTATTACCCGATTTAAATGCTCCCGACAGCGCGATATTAGCCTGAACAAAATTAGCAAACGATAAAAACCCGCCCTGCTGCTTATGCAACTCACCCTGCAAACCACCCTTACCGAAGCCGGCTGCGACGAAGCCGGAAGAGGTTGCCTTGCCGGCGCAGTGTTTGCAGCAGCCGTTATACTGCCCGCTACCTTTAACCCTAAATGGGTAAACGACTCTAAGCTGCTAACCGAAAAACAACGAACCGAAAAGCGGCTTATCATAGAACAGGAAGCAGTGGCTTGGGCTGTTGCTGCCGTTTTACCCGATGAAATAGACCGCATCAACATACTCAATGCTGCCATAACTGCCATGCACCGCGCCCTTAAACAGTTACAGCCGCAGCCCCAGTTTTTAGCCATTGACGGCAACAGGTTTAAACCCTACACTACCCTTGCCCACCAATGCGTAATAAAAGGCGACTCGCTCTATGCCCATATTGCCGCAGCTTCTATTGTAGCCAAAACCTCACGCGATGCCTATATGCTGCAACTGCATAAGCAATACCCCATGTATCAGTGGCATCAAAATAAAGGCTACCCTACCTTGCAACACCGCCAAGCCATAGCACAATACGGACCCTGCCCCTACCACAGGCTCAGTTTTAGGCTATTGCCCCACGCCGCCCAAACCCAATTGTTTGACAATGGGTAAAATGCTTCGCAGGAGCATATCAGTTATCTGTTTCGGGGGCAGCAGTTGCCAGCTCTTTTAACCTTTGCAGCCGCCCAGGTTCGTTTTTAACCAACCAAGTATCTTGCCTGAGCAGGTGGTAGGCGGCGCTAAAATACTTTTGAGCTTGCCGGTGCCGGTTTAGGGCAAGCAGGCACTCAGCCAACTCCTCAAAAATATAACCATCTTCCTCCCGGTTGTGGTCTATTTGTTGCTTGAGCAAGGAAGTTTGCATTACAAGGGCTTCTTGTGGGCGTTGCAAATAGCGCAACGTTTTGGCTACCGACCATCGGGCTATATTGGCTTCGGTACTGCGTTGGCGGTTTTCAAACCATTGCTCCGATTCCTGAAACATCTGAAGCGCAAGGGCATAATTCTGTTGGTCAAAATACGTCCAGCCAAGATTATTGTACAGAGAGCCCAGCCATGCGCGTGCCTGCTCATTGTCAGAATTTTGTGCCAAATGCAAGGCTTTAAGATTCCATTGGAGCGCATCATCGGGTGGCGATATAATGGCAAGCATGTGCAGGGCATCGGCAGCAAAATCATCTTGTTTAAGTTGGGTAGCTAACTCAAGCGCTTTGGTAAAACAAGGCAGTGCCTGCCCCTTGTTCCCCGATGTATTGTAAACCCGCCCGCGCTCTAATTGGTAACGTACATGGGCAGTAATGGGCTCAGGAGGAAGGCTTTTAGCCACTTCATCTAAGGTATGGTGTGCCTGCGCAAATTTATGCTGCAACCCCTGTGCCCGAGCAATTTGGGTAAGCAACTGAAGGTGGTAATCTGCATTATTGCTCATTACCGCATCGGGCAACATGGCTAAAAACTTCATTTCTGTTTCGGCAGGCTGCCGGTAATTCCAGTACTTATCAAAATCGGCAAACATGATAAATATTATGAGCATTTATTTTTGTTGTAGTCAAAGCTCCATTTGTATATTTTAGCTTGTATATTTTAGCGAGCCGGTTACCGTTTTGGTTTTATGCCCAATACACCCAGCAAGCCGCGGGTAATTTCGCGCACAAGGGTATTAGAAACTTGTTTAGCCATGGGGTTAGAGGTAATAGTTTCCAGCAATCCTTTTTCTTTTTTTTGTGTAGCGGTAGTGCGTGTAGAGGTGGTTTTGCTCTCCGGTGCAGGTTGTTGTTTTTGTGCCTCCTGCAATTTGGCGTTTAGCATTTCATAGGCGCTATGGCGGTCAATGGTTTGGTTGTACCTTTTTACCAATGCCGATTTTGCCACCAATTGGTCTAACTCAACATGGGTCAGTACGTCCATGCGCGAGCGGGGCGCTTGCAGCAGAGTAGCCGCAAGAGGCGTAGGTCTGCCTTTTTCGTCAAGTACGGTAATGGCAGCCTCACCAATACCCAAAGAAGTAAGCAACTCATCGGTTTTGTAAAAATCGGATAAGGGGTAGTTTTCGGCGGTCAATTTAATCATTTTGCGGTCTTTGGCAGTAAAAGCGCGCAGCGCATGTTGCACTTTCATACCTAATTGGCTCAGCACGGCATCGGGTATATCAGTAGGATTTTGGGTACAAAAAAATACGCCCACCCCTTTAGACCGAATGAGTTTAATAATGGTTTCTATTTGGTTGAGCAGCGCCTTTGATGCCTCGTTAAAAATGAGGTGAGCCTCGTCTATAAACAGCACTAACTTGGGCTGTTCGGGGTCGCCTTCTTCCGGAAAAATGCTGTAAATTTCAGCTAAAAGGCAAAGCATAAAGGTAGAAAACAGTTTAGGTTTGCTTTGCAAGTCCACCACTCTAAGAATAGAAATATAACCGCAGCCATTTTTATCTAAGCGCACAAGGTCGTCCACATCAAACGAGGGTTCGCCAAAAAACAGGTCGGCTCCTTGCTGCTCCAATTCTACTAAACTGCGCAAAATAGCGCCGGCAGAAGCAGTGGCAACCCTGCCATAGAGCTGTTCTATTTCGGCTTTACCCTCGTTGGTGGCAAAATTGAGTACCCGCTTAAAATCGTTCAGGTCTAACAGGGGCAATTGGTTGTCGTCAGAGTATTTAAACAAAACCGATACAATGCCTTGTTGTGTTTCGTTTAGCCCAAGGATTTTAGAAAACAGAACCGGACCAAACTCCGATACCGTAGCTCTGAGCCGCACACCTTTTTCTTGCGAAATACTGAGCAGTTCTACCGGATAAGCCTTGGGTTTAAACGGAATGCCAATTTTAGCTTGCCTGTCTTCAATTTTGGGGTTGGTAGCGCCCTGTGCCGCCAAGCCGCTAAGGTCGCCCTTAATATCCATTACCAATACAGGAACCCCTTTGTCTGAAAGGGCTTCTGCCAGCCCTTGTATGGTTTTGGTTTTACCTGTTCCGGTAGCGCCGGCTATCAGTCCGTGTCGGTTAAGTGTTTTAAGCGGCACTTTTATATGGGTATGTTCCAACGGTTCGCCGTTAAAAATGGCAGTACCCAGTATAAGTGAATCGGATTTAAAGGCATAACCTTGTTCTATGTGTTTTTTGAAAGTGTCTTGCATGTGCTGGGGTAAACAACGGGTTAAAAAAACGTGATGACGGGTTAAGTTTATTAGCTGCGTAAAAATGATAACCTTTTGTGCATTTGCCAAAATTGCCTGTGCTGGGCATAGTTTGTATTTATGAGCAGACACAAAAATAAGCAAAATTACCGAAACCAACTTTAATCGGGCTTATTTGGGCGTTTATTGGCTATTGAGTTGCCAGTTATAGTCTTTGTAGTGAATGGTGAAATGAGCTGGAATAGCATTTTTCCGATATTGGTTAATAAACCCGATAACCGATTTGCCCGATGAGGAGGTAAAATCGTTTTCATACCATTCAAAAATTTTGGAAACCAGTACCCTTTTTGCTTGCTCATCGGGCTGCACAAATTTAGGCGTATTCAAGGCATTTTGGGTTTGTTGGGTAAGTTGCTCCTCTAATGTTTTGGGCATGTACGCCGCATTGAGCAGCGGCGGGCAATCGGTAGCGGCACAAACTAAAGCAAAATGCAGCCTTGCATCGGGTTTTAGGGCAAACAATGTGTTTTTTTGGAGTTGGTTTAAGGTTATTTTCTTTTGTTCAACATCAAGCAAAATCTGGTCAAAAAACCCCAATACTTCCAAAGGCGATTTGGGCAGGTCATAATCAATTATTAATTTAATAACCAATACATTGTAGGCATTGAGGTAAAAAGCAGCTTTTTCGGCAGGGGTTGCGTCTTGCAGGTTGATAAAATTAATTTTGCGCACCAAGGCGTTTAATTCCGTTTTATCGGATTTTATTTTAGCATAGTTTACCCTGCCCATATTGTTCACATTGCGCTGCAAAAACCGGTTAGCATGGTCAAAAAAAGCATTGAGCTGCTCTGTATTGGTAGGCGGCATAGGGGTAAAAGGGCGCATGGGTTTAGGCGGTTCTGTTGTTTCCGGTTCGGGCTCTGTGGCAGTAGCAGCAGGCGAGCCGGCGGGGGTGGGTAGCGCCGGCGCACCGGCGGGTATGTTTACGGCAGTAGGCGGCGGCGGAGTGGGCGCTTGTTGAGGGTTTGCTTGCCCAACCTGTTTTTGGGCGGCGGCGGGCGGCGGAGGCGAGGCAGTAACAGCGGGCAAGGGCTTGGTGTTTGTTGTTATTTGGGGCATACTATTGTGCAAGCTATCGGGTAATGTAGCCGTTCTCAAATCGTTTGTGGGTAAAATAGTTGCCGTTCCGGTGTTCTTGTTGGTCTTGTGCGAGGTATTTTGACTGCAAGCCGCTAAAAAAAGCAGCCCGATAGCTGCAAACATAAAATAAACACTTAACTTTGTGTGCATTTTGTTTTGATTTACCGATTTATACAAACAATAAACACCTAAATATCCTCAAAAGTAGCAAAATAGAAGTAAGAACTACAAGTTTTGCCAATAAAAACATAACCAACCATGTTGCCCAATGTAATATCGGGTAATTAATGCCATGACTAATAATATGCCACATATAAACAACCGTCTTTTGCGGTTTTCCGTACAGGCACTCATTATTATACTCTCTGCCATAGTGAGCTTGTTGAGTATGGTATTAATAGCAGGCGCTTTTGCCGATTACCGACCGGCGCGGCTTGAGCCGGTTACCCCCAAAATTCCAAATAAAAATGGAAAAAACAATGAAAAAAATGAAAACAACGAAAAAATATTGTCGTTTCTAATTTGGAATATAGGTTATGCCGGATTGGGTAAAGAATCTGATTTGTTTCATGATGGCGGCAAAATGGTACATACTCCAAAAAATGCTGTACAAAAAAATGTAGAAGGCATAAAAGACCTGTTGGTAAAAATGCAAAACGTGGATTTTTTTATGCTCCAAGAGGTTGACCAAAATGCACACCGAAGTTATTTCATTAACCAAGCCGATTACTTTTCGCAACACCTGCCCGATTATACCCTTACCTTTGCTACCAATTACAACGCCGCTTATATTCCGTATCCCATAAAACAGCCCTACGGAAAAGTATGGAGTGGCTTGGCTACTTATAGCCGATTTGCACCCAAAGAAAGCCTGCGTTATGCCTTGCCCGCTGAGTATCCTTGGCCTGTTTCTATGTTTTTTGTTAAACGTTGCTTTTTGGTGCAGCGTTATGCTGTATCCGGCGGCAAAGAATTAGTGTTGATAAACACCCATAAATCGGCGTATGACAGCGATGGTAAGGTAAAAAAAACACAAATGCAGGAATTAAAATCCATTATATTAAAAGAGTATGAAAAAGGAAATTACGTAGTGGTAGGCGGCGATTGGAATCAAAGCCCACCGGGTTTTAAAAACGAAAATATAGCGCCGCAAGACCCCGCCTTTGATGTTCCCGATGATTTTATGCCGCCCGGGTGGCAGTGGATTTATGACCCCACCCATCCAAGCAACCGCAAAATGCACACCGTTTACCAACCCGGAGAAACACCTACCCAACTGCTCGATTTCTTTTTGATTTCGCCCAATTTAGAACTGATTGCTGCCAGCACCATTGACCAGCAGTTTGAATTTTCTGACCACCACCCGGTTTATATGCGTGTGCAGTTGAAATGAAATTTATTGCAGTCAAATTTCTGAAACTTGGCAATAAAAAATGGAATTGACATCCAAAGCAAATCTGAAAGCCAAATGGAAACTACCTTACTCGTTTTTGTAAAAAACCCGATACCGGGTGAGGTAAAAACCCGGATAGCTGCCACTGCCGGAACACAGGCAGCTTTACAAATTTACCAAGCCCTTTTGCACCATACGCACCAAATAACACTGCCCTTGCCCTACCGAAAGCAAGTTTTTTACAGCCGTTTTATACCCACTGCCGATGAGTGGACAAACGGTTATGAAAAATACCTGCAAACGGGCAACTACTTAGGCGAGCGCATGAGCCATGCTTTTGAGCAAGCATTTGAAAGCGCCGCCAACAAAGCGCTTATTATAGGCAGCGATTGCCTGCAACTAACCACCTTACACATTGAAAATGCAGTAAAAATGTTGAGCAATGGCGCTGATGTGGTCATTGGTCCGGCTGCCGACGGCGGTTACTACCTGCTGGGTATGAATTGGTTTTACCCCACCTTATTGCAAGGTATAGCATGGAGTACCGAAAAAGTGTTGCAACAAACCCTGCACAGAGCAGCCGAATTGGCATTAACAGTGCAGTTGCTTCCTGCCCTTTCTGACGTAGATACTTATGAAGACTGGATTAGGTGCGGCGGTGTGCCTATTGCTTAGATTACTGCCTCCCCTACTCCAAATCCTGCGCTTTTGATACCACGCCTATAAAGTCGTTGCGCCACATAAACGGGTCAAAGGTTTTGGCATTTTGCGCCCACTCTATGGTGTTATTGTAAGTGGCTGTACCTTTATAGGCAGATTTACGGAGCAGCATGGCGTATGCAGCAACCGAAGCGGCAAAACGCAGGTTTTCGGTAGCTTGGGTAAAACTCAGGTTTTCGTCTGGTACTTGTAGGGTAAGGAGGCGGTTTTGGGTTTCAGCGGGTTTTTTATAGCTGAAATTTATGGTAAATGCAGGCGCGCCCCCACAGTTAGAACAAGTATTAGGTATCATTTCGTAAAGGGCGGTTACGGTTTGCCCGGCGCCTATTTTACCGGCGTTGGCAGCATCGTTTTCGGGCTGGGCATTTTGTTGCATTCGGTTTTCGTACCCAATGAGCCTGAAAGCCGTAACCAAATCGGGATTAAAGTTTACCATAACTTGCGCGTCATCGGCAATGCTGTAAAAATGCCCAAAATCTTGGTCAAATAGTTTTTGTGCTTGTTCCACTTTATCTAAGTATTCATAATTACCTCTGCCGTTTATGGCTATGCGCTCCATTAGGGCTTCGTTTTGTACGCCCGCTCCTACGCCTATGGCGGTGAGGTAAATTCCTGCCGCACTTTTTTGTTTTACAAACGAAACAAGGGTGTCTATGTTGGTAATGCCTATATTAAAATCACCATCGGTGGCAAGTATTACGCGGTTATTGCCGCCGGGCACAAAGTTATCTAAGGCAATTTGGTAAGCAGCATTAATGCCTTCCGAACCTGCGGCGCTGCCCTCAGCATTCAGGCTTTGAATGGCATTGTTGATGAGTGTTTTTTGGTTGCCCGATGTGGAGGGCAACACCGTTTCCCACTTGCCCGAATAAGTAACTATGGCAATTTTATCTTGCTCGCGCAGTTTGTTTACCAAAAAAGGCAATCCCGATTGTAGCAACGGCAGTTTATTATTGTTTACCATAGAGCCCGAAACATCAATAAGCAGCACTATGTTAGAAGGCGGCAGCTCGTTATGCGGTATGGTTTTGCCTTTTAATCCTATGCGCACAAGGCGGTTTTGGGTGTTCCAGGGGCAGGCGGCTATTTCGCCGTTTATGCTTATGTGTTCATTGGCATCGGGCTCGGGGTAGTTGTAGGTAAAGTAGTTCAAAAACTCTTCGGTTCTGATGGCGTCTTTCAGCGGTTTTTGGCCGCTGTTTATTTGCCTTCGGGCATTGGTATAAGTAGAGCCGTTTACACTGAGCAAAAAATTAGAAGCCGTTTGGCTGCCGGTATAAACAAATGGATTTTCTTCAAAAGCGCCAAACCGTTCAAGTCCACGGTAATAATCATTCAGGGGCGACCAGTCTTCGGCAAAGGAGCAACCCGCATACCAAAAACAGGTAAAAACAAAGGCAACAACAAAAGGCAACGAGGTACGCATAACTACGCTATTTTTTAACAAGGTGGTTTTAATGAGGTATAACGCCGGTTTGATGTAAAATGGCACATAAAGTCTGTGCTACCCGGCATGAGCTAAAAGCCGACTGCCATTAGCACACAGATAACACGGATGGCGCTGATTTCAAATAGTGAAAAGTGAATAGTTATGAGTGTGTTAGTACCCACTACCAATTAACCACTAATCACTAACCCCTAACCACTACTAACATCCGTTTAATCTGCGTTATCTGTGTGCTTTTTTGCTAAAAACGGGGGTAAATAGCTCTCAAACTGGGACGGCAGCCGTTAGCGGATAGGGTTAATCGGTGGTGGGCTCTTCCGGGGTTTGCAAGTGTTTTGCCATAGCATCGAGTTGGTTGTAAAAATCCTGTCCGTACTTGCGAATGAGGGGTTCTTTTAAAAACACATATACCGGCACTTTCAGTTTTTTACCCAATTTGCAGGCAGGCTTGCAAATGCTCCAGCGCTCATAATTAACCGCTTCAAAATGGTTGTTAAAGGGTTTGGTGCGTATGGGGTAAAGGTGGCACGAAATGGGTTTGGGAAAATCAATCAAACCCTCTTCGTAAGCCTTTTGAATACCGCATTTGGCTATGCCCATTTCGTCAAATCTGATATAGGCGCAAGCCGCTCCGTTTATGAGTGGGGTGGTGTAGCCCACTTCGGGGTCGGGGTCAAGCACATAGCGCCCGTTTTGGGCAATGGTTTGTTTACCTTCGTGCGTAAGGTAGGGCTCTACAAGCGGGTAAATTTGGTCTAAAACAGCTAATTCATCGGGCTCTAATTTAGCGCCGCAGTCGCCTTCTACACAGCAGGCTCCTTTGCAGGCGGTAAGGTTGCACACAAATTGTTCCTCTACTACATCGTTGCTTATGATGATATTGTTAATAACAAGCATGGCGCTAATACATTGCAAAAGTGAAAAAAGAAAAAAGCCTGTAAAGGTAAATCAAAAATAGCCATTGAGCAAAATAACAGCTTCGGTATTGCCATTTAACGCCAGCACGGCTTTAATATGTTGGTGGGCAAAGGTAACGCTCTCAATAAAAACAGCCTCTAAATTGGTGGTAAACACCACATTTTCTACTTGCTGCCGGCGCAAAAAATCGTGCAAAAAACTGTTTAGTTCGGCAAGTTGGCGGTTAATAAGCTCCTGAATAGTATCGCAAAGCCTATCGGCAAGGGTTTGTTTGGCAAAACGGTTGGCAAGGTTAAGCAGGAGGCTTGAAGTTTGGAGTTCAAACTCAAAGTTTTGGAGCAGGAGGGTTTTATGGGTAATGCTGTAATGGGGGTTAAAATGGAGGAAAGCCCTACCGCGCATAGAACCGGTAAAAACAGCTTCGGCAAATACGAGGTTTTTTTCGGGTTGGGCATACAGTTTAAATCTGCCAAACCGAAGGTAGTATCGGCTATTAAAAAAGTGGTAGGTAAACTGTTGAAGGTGTTGGTTAATCAGTTCGCTAATTTTGTTGTAAGACAAAAAATTAACCACTTTAATAGCCGAATGTTTTTGGGCATTTTCCGGGTTGAGTAGCGGCTGGGCATCGGGCAGTGGCAGAATGCGGTTATCCTCGTTAGTTAATTGTTGGGTAGTATTTACCACCCCTCCGTTTATGTAAAGGGTAATATGTAAATGTTGGGCTTCTGTTTTTATGCCCGATACATACACTTTTTGCGGAAAACAGCGCAGCCACATATTGGGTTGTTCCCAAATATGGAATGGCTCTTGCAGCGTTTTCCACACCATTTGTGCAATGCTGATAAAAGGCACCTTTTCGGCAATCAATTGGTCTATTTTACCCATCCATGGCGCAATAAAACGCTCCAACTCTCTTTCAATAATGGTGAGCGCAGCCACCGGAATACCCAGCACGCGCAGTTGGGGGCTTTGGTGCCAGTTAAACGCTTCAATTTCGGTTCGGGTAAACAGTTGCCAGTCAGCTTTTAAATGCAGGTGTACGCGGGCTGTTACCTCTACCTGCATCACCGCTTCGAGCGGGGTAAGCGAAAGCAGCAGCCCTTTGTCTTTAAGGGTAATGGCGGCGTGTAGTGGCAGGTGCAAATAAAGCGCCTCATTTTGTGTGCTAAGGCGCAGGTTGGCAGGTTTGGTTATATTTACCGCCACCGAGTAGGGCAGCAAACTTTGTGCTATGCCTAATTGCAAGGTAGAAGTTTGGAAAATAGGGTATCCGGCGGGTAAATAGTGATTTATAAGCCCTTCAATTTCGGCAAAAGGCAGTTTTACCGATGTATAAGTAACCGATAAATCTGCGCTTGGGTGGGCGCTTGTTTTACCGGCATCGGGCAACAAGGTTTTTATTACAGGTGGTTTTACAGGCATACAAGGCGCAAAGTTAGGCTTTTTTGCAATGTAAATTTGCAATTTAGGCTGTGTAAACAAAAAAAAGAGCGTATTTACTTAAGTACTGCCTATCATTCAAATTTATGGCGTATTTGCAGGCTAATGGGTAAGATTTCCGTCAGCAATTAGCACACGGATAACACGGATGTGGCTGACTTGCACGGATTTTTGGAATAATTGCGATTTACCTGCCCGATTTTTTTCACGCAAAGACGCAAATTGGTTATTATTGCTTAT
>DDVC01000011.1 GCA_002345145.1 Bacteroidetes bacterium UBA2322
CAGGGTTAAAAAAAACAAACCACCCCGCAAGGCAACCGTTTTTACAAAATTTACTTTTTACCTCAACATAGTACCCATACCCCCAAGTTAAAACTGAAAATAAATAAACGGCTGAATATCGGACGATTTAACCTGCATAACCAAGTAAACAATGGCTACCAATATGAGCGATTTAGCAAGCAGCGGCATTTTGGTAACCCAATGCTCCATTTTGAGGTCTGCCCATTTGGGGGTAAAGTGCAGCAGCAAACCCAGCCCCATAAGGGTTAGCGCTTTTTGGTATCCGGTAATAAAGGTGAGAAAAAACTGGGGTTTAAAGTCAAACAAAATTTGGCTCAAAATATCGGTAGCCGCCTCAAAGGTGGTAGCGCGGAAAAATATCCAGCAAAAACAAACAAAGTGAAACGTGAGTATAACCCTAAGTAAATGCACCGGCAAAATAGCGCGCTTATTGGCATTGATGTTAAAAAACTTTTCTACCGATAGGGCTAATCCGTGCATAAATCCCCAAAAAACAAACTGCAATGATGCGCCATGCCACAAGCCGCCCAGCAGCATGGTTACCATAAGGTTAAAGTAGGTGCGCAGTTTACCCAATCTGTTGCCGCCCAAGCCAATATAAAGGTAATCTTTTAACCAAGACGACAAGGAAATATGCCACCGCCGCCAAAACTCGGTTATACTTGCCGATTGGTAAGGAGCGTCAAAATTGGGCGCTAACTGATACCCCAATACCAAAGCTATGCCAATAGCCATATCGGTATAGCCCGAAAAATCGCAATATATTTGCAAGGCATACCCATACACGCCAAACAGGTTTTCTAAACCGGTATAACGAAGCGGGTCATCAAAAACTCTGTCCACAAAATTGCGGCTAATATAATCCGATATAACCGCCTTTTTAAACAAACCACACATAAACAAAAACACACCCCTGCCAAAATCTTGATGCGATACATATATGGGGCGATGAATTTGAGGCAAAAAGTGTTTAGCCCTTACAATAGGACCGGCTACCATTTGAGGGAAAAAAGTAACAAAAAAGGTAAAATCGAGCAGACTTACCGGTTTTATTTCGTTTCTATACACATCTATGGTATAACTGAGCGACTGGAAAGTAAAAAACGATACGCCCACAGGCAGGAAAATATCTAAATAGGCAAAATTGGCAAGCGTTAGCTGGTTGGTTAGGTCTATAAAAAAATTGGTGTACTTAAAGTATGCCAAAATGCCCAAGTTGCTCACTAAACTAATTATGAGCAGGGCTTTTTTAACCCATTTTTTAGGTGCGTGGTAAATGAGCTTGGCTAAGGAGTAATCAACCACAGCGGTAAAGAGCAAAACAGCCACATAAGTACCACTCGATTTGTAATAAAAGTAAATAGAAAAAGCCGTTAGGTATAAAATACGGCTGTATGGGTACTTATGCAAAAATGCGTAAAGGAACAAAAATCCCAAAAACAAAAACAAAAACAAACCGCTGTTAAAAATAAGCGGGGCAGTAGGGTTATACAAAAACTGCTCAATGAGTTTATCTGGATTTATCTGCAACATATTGGCCGTAAGCAGTTATGAGTGCCTGATGAAATAAATCGCCCTGAAACAAGTAACCCGATGAGGTAAAATGAACCCCGTCTTGTTGCAGCATTTTTCGGTTTTGCCAGTCAAAAGCAGTACCGCCAATCGTGTTTAAGTCCCAGTAAGGTAACTTGTTGTTTGAGGCAAACATTTTAAGCACATCGGCAGCGGCAAACATTTTGATATTGGGCTGTTTATGTTTAAACGAGTTAGCAGGAGTAGTGAGCAGTATAGTTGCCCCCGGGCAGTTTTGCCTGAGCTTAGTTACTAATTGAGATACCTCAGCGTTGAACTGTTCAGTAGTAAAATCTTTTCCAAAGGCTTCATTAGTACCCAGTGAAATAATGATGAGTTTGGGTTCTAACTCTGCCACTTGTTCTGCAAAGTAAGCGGCTTTATTCAGGTGAGCATACTGGGTTCCATTTACCGCTATGGTATGGTATAGTATGCCATTGTTCAGATTTTCAAAACTAATACCATACAAGTTTCCATACTGTTGGGAGGTATTTGTTTGCGTGTTTTGCAGGGTTATGGTGTTGGTTGGTTTTGCCATGTCTATTTTTCTAAGAAACCTACCCGCAGAAAAATTGAGCTGTGCACCGTCCACAAATAAGTCAAAAGCCTGCTCCTGCGTGTCGGCAAAAACTTTAACCCTTTCAAAACCGTAATCCAACTGGGTGGTATTCCTAACTTGGAGGGTAATAGCAGCTTGTGGGTTAGTGGTATGCAGTGTTATGCCCGATACCCCAATGGGTATGGGATTATCGGGATATACACAACGTTTAGCTTCCCATAAAGCAGCATTGCCCGATGAGGTGTAAGAGGTAGGCTCATTGGTTTTGGCTACTCTGTAAGGAAAAACAAGTCCCCTGCCTGCATTACCAAACCGCAGTTGCAAGCGCTCGCGCAGTACAGAGGTAAGCACATCGGTTTGCAGGTGAGAGTCGCCAATATGCACAATGGGCAGTTTGGTCAATCGGCTTTTGCTCATGGTGGCAGTTTGCTCAAGTGTATAGAGCGCTTCCAAAAATGGTGCAAGAGCTGCTGGGTTCAGTATTTGGTTATCATCATAACAGTATGGGTGGGGTATGCCGGCATGGGCATAACTGTTTTGAAAGGTGGGTATGGGTATGATGGCAAGCAGCCATATTATCCACAAGTTCTGGTAGTATTTAAAGGGTTTAACCATGCTTAAATGTTAAAACAGATGCCTGTTTAATGAAAAAATCGGGATATTTATGTAGCTTTCCCGATAGGGGGAAAGTGGGTAATATTAGTTTATTAAAACTTTAGAAAATGCTTTAGCCAGTTCTTTACCACCCCTGTAATTAAGGTGGGTATAGTCTTTGTTTGCCCATCCGTTTTGGGTATAGGTGAGCATCGCATTTTTGCCCCCCATAGCGCTGTACATATCCCAAAACATTATTTGATGTTTTTTGGCTATATTTCTTTGGGCGGTTAGTAGTTTGTCCAAATTAGCGGCGGTTACTATTTCACCGGTTTCGCTCACGCTGCACCGGTCGGTTACGCTAAACAAAATGATGGGCGTATCGGGAAAAAATTCTTTGATGTATGCTACGGTTGCGTCCATAGCTTTGCTGTAAAGATTTACATGAACGCCGGTAGGAGCTTCTACGTTTAACCCAAACTGCAAAATGAGCAGGGAGTATTCCTGAAGTTGGTTAAACTCTTGAAACATCTTGGGTTTAATGCGCTTGAGTTGTGTTCCTGCCGAGCCTCTTACCGAAAAGTTGTCGATATAAATGCCACTGTTACCTTCTAATGAAGCGCCATATATCCAAATACCCGGAATGGTATCGAACCTGAACTCTATGGTTTTAACCAACTCGTTGGCATCAATGGTAAGGCATTGTACTTTATCGGCTGGGGGCATTGCGGCTACTAACGGTTCATTTTTATTGATGGTGTAAGATAGCGCAGCGTTTTGGTTGGCGGGGTTGTAATAAAACAACCTCACTTGGTTAAACGAATTGCTGTTGGCATGTTTGGTAGTGGCGCTGTATCTTACCCAACTGTTTCGGCTAAGGGGGTAATGGCAGTACCCGCTAATGCCCATATACTGTGGTATGGCTTTATTGTCTATAATAGCATGTGTTTTCCAATTACCTGAAAAAGTGTGTTTTACTGATGCCCGAAACTGCGCCACCGGCGATACCACCGATACAAAACCTACGCCGTTTCCGCCCCACCTGCTTTGGAGCATATCTCTAAGGTAACCCACCAAAATATCGCCTTCTACAAGCGAGTCGCCCCAAAAAGCTATACGCACTTTTTTACCTTTGGCAGTGAGGGTATCAAACCTTGTGAGCAACATTTGTACGCCATTGCCGGCGGCGGTGTAATCTTCTAAGTAGTGTACTATTTGTGAGGGCTGAACATGTGCAAAAGTGGCGGGGCTGGGGGTATTTGTATAATAGCTTATTTTTTCGGGGGGCGGTTCTGTTTTTATGCTTTTAACCTCCGGCAAGGTATCGGTTTCCGGTATATTTATAGCAGTATCGGCAGGCAGGTAGGCATTAAAAAGTGAGGTATCTAAGTTATTCATCAACGGAATGGTATCGGGTTGCATTTGCTCGGTGGTGTCATTGGGCAGCTCATCCTCTAATATATCCGATAATATGTTTATTTTGCGCAACGATAGGTTACCCACTTTAATTTCCCGACCAAAAAAAGAGAGCATGATTAAGAAAAAGACAACCCAGCACACCAGCGCCAGTATCTGATTAATAGAGTTATTCATTTGAATGGGTAGTGTACGTAAAATTTTAAACTATGGTATGGGTGGCTGTGGTTTAGCCAAAAACAATTACATGGTCATAACATCATGTATGTATGTATCTTATCTGAATTTTGCTGCCTGCTGTTTGCATATAGGGCACATTTTAGCGATAGTATTTTTTGGGGGGCGCTGATGCGGTTATTGGTAAAAAAGATTACATAAGCCATTCATCGGGAATAAAAGTATCTAAATCGGCGGCTGCATTCACAATCTCTTTAGCAGCATCGGCATATCGGGCAAGGGTAACCATGCTACCCTTTTTGAGTTTAAGTTTACCGCGCATAATAGCCATAATAGGAGCTATTTCTCGGTCTAATACCTGTTTCCAATCTTTACCACTGCCGGCAAGAATAAAATCGGCAGTTTCAAAATCGGGGGCTTGGGCGGCTTGGGCAGAGCGGCACTCTCCGTGCCAAAGGTCGAGCAAAACGGCAGGTGCGGTGTTGGGGTCTATTTGTCCGTCTCGGCTAAAAACCATTAACAAAGAGCCCTCCCAGTTGGCGGCGGCAGTTTGGTAAACGGTGTTTTGGTTAATGCTTTGCTTAAAAGCATCTATCCACTCAGGGGTAAAAATGGTAAGCATATCAATATCGTATTTTAGCAACTATCCGGAAACGGGTTTTAGGCTTCGGGTTCGGGGTCTTTTTGTTTATAGATGGGCACAGTAGAACAAGGTTCGCCATACATAAGCGATTTTACCACCGGCTTGAGCAGTCGGGTAATTTCTACATAAGCGGCTGCCGGTATGGATTTTTCGCCGCAGCCTTTAATAACCACCCGTTTATGCTCAAAATTGGCAGGGTTTATTTGGGCAAGGGATTTGGTAAACAAAAGGGTTTGCAGGGTTTCTTCATTACCAAAGGCATAAAATGCAGCCAATGGTTGCAAATAGGCGGCTACCAGCATGTATGCCCATAGTGGCACTATGGCATCGGCGGTGCAGGTTATGGCAATGTTTTTATCTTGGTAAGTATCCCAATTATGCTCTTTAAGAGCTTGCCTAAAGTCTTTTTCGCGCAGAATCAATCCTCTGAACAAAAAGTCTTTAATATCAAAAACAACTATGGGCTGTGCAGGAAAATAATCTTCTAAGTTTAGGGTAATGATACCGCTTTGGGTTACACGGTTTACAATAATTTCTGACATATTAAAATGTTTAAACAAATAAAATTGAGGCACAAAATTAACAAAAAAAGGCAATTGGTGGTTTACTTTGTTTTGCAATTATTGTTTACCAAACGCACCAATAGATAACGGATTTAAGCAATAAATATATTCCGGTTTTTTTCACATTTTTCCTTGTGTGCTTTGCATTTACGCCCTACAAGTAGCAGCAAAGGCAAATGTACCCGATTTAAGGGGGAGCGAGTAAACCGCTGCCCTATTTTTTAGTATTCACCAATTGCATTAACACCCGCGTTTCAACGGCGGTGTATATGGCATACAAGAAAAAGAAAGGCAAAATAAACCTTACATCGGTAGGTTTTACCGCAAACATGTAGGTAATTACCATAAGTACACTAAAAATAAATTTTAAACCCAGCGCGCCCATTACCAAATAAACAGCCTGCCCCGATGAGCTGCTTTGGTTAGACATAGCTATCAGATATACGGTAAAAAAAGCAAGGAATGCAAAAAACGCATAACAAATCCAGGCAAAACCCGGGTAAGCGCCCAGTTTATCCATAACTTGAAGTGCTCCTAAAACCAAACCAATGAGTAAAGAAACCAACCCAAGTTGGCGGTAAGCTTGTTGTGCGGTAAATAAATTGGCAGATTGACTCATGCAGCAAGTAATATGTAAAAAATTAGATAAATAATAACAAAATAACAGCTACGCCAATTCTTTCACTACCACATACATAGCCCCCCCAACCCCTGCTAACAGCAAAAAAACGGTTAGCAGGGGCGATGAGTTTAGGGCGGCATCGGCTTTTAAACCCACAAAACCGGCAAGCAGTATAATGCCCGCCATTTTAAAGGCTATGCCTGAATATCGGGCATACTGGGCGGTGGTTTTGGCAGATTTACTTGTTTTATTGGGGTTATGCGGTGGATTTGGCAGATTTTGAAGAGGCATTACCAGCGTAGCGGTGGGTTTTATCGGGGTTAGGCAGGTCAAAGTTAAATGTTTCGGCATTGTTCATGGTACATAAGCCGTTAAATACAGCGCCAGCTTCAATAACCAATTTGTGGGTACTGATATCGCCGGTTATAGTGGCGGTTTCTTTTAGGTTGAGCAGCTCTTTTACTTTAATGGTACCATCAATTTTTCCGGCTACATCGGCGTTTTCACAAACAATATCGCCTAGCACCATGCCCGATGAACCAATTACAATTTTGGCATAGGCGGTAATGTTGCCTTGTACTTCGCCGTCAATTCGTATATCACCTTGGCAACTAATGGCACCCGTGATTTTAGTGCCCTGACCTATAATGTTGAGGGCATTACCTCCATCGCGCCGCAGCGGAGGTTTTTCTTCGCTTGCTTTCTTACTTGAGCCAAACATGGTTTATTTTTTAAAAAAGTGAAAGATATTTTGTGCTAAGGGGTAATTTGCGGTCAGTTAAAATCGAGGTAGTCAGTGGGGTTTAAGGGGCTTTGGTTGTGCCATAGTTCAAAATGCAGATGCGGACCCACCGTTTGTTCGCCACTGTTACCTACAATGGCAATAGCATCGCCCGCTTTCACAAAAGTACCGGTTTTTTTTAAAAGTGCAGCATTGTGTTTGTATAACGACATTAAATTATTACCATGCTGAATGCCCAACACATAACCCGATTCGTGTGTCCAGTCTGCCAAAATAACCACTCCCGATGCCGTAGCTTTTACCGGTTCATTGGCTGCGGTAACAATATCTATGGCATAATGCTCCTTTTGGGGGTCATATCCGGCAGATATAATACCTTTTGCCGGTGCAAATAAGTTGTAGAGTTGGTTTTGGCTCAAACGCTGGGCGTTCAGATTTTCATCGCCAACGGCGCTAAACTTTCCTTCTTTTTCCATTGTGCGGCGCAGCTCTTTTTCTTCTTCCGACAAACCCTCCATTTCGGCAGGGTCGGTATCAACAAAATCGGGCTCATTTTGAGCAGGGGTATTGGCTCCATTAGCCGCGTTTTTTTCTTCCAGCACCTGTTGAACACTGTTAATAAAAGCATTTTGCTGTTTTACCACCCGTTCCAGCGAGTCCGATTTTTCAGCTAAGGCATATACTTTGCGGCGGGTGCCTGTATCATCGTATCCGGGCAGGTACTCTTTTAGCGGCGTAAGCGCCATTACCACTACGGTAAAAACTGCCGTTAGCACGGTTAGGGTACTCAAAAACACGTAGATATTCATTTGTGATAACCGGAAGGAAAACTGCTCCTCCATTGTATCATCGGTTAGCACCACTAATCGGTACTTGTGTTTGAGGCGTTCCAAGATACTGCCCCAATTTGGCATTTTTGCCATAATTTCAGGGTATTAGTTGGGTTAAAATGCTATTTACACGTAAAAAAAGCCCACGCGCTCCCCCTGCCAAACCGTTTTATGCGTAGAAAGCATCTGTTCTTTACCTACATTAGAGAAGGGGTAAAGCGGTTTTAATATCGGGGTAAATAAGAGAAATACAAAGTTACGTGTGTTTTTGCAAAAATCGGCTTAATTTTGCATTTTGATTTCACTGGCACTCATTTTTTGGGCAGTTAAAATAATTTTCCCTTTTTTCGGTTATGTAGGGGGTCTTTTTTGTTTTTATCTGCCCCAGTTTGTAATTAACCTGTTTTTGCCCCCATTATTATGGCACATTCAACCTATATGAAACTCCTGTCGCTTAAAACAAGGTGGTTAGTAAGCCGTACAGCGCCGCTTATGCAGTTACTTTGTTTGGTAATTTTACCAACTCTTTTTGCCTATCAAAATACTGCCGCCCAACAACGCCCCCCACAGCAACAGCGCCCGCCACAACAACAGCAGCCCAACCAAACCTTGCCCAAAGGATTGGAAATGAATACCGGCGCAAGTGGAACATCGGTAAAAGCCGACCCTAACCAAACCATACAGGGCGCTATCCAAGACCAAAAAGCTAAAAGACAAACGAAGGCTAAAGACCCTAACGAAGCCACTTGGTTTGGTATGCGTATGCAAGACCTTACCGCCCGATTTAACCGCTATTTTAATGCCAACCAACGCTATCAGGAAGGCGTAGTAAGATTGGTGCAAGACCATAAAGACAATTACAACGATATTTTGCCCGTATATGTGTATAAAAGTGGCGATGGCACCCCCATCATGAGCAACCTTGATGAAGCTGTTAAAAAAGCATCATTGGCAGTGCAACTAAAACCCAATAGCAAATGGGTGGACGATTGTTACCAACTCATTGGGCAATCTTATTACTTAAAAGGCGATAAAGAAGCCGCCATCAGTTCTTTTCAGTACGTTACCAAAAACTTCAGCCGTTTGCCGCGCAAAATGCCAAACAAACAGCAAAAAGCTATTGACAAAAAACTAAAAGCCCAAGAACGTTTAGAGCAAGAGCAAGCCCGAGAAATTGCCCTAAAAGAGCGCAAAGAGCAACAAGAACAAAAGAAAAAAGAAGCCGAACAAAAGAAAAAGGATTTGCTCAAAGAACGCGAGCAACTCAAAAAAGAACAAGATAAAGCCCGACAAGAAAAACAAAAAGAAACCGCCCAAGCCCAAAAGGAACGCAAAAAAGAAGTTGAAAAGAAAAAAGCAGAGCAGGCTAAATCGCAAAAAGAGCGCCAAAAAGAAGCCGAAAGGAAAAAGAAAGAGCGCGAAAAAGAACAAAAACAACTTAAGAAAGAACGGCAAAAAGCACAAGAAGCCCGAAAAAAAGGTAAACCCGTACCACAACCTAAATCTAAAACAGAAACACCTAAAAAAACCGATAACAAACCCGAACCAGAGCAAACCGCGCCCGATGAAAAACCGGCTCCAACCCCCAAAAGCAAAGAAGCTAAAAATCAAAAACAAGATAAATCTAACGCCAAAACCAACGCCGAACCTAAGGAGCTGCCTGCCGATACCGTAGCCGCCAACCCAACAAAAGAAGAAAAAGGTAAAAAAACCGGTAAAAACAAAACCAACAACCCCGATATGCCCGCCAATGCGCAGGCTGCCCCAGATACCACCCAAACCGACCCGCGCCGAATCAATGCTGCCAATAGGGCTATGGGCAGCGCAAGTGGCGGGTTGTTTCAACATAAGCTATCTAAGTACGATGCCATGATTTGGCTCGCTCGTACTTATATTGAAAACAAAAACTACCACGATGCAGAACAGGTTATTAAAATAGCTAAGGAAGACCGCAAATTCCCCAAAAACAAATTAGATGATTTGGCTACCGTAGAAGCCCACTACTACCTCATCAGGCAAGATTGGGCGCAGGCTAAAATAGCCCTCCAAAATGCCATTAAAGTTACCAAAAAGAAAAAAGATAAAGCCCGATTATACTTTATTTTGGCACAACTTAATCAGCAGGATAAAAACTACCCTTCCGCCCTGATAGCCTTAAATAAAGTGCTGAAAAATAAACCCACTTTCCCAATGGAGTTTAACACGCGTTTAGCCATTGCCCGCACTAAACTCCGAAACGGTTCATTTACCCAAGACCAGGCAGTAGCCTACCTTGAGCGCCTTGCCAATGAAAACAAATATGCCGATGTGGTTGACCAAATTTACTTTGCCATGGCTGAGCTGGCTATTGAAAAAGGCGATATGGCTAAAGCCACCGCTTACCTCGATGAATCGGCAAAAAACAGTACGGTTAATAAAGACCAAAAAGCACTTTCCTTTCTCAAATTAGCCGACCTTAACTACGACCTTACCCGATATGTTTCTGCCAGCGCTTATTACGACAGTACCTTAGCCCTGCTGCCTAAAAATTACCCCTCCTACAACGATATTAGCAACCGCCGCACTATCCTTACCGAACTGGTAGAACACCTAAATACCGTTGCCCTGCAAGACAGCCTTCAGCGCATAGCTAAAATGTCTGAGGGTGCACGCCGTAACTACTTAGAACAAGCCATTGCTAAAATGGAAGCCGATGCCGCTAAAAAACGCGAAGCCGAAGCCCTTAAAGCCGCCGCCGCTAATGCCGCCACAAACCCCGATAACAGCGCATCGGGCGGCGCATGGTATTTCTACAACCCCGTTGCCCGAAACAACGGTTTTGAAGAGTTTAACCGCCGCTGGCCAGGCAGAACCCTAACCGATAACTGGCGACTGAGCAGTAAAACCACCGGCGTTATTGCCACTAACAACAATACTGCCGCCGATGCCGGCACAAAAAATGCCGCCGACCTGATGAGTTTAGCTTCCGAAGGCAGGCTTACCGTTGATGACCTACTAAAAACACTACCCCTTACACCACAAGACCTCCAAAAATCAGATACCCTCATTGCTACGGCACTTTATGAGGCAGGTATGATTTACAGAAACCGACTTAATAACCCCGATAGAGCCATTGAAACCTTAGACGACCTGCTTAAACGATACCCCAACAGCCAGTTTAGCCCACAAACACACTATACCCAATACCTGCTGGCTAAAGCCAAAAACAATACCCAAAAGGCAAACATACATAAAAATACACTCCTCCAAAACTACCCCGAAAGCTCTTTTGCCAAGTTAGTGGAAGACCCCAACGTAATGCAGGCTATTACCGAAAAAAGCCGACAATTGGAGCAGTATTACGAACAAACTTATGCTTTCTATAAACAAAACAAGTTTGACGAAGTAAAAAAACGTTCCGATGAGGTAAACCAATTGTTTAGCCCCAATCCGCTGCAACCCAAATTTGACCTGCTCAACGCCCTCATTACAGGGCATACACAAGACCGTGCTGCCTATATTGTAGCCCTTAAAGACGTGGTTATTAAACACCCCAACGACGAGGTGAAAACAAAAGCACAGGAAATTTTGAGCTATCTGGAAAGCGGCTCTGCCAAACCCGGCGCTAAACCCGCCGATGCCCAACCCGCCGCTGCTGCTGTTTATTCTTACCAGCCCGCCGCCAAACAATATCTGGTTGTGTCTTTTAACACCTACTCACAACAACTCAGTGGGCTTACCAATAAATTATCGGATTTTAACAACACCAATTTCAGCATTGATAAGCTAAAGGTAAACCAAATGTTGCTCGACCCTCAAACACAAATTGTACTCATCAAAGAATTTAATGACGCACCTAAAGCCTTGATTTACCTGCGCGCCCTCCAGCAAAACGAAAGCACAGTTTTTCAGGGTTTAGATACCGGTTATCGTTACTTTATCATCTCAAAACCCAACTTTACCGAATATTTTAAGCGTAAGGATACCGATGCCTATTACGATTTCTTTATCCAAAACTATAAGTAGCCCTAAACTGCTTATAACTTAGTTTCCTAAACCACCCACTTCTTTTAGGCTATAGCAACTCACTTTTTCATTTGTCTAAGCTACGGCAACAATAAAACATGACAACCCAACCCAACAATTACCAACACTACATCAGACTGATGTGGAAGGTCTATTTTTCGCTTGTTATATTGGTACTCGCCTTATTCATTGGAGTAGCTCAGGGCTTATTGGGCACGCTACCCACCTTTATTGAATTAGAAAGTCCTAAAAGCTCCTTAGCATCGGAAGTTTACTCTTCCGATGGCGTTTTACTGGGTAAATTCTTCTTGGTTGACCGCTCTAACGTAAATTTTGAAGAAATACCCCGGCATACCATAGATGCCCTCGTTGCTACCGAAGATATTCGCTATTTTACCCACTCCGGTATCGATTTCAGGGGTATGCTGCGAGTATTCCTTAAAACAGTTATTGGCGGTAAAGATTCGGGTGGTGGCAGCACCATTACCCAGCAGTTGGCAAAAAACCTGTTTCACGACCGCCAACGCAACACATTTGACCGCATAAAACAAAAACTGAAAGAATGGGTTATTGCCGTTAAATTAGAGCGCAGCTATACCAAAGAAGAAATACTGGCCATGTATTTTAACACAGTTCCCTTTGGCAACAATGCGTATGGTATTAAATCGGCTTCGCAAACTTATTTTAACGCTGCTACTGACTCGCTCAAAATACAAGAGGGCGCTATGTTGGTAGGGTTGCTTAAGGGTAATACCAAGTACAACCCCCGCCGAAACCCGCAAAATGCCCTGGAACGCCGCAACGTAGTGCTATCTCAAATGCACAAATACGGTAAACTTAGCTTAGCCCAGCGCGATTCGCTCATAGCAACAGAGCTGGGCGTGCAATATAGCCCTATGATGCACGACGAAGGACTAGCTACCTATTTCAGAGAATACGTAAAACAGGAAGTTAAAAACTGGGCTGCCAAAAACGTGAGAGTTGATGGCACTAACTATGATATTTACAGAGACGGACTCAAAATTTACACCACTATTGATTCCCGAATACAACAATACGCCGAAGAAGCAGTTGCCGAACATATGCCCGAACTTCAAAAACAGTTTTACGACCACTGGAAAGGGCGCACCCCCTGGGACGAACTCCCCAATGCCAAACTGCCTAAAACTGATGTATGGTATGGTACCAATGAACTGATTTACCGCGCTATTAAAAATTCCGAGCGTTACAAAGTACACAAGGAACAAAACCTTAGCGAGGAAAACATCAAACAACAGTTTACCACCCCCTACCCCATGACCGTGTTTTCGTGGAAAAACCCCGAATCAGGTATAGATACCATCATGTCGCCCCTTGACTCTATTAAATACACCAAACACCTGCTCCATACCGGTATGGTGGTTATTGACCCCAGAAATGGCAACATACTGGCTTGGGTGGGCGGCATTAAGCACAAATTTTTTAAGTACGACAGCGCTCGTCCTTCTTCAAAAAGACAAGTAGGCTCTACCTTTAAACCCATTGTTTATGCCGTAGCCCTGCAAAACGGGTGGTCGCCATGTAGCAAAGTACCCAACCTGCCGGTGGTATTTTCAGAATACGACGGCTGGTCGCCCGAAAATGCAGGCTCCTACCTCAACGGGCAAATGGTTTCGCTCAGAACCGGATTAGCACACTCCATAAACAGAGTAGCTGCCTACCTAATGAAACAACTTAGCCCCGACCCGGTTATTAAACTTGCCCGAAAAATGGGTATAGAGAGCCATATAGACCCTATTCCCTCCATTTGTCTGGGCTCTGTTGATATGTCGGTTTTAGAATTGGTGGGTTCTTACAGCACTTTTGCCAACAACGGTTTATACACCAAACCCATCAGTATTACCCGTATTGAAGACAAAAATGGCAATGAGCTGCAACGCTTTACCACCACCACCGTAGAAGCTATTGACGAAGCTACTGCCTATGCCATGATTACCATGCTCAGAGGCGTAGTGGACAATGGCACCGCCAGCCGCCTCAAATGGCGCTATAACCTTAAAGCAGACCTTGCCGGAAAAACAGGTACCACCAACGACAACTCTGATGGCTGGTATGTAGGTTTAACCCCCCAATTAGTGGCCGGTATTTGGGTTGGAGGTGATGAAAAATCTATTCACTTCCGTACCACCCGTTTGGGATCGGGTTCTAACATGGCGCTCCCTATTTATGGCAAGTTAATGAGTAAAATGTATGCCGATACCACCTTAGCCATTAGCCCAAACGCCCGATTTCAAATGCCCTCTGCCTCTGTTATGCGCAGCATAGAGCTAGACTGCAACAAATACGATATTCCCTATGTGGGCGCTGAAGACGGCACCACCACCAACACCGATACCGGCGGTATCATAAATACCAGCCCCGCCGATACCACCAAGAAAAACTTTGACTATAACAACCAGTTTGACTAATAACTCAACTGCTGCAAGCGCTGTTTATAAACCCCCAAAACAACGGCAAAATTTATCCTAAATAAACCGTTTTCGGTTTGGGGTGTTCCATTTTATGGGCTACCGTGCAACCTTTGGGGCAAGTTTACCCAACTCCTACAGTGATGCTTTGTGTTTATCCATTTAATCTCCCTTAGGGTTTTACATATTATGGGGCAATTATCCAAATTCATGCTTGCCTGCTTACTGGCGCTGGTTATAACACCTGCCATACAGGCTTTTCATATTGTGGGCGGCGAACTCACCTATCAATGTTTGGGTGGAAGCAACTACCGGCTCAATTTAACTGTTTACCGCGATTGCTTTTCTACCGGCGCACCTTTTGACAATCCTGCTTATATTTTTGTGTTCAACGCATCGGGCACTTTACTCTCTACCCTGTCGCTCCCCATTCCGCCGGGTGGTCCGCAACCGGTTAATCCGCCTACCAATATCTGTGTAAATACCCTCCCCAATATCTGTGTAGAAAAACTCACCTACACCACCGTAGTAAGTTTGCCCCCTATTACCGGCGGTTACACCTTAGTTTACCAACGTTATAGCCGAAACAGCACCATCATCAACATCTTTAACCCAGACCAAACAGGCTCCTCCTATATTACCAATGTGCCCGACCCCACCTTAGCCAATTGCAACAACTCGGCTGCGTTTAATACCATTCCGCCTACGGTTATTTGTGCAGGGCAGCCGCTGTTCATTGACCAGTCGGCTTTTGATGCTGATGGCGACTCATTGGTTTATCAGCTTTGTGCACCCCTCATAGGCGGCAGCGATGCCTGCCCACAACCAGGCGATTTATCTAACTGCAACCCGCCCGGCGCTCCTGCTCCTCCCCCACCCTATGGTACAGTTAGTTTTATTCCGCCTTATAGTGGCACCAATCCCTTGGGTGGCACACCACCTGTTACCATTAACCCACTTACCGGCTTACTTACCGGAACCCCCACTACCCTGGGGCAGTTTGTAGTTGGCATTTGTGTTACCGAGTTCCGAAACGGGCTGCCCATTAATTCCATTAGGCGCGATTTTCAGTTCAATGTAACCAACTGCCAGGCAGTACAAGCTGCCGTACAATCTAACAACATCACCCCACAAGGCGATTATATTATTACCGATTGCGGACAAGATTTTACCGTTGATTTTATCAATACCAGTTTTGGAGCAAGTACTTATTTTTGGGAATTTGGCGACCCCACCGTTACCAATGATTTTTCTTCTTTGCTTAGCCCCAGCTACACCTACCCCGATACAGGGCAATATGTGGTTACATTAGTTGCCGATTCGGGTATTCCGGGCTGTATAGATACCGCCACTATTTTTGTTAACATATACCCAACCCTTACCACTAATTTTTCTGCCGTAACAGGCTGCGCTTACGACCCCGTTATTTTTACCGACCTCTCTACCACTACCTACGGTTTTATTAACTCATGGACATGGACGTTTGGCGATGGCAACACATCGGGCGCACAAAACCCTACCCATACCTACGCATCGGGCGGCACACAAACCGTTACCCTCACCACTACTACCTCGTTGGGTTGTTTTGTAACTGCCCAACAAGATATTTACGTAGCGCCGGTGCCGGTTGCTTCTTTTAGTTTTACCCCACCCTGCATCAATGTCCCTGTTCAGTTTACAGATAATTCTATCAATGCCCCTATCAATTCTTGGCTCTGGAATTTTGGCGATAATACTACCGCTAACAGCCAAAACCCCACGCATACCTATACAACGCCGGGCAATTACACCATTGCCCTTACGGTAACCACGCCCGATGGCTGCACCAATACCGTACAAAGCGGCATTACGGTTTATCCCGATTTTACCGCCAATGCCGGAGCTGACACCCAAATTTGTGCCGGTGATGTAACACAACTACAGGCTTCTGCCAATTTTCCGTGGTTCATTTATCAATGGTCGCCCAACCAAAGCATTGTATCGGGCGCTGATACCGCCACGCCTACGGTTAATCCAACTGCTACCACTGTTTACACGCTTACCATTACCGACCCCAATGGTTGTGCCCGTACCGATAACGTAACGGTAACAGTAAACCCGCAACCCGATGTACTTATTAGCGGAAATCCTATTGTGTGTAGTGGCGATGACCTATTACTAACCGGCTCATTTAGCCCTAATGTGGCGAGTTTTGCCTGGAGCGGCGGCGGCATAACCAATACTACCGATGCCACCATAACCGTTACGCCTGCCGATACCACCACTTACCAACTCAGTGTAACCGATGTAAACGGCTGCGCCAACAGTTTTACCTTTACCGCCATTGTGCAGTTTCCTATAACCGCCAGCGCAGGCGGCGCTGCCGAGTTTTGTGCAGGTGAATCAGTGCAACTAAGCGCCACCGGTGGCGTAAACTACCAGTGGAGCCCTTCCACTGCCTTAAGCGCCGGTAATATAGCTAACCCCATAGCATCGCCCAACACTACCACCCTATACACAGTAACAGTTTCTAACAACTGTTTTAGCGATACCGCATCGGTATTGGTTACGGTAAACCCGCTGCCGGTGGTTAATGCCGGACCCGATGCCACTATAAATGTAGGCGAAACCCTTGTTTTAAACGGCATTGCTCAGAGTGCAGCCGGAGGGTTGCAATACAGTTGGTCGCCTCCCACCGGGTTAAGTAGCACAGATATTTTAACCCCAGTTGCCAGCCCGTTAGCCACCACCGTTTACACATTAGTTACTACCGATGCCAACGGCTGTTCTGCCTCTGATGAAATACAACTGGAAGTAACCAACATTTTTGAAATACTGGTGCCCAATGCTTTCTCTCCCAACAACGATGGTATTAATGACAATATAGGCATTGCCCATACACGCGGAGTGAAAGAATTAGTGGCGTTCAGAATTTACAACCGTTGGGGGCAAATGATTTTTGAAACCAAAGAGGTTAATGCCCGATGGGACGGCACTTTTAAAGGTACGCCACAAGAATTGGGCGTTTATGTTTACTACATTGAAGCACAAACGTTCTTAAACACCCGATATGTGCATCAGGGAAATATCACCCTTATTAGGTAGTGGGTAGTGATTAGTGGTTAGTTTTGGTAGTTGGTAGATAGTATTGGGTATTGGGTAGTCGGTAATCAGTAGTGAATACTAAACCCATTGGTAACTCGTAATCCCGAAATCATTTACCCAATTGAGTAGAGACAGAGCATGCCCTCTCCCTACGTTATTTTTCAAAAATCGGCGCAAATCAGCCGCAACCGTGTTATCCGTGTGTTAATGGCTGTCGGATTTGGGTAGTCAGTAGTGGGTAATAAGTACTAAACCCATTCATAACTCATAACTCATAACTCATAACTCATAACTCATAACTCATAACTAACCCCTAAATTAAAAGTCTTCGTCGTAGTAGTTAGACCGCAAAAACAGGGCAAGGCTCACCTCAAAGCGGGTATTACCATCGGGCGTATTCTTTTTGGGAAAGTGGTAAGAGGCGTTTATTTGGGCAGTATTGCCCACCCTTATGCCCCCCAGCAGCGAAAGGTTAAATGGGTCGTCGTTAATTTTGTAAGTAGCTCCTGCAAAAAGGAAATCCTTAAAACTGGCAAGCAGCGATAAATCTACATACGGCTGGCTGCCCTGTCCAAAACCGCTGCCGGTAGAGAGCGGGTTTACCATTACCGCCGGACGCAATACTAACATGTCTTGCAGTAAGCCCAGTCGGTAGCCTGCATGTATATAGGCATTTCGGCGTATTATATCTTCGGCACCCGGCTCAGCAAATTTAAATCGGGGTTCGTTAAAGTATTTTACGGCTATACCTCCGTAAAAATCTTTCACATTTGCCGATAAACCTATGTCGAAGGAAGGTTTAAAGAAGCGCTCATTTACCGGTACTATGGGCTGCGGCGAGGGTCCTTGGAAAACAAAAGGTGTATTTCGGTAGTGCAGCAGCGATGCACCTAAGCCAATGCGCAAAACCGAAATTTCGCCTACCTCAAACATATAGCTATACATGAGCCCTATGTTCATTTGGCGTTTGTTGGTAGGAAGTCTTTCTTGTGCCTGATTAACGTAAGTGTCGTCAAACTTATGGTACTGAAAATTAATACCTATACCGCTTTTTAAGCTGGGCACTGCTCCTTGTGCAAAAAAGTTGAGGGTGTAAGGGTTTACATCAAGGTTAGACTGTGTATTTCGGTACGAGGCGCTGATAGAAGGCTGCGAAGCATCGCCGGTAAAGGCGGGGTTATACATGGGCAGCGCAAAGTAGTAGTCGTTTGGGTAAATAATTCGGTTTAAAAAATTGTTGGTTTGCTGGGCGTTAAGTTTACCCACTCCTACACTCCAAGCCAAAACTGCAATAAAAAGATGTTGCCACAAAGAAAATTTTGTTCTCATAAGTAACGATTAATAGTTTGAATGTAAAATTGTAAGATATTATTAGATGCGTGGAGGAAGTTAGTTCTTATTAGAGAGTTAGGAAGCCAAAACTTGCAGAATAGCCGTTTTAAGCTCGTTTTTAAACAAGGGCAAGCCCTGAATTTTATTGAACTGATGTGCAGGAATGAGGAAAGTATCCCGAATAATTTTAACCAACTGTCCGGCGTTAATTTCGGGAATGAGTACTTTTTGATAGTTGTGTAATATCTCCCCTAAGTTTTTGGGCAGCGGGCGCAGGTGGCGCAGGTGGGCATGTGCTACCTGGTAACCTTCGGCATTGAGTTCGGTAACGGCCGACTTAATAGCGCCGTAGGTAGAACCCCAGCCCAATACGAGTAACTCTCCTTTATCGGGACCCGAGTCAATGGTTTGCAGTGGTAGGTAATCGGCTATTTTTTCTACTTTTGCTTCCCGTATTTTAACCATATATTCATGGTTGGCGGGGCTGTAAGAAACACTGCCGGTGCCGTCTTCTTTTTCCAACCCGCCAATGCGGTGCTGCAACCCTTTGGTGCCGGGTATAGCCCACTGACGCACTAATTTTTCGTTGCGCAGGTAAGGCATATAGGTTTCGCCCTCGGCAAGGGTGGTTTTAAAACTAACGTTAATTGCCGGTATATCATCGGCTTTGGGGAAACGCCAGGGTTCGGCGCCATTGGCAATATAGCCATCGCTGAGCAAGATAACGGGGGTCATGTGTTCTAAGGCAATGCGGCAGGCTTCAATGGCAGTTTCAAAACAATCGGAAGGAGAGTGAGCTGCCAGTACGGGCATGGGGCACTCGCCATTTCTGCCATAGAGGGCTTGGAGCAGGTCGGCTTGTTCGGTTTTGGTGGGCAAGCCGGTAGAGGGTCCGCCGCGTTGTATATTGCAGATAACCAAAGGTAGTTCCAGCATAACGGCAAGCCCCATAGCTTCAGCTTTTAGCGCCATGCCGGGTCCTGATGTGCCGGTAATGGCTAAACTACCCCCATAAGCAGCGCCAATAGCCGAGCAAATGGCGGCAATTTCGTCTTCTGCCTGAAAGGTAGAAACGCCGTAATGTTTGTATTGAGCCAGTCCATGCAAAATATCGGAAGCGGGCGTAATGGGGTAAGAACCGTAAAACAGGGGCAGGTTGGCTTTTTGGGCGGCGGTAATAAGCCCTATAACCAATGCCTGATTGCCCATAATGCTCCTATATCTGCCGGGCTGCATGGGCGCTGCTTTTACCTCGTATCGGGTGGTAAAGGTTTCGGTAGTGTCGCCAAAAAAATAACCGGCTTTAAGGGCGCGCAGGTTAGCCTCTAAAATATCGGGCTTTTTCTTAAATTTGCTTTCCAAAAAAAAGATGGTGCTATCCATGGTTCGGTTATACATCCAATATAAAAAGCCCAGCACAAACATATTTTTAGAGCGGTCTTTTTCTTTTGTGCCTAATTGCAGGTCTTTGAGGCAATCTCGGGTAAGTTTGGTAATATCCATTTTTATTACCTGATACCCGTCTAAAGTTCCGTCTTCCATCGGGTTGGAGTCGGCTTTGGCAAGGCGCAGGTTTTTGGTATCAAAACCTGCTGTATCGGCTATTATGGTACCGCCTTTTTTTAACGTACTGAGGTTGGCTTTAAGCGCTGCGGCATTCATAGCCACCAGCACATCGCAGGTATCGCCGGGGGTAAAAATAAGCCGACTGCCAAAGTGCAACTGATAGCCCGATACGCCGGGTAGGGTGCCTTGGGGGGCGCGTATTTCTGCCGGAAAATCGGGAAAAGTAGCCAAATCGCTGCCGGTAAGGGCGGTGTTGGTGGTAAACTCGGTGCCGGTAAGTTGCATGCCATCGCCCGAATCGCCGGCAAATTTTATGGTAACTTCTTCTACTTGCAGCGTTTGTGTGCTCATGTATATAAACTAAATTTTGGTAAACAAAGTGTTGCAGTGTGTAACTCTGCTGCTGTTTGTTGGCGGGTGCGCAAAGTTACATAAATCAGACTAATTGGCTGCCATTTTATGGGGTTATTAGGTTTGGGGTTACCCGGTAAATCCTCCCGAGTATTCATTTTTGGTTAGGCTTTTTGCTTCCTTGCCCCTGCCCCATCATAGAAGGGGGAGTTTATATTGTCTGTTTTTCAAGGTTTTTGGGTGCATTTTTAGGTTGATAATGCCTGTTTTTTTCAGAAAAATAGCGTGTAGGACAGAACAAATCGGCTCTGCCTGCGGGGTGATAATGTGGTTAAAATAAATGCCGGATGCGGCCGGCAAATCTTGTGCCGGTAGGGTAGCCGGTGCAAACCTTTTGAATAGGTTTAGGTAAGCGTACTCCACAAGTTCTTGAACTTGTCTATTTGTGTTCTATTTCCCAAAACAAATAAATGCACACCGGGTATAACCGGTGTTTCGGGAGGGGGGTTAACAATATACTCGCCTTGTGTAGTTTTTAGCCCGATAACATTAGCGCCCGATTGCCCTCTTATATTCAGGTCTTTAATAGTGGAAGTAGTAGCGCCGTTAGGCAGATGTTTAATGTCTATTTCTTCCAAATTGACGCTATCAGAGGTTTCGCGCGATAAAATCTGGAAAAAGGTAACCAAATCGGGCTTACCCACAAGGGTAGCCATAAAAAACCCACCCATTTGCTCCAGTACAATTACCTCGTTTGCACCGGCAAGTTTAAGCTTAGATTCCGATTTAGTGTTCAAAGCCCTGCTTATAATGTGCAGTTGCGGATTTAGTTGCCTTGCAGTAAGGGTTACATAGATGTTTTCGGCATCATCGGGCAGAGTGGTTATTAATGATTTGGCGCGTTTTATGCCGGCAGTTTCCAGCAGTTCGTCGTTGGTGGCATCACCTGATAAAAATAGCAAGTTGCTTTCTTTTTCCAGTTTTTCCACCACCGGTTTAGCATTTTCAATGATAACAAAGGGTGTTTTGTGCAGCAAAAAGTGCTTTGCTACTTCTGAGCCATACCTGCCATAACCGCAGAGTATAACATGCCCATTTAAGGCATCTACTTCGTTTTGCAACTTAAACTCCTGTAACATACGTTGTAAGTTTCCGTCTAATATAGACGAGGTTATGGTAGAAATGGCATAAGCAAAAATGCCCAAATTGGCAATGATAAGAAAGGAGGTAAATATTCTGCCCACATCGGTGAGCGGTTTTACTTCGGTGAATCCCACCGTAGAAAGGGTAATAACAGTCATATAAAATGCTTCTATAAGGTTATAATCTTCTAACAGCACATATCCTACTACACCCATCAAAATTACCACAAACACCATAGCAATACTCACATATAAGCTATGCAAGTATTTGTCTAATAATACTAAGCGGTGCTTTTTATTTTTAAAAAGCAGAAAAAGTAACTTAAACATAGGGTAAAATGCCGCCCTGAGTATTGCTTTTTAACCCAAGCTATACATTAGGCAAATTGCCCTGCAAATTTAGCGCAATTTGTCATTTTGGGCATGTCGGGCGGCATCTCGCTTCGTTTTTTTGTCTAAATTTTTTTGCAGGGCATTGGTTAGGTTTACCCCTGTTTGGTTGGCAATGCACACCAATACAAATAGCACATCGGCAAGTTCATCGGCTAAATCGGGTTCTTCATCGCCTGCTTTAAAGGATTGTTCGCCATATTTACGTGCCATTATTCGGGCTACTTCGCCTACCTCTTCGGTTAGTATAGCCATGTTGGTAAGCTCGTTGTAATAGCGTACACCTACGGTGGTAATCCACTCGTCTATTGTTTGCTGTAGCTGAGCCAGCGTGAGTTGGTTTTGCATAAATGTTTAATAATAAGGCGAAATCATCAGATAAACTATGACCCCTGTAACCGATACGTACAACCACAGCGGCATAGTATAGCGGGCAAGGCTCCGGTGCTGGGTAAATTTACCGGAAAATGCCCGTAGAAAGGTAAACAGGATAAGAGGTAAAATAAGCGCCGCCAAAATGATGTGGGTTAGTAGAATAAAGTAATACACATACTTAATCATTCCTTCTCCGCCAAATTTGGTAGATTCGGTAAGGGTATGGTAGGTTACATAAGAAACCAAAAACAAGGCTGATAGCACTAATGCAGTGATATTGCAAATTTTGTGAGCCCGTACCTGTTTGTTTCGGATAAAATAATAACTTGCCATTAGCAAAACGGTTACTGTACCATTAATGATGGCATGAAACTTAGGCAGCAACATTACATCAAAAGGCAATTGAAGGTTTAGTTGGGGCAGTCTGAATAATAGGGCTACCAACACCGGCACCACCACAGAAATAATAACAATCAGTTTTGACCAAAACTGTTCTTTATCGGCAAAAATCTGAGACGACATGTTTTATGTTTAGTTATTATTGTTATCAGGTAAAGTTTTACTTTTTTCGGCTTCTTTTGCACTGCGTTCGCGGTCAAGCACCATTTCTTTTTTTTTCATTGGGTATTCCAATTTGAGGAGTTTAATATCGGTAAGCAGTTTATTTACCGCAATACTATCGGTGCCGTCGTAATAACCGCGTATAACGCCCGATTTGTCCACCAATACAAATTTTTCGGTGTGAATAAAATCTTCCTCACCCCCATTACCCTCCGTAGCCGAAACAAAATACCCTTTTCGGGCAATCTCGTATAATTCAGGTTTATCCCCGGTAAGAAAAAACCACATAGATGAATCTGCCTCATATAAACCGGCATAAGTTTGCAAGGTTTCCACACTATCTCGGGCGGGGTCAACGGTGTGCGAAAGAATGAGCACATCGCCCTCGGTCAAAAATTCTTTTTGGACTCTTTTTAGTTGGGAGGTCATTTTGGGGCAAATACCGGGGCATTTGGTAAAAAAGAAATCTGTTACCACTATTTTGTCTGTCATAGTTTGCCGGGTAACAGGTTTACCGGTGTGTGCGGTAAAAGCAAAATCGGGTATGGTATGCCACAAGGAGTCGTTAGCTTGTGCTTTATTGGGTTGTTGGCTATCGGGTGGCAATGCACCATATCGGGGCAGTTTAGGCAAATTTTTTCTGCCCTGTGCCTGAAAGTAGTCAAAATGGTCAAAAAAAAGGAAAAAAGCTATAGGCACCAGTAGGGCAATTAGCAAACCTATTAATTTAGATTTCATTTCGGTTTATTAAGGTAAGAGAGGCAAAAGTCTAACATCTTACAAAGCAAAAACGCCGTCAAAACAGCTACTTTATAACCGTTTTGACAGCGCAATTGTTTTGATAAAACGGCGGCATCGCACAGCCGCTTACTATTTAATGCTGGCTTCCGTCTTTATGGTCATGCCCATGGTCGTCATGTGCGGGGTGATGTGCAGGAGCTTTGTTTTCAATCTGAATAATGTTGCCTTCATCTTTGTTGTTGAGCCATTCAGCGCCCTCCCACAAGAAAGCAATAATAAACCAGATTAAAAAGGCAGTGGGTGCAAGGATGGTAATGGTTAAAGCGCGAGTTTCGTACCGAATATGCATAAACTCACCTACAATAAAGTAGGCTTTTAGCAAACTTGCCACAATAAAGAAACTATTGAGCAACATTCTGGGTCCGCCGTCCTCGGCAAAGATGTTCATCCATACCAAAGCGGCTGCCACTTCAACTATGGTAATAATGGTAAGCCAAACAGTAGCTCGGTAAACGGCGCTCACTTGGCTTTTGTAGGTTTCCATATCGTATGTATGTGCCATAAGGTCTGTTGTTTTTTTTATGTTAGGTTAAAATAGAGAGGTAATACGGCAATTACAGGAGGTAAAAAGCAAGGAATACAAATACCCAAACCAAATCTACAAAGTGCCAGTACAAGCCCACTTTTTCTACCATTTCATAATGACCTCGGCGCTGATACACTCCGCGTGCAGCCTGCACAAAAATGATAACATTAATCAACACACCTGAGAAAACGTGGAAGCCGTGGAAACCGGTAATAAGGAAAAACAATTGCCCGAATGCCGGCGGACCGTGCGGGTTTTGAAACAAAGTAGTGCCATGGTTGATTAAGTGCGTCCACTCCCAAGCCTGACAGCCAAGGAAAGCAGCGCCGCCTAAAATGCCCAAAAACATCCACTTTACCACGCCTGCCTGATTCATTCTGTGCCCTTCTTGCACGGCGCGCACTACAAACACACTACTCAAAATGAGTATGAACGTCATAATGCTCACAAAACCCAGCGGAATATCCATGCCTTCCAGAAACGGCATTGAGTTAAAAACCTTATTGGGGTCTGCCCATGTAGCGCTACTAAAGCGAATGGTACCGTAGGAAATAAGCAGCGCCGAGAAGGTAAAGGCATCTGAAACTAAGAAATACCACATCATCAGCTTGCCATAGCTCACCGAAAATGGGGATTTCCCGCCTTTCCAATCCTCTTGGACGCTTGTGCCTACTGTTAGCGTTTCTGTTGCCATTGAGTTACGGTTATATTAAAGATTTAGAATAGTTTAGTTTGATTAGTTAGCGTATTATCGGAAGTAGTAAAAGAAAACCAGCAGATATAACCATAAAATGCCTACAAAATGCCAGTATGTAGCCAGCAATTCTAAAGGGAGGGCACGTTCGGTATTTATTTCTTGCAACAAGGCTGCAACGGGGTCAAGTTTTCTGAGTGCATTAACATAAAACAATGCCATAAAAACTACACCACCCAAAACGTGTACGGCGTGTAAACCCGATATAACATACACAAATGAGCCCGAAGGATTTCCTTGCAGCAAAATGCCATAACCGGTGAGCTGAAGCCATGCCATATATTGGGTTATCATAAATCCGATACCAAGCAGCAAGGTAAGTCCAAGCATTCTTTTGTACGTTACCTGATTAAGAGCCTTAAACGCCCTCAGCGCCATTACCAAGGTAAAACTACTGAGTGCAATTAAGAGTGTACTGATTAAAAAGGTGGGGGGAAGTTCAAACTCCACCCAGTTTCCTGCTGCACGGCGCACTATGAAAGCGCTGGTTAAACCGGCAAACATCATTATAATAGTTCCCAACCCCAGCCAAAGCGCAAATTTTTTAGGGTGGATTCTTTGTGTTTTTTGAAGTGTTATTGTACTCATGTTTAATTTAAGGTTAAGTACAATTAAAAAATAACGTCTGCCAACATGGCTATTTGTAAAAGAGGCAGATACAAGATAGAAGCCAACATAACACCTAAGGCATTTTGCTGGTTACAATTGAGCAGCAAGCGAATACCTGCATACAAAAACCCGATGCCAAGCAATAAACCGGCTGCCAAAAAGTAATAACTGGCTATGCCCAGCATTACCGGATAAATGGTGAGCATTACCAAAAAGAGTATATACACTACCATTCGCAAAGCGGTTTTTTCGTTGCGTTCATCGGGTGCCGGGTGCAGTTTGTAGCCTGCTTTGGCATATTCTTCTGAACCTAACCAGCCAATTGCCCAAAAATGCGGGAATTGCCAGATAAACTGAATGCTAAACAACAAATAGGCTTCGTAAGATAAAGCGCCGTAACCTGCCGCCCAACCAATAAGCGGAGGCAAAGCACCGGGTATTGCTCCTACTGCTACTGCCACACTGCCTATTCTTTTGAGCGGCGTGTAAACAAAAGCGTAAAGTAACAGCGACAAGATACCCAAAAAGGCAGCAAGACTATTAAAAAAATAAAACAACACCAATGCGCCGGCAGTTGCCGAAATACCGGCAACTAACAACCCCTCGGTAACACCCATTCTACCCGATGCTACGGGCCTTAGTTGGGTGCGTTTCATCAGTTTGTCGTAGTCTTTCTCTAATACCTGATTGATGGCATTAGCAGCTCCGGTAACTAAAAAACCACCTAATGTTAGCCAAAAAAGACCTGCTGCGTTAAACTGTCCGCCCAATGCCAACCAATACCCTATTACCGCCGAAAAAACAACAGTAAGGTTTAACCGATACTTCATTAACATAGCATAGTCTTTCACCTTGTCTTTAAGCAAGGTAAAGATACGGCCACTGTTTATGTTGAGCGATACAGACATTACAATCGGGTTATTTACAATAATCAGAAACAGACTTTGTTTTGTTAATTGCCGGTCAGCCTGTAATTTTGTTTACAAAGGCTAACCGGCAGTGCTTGTTTAACGTTAGTGTGCTACTTCTTGGGGTGCACCTTTTTCGCCCCAGATTTGCTGGTCGTTTAGATGTTGGGGCACATAATCTACACCACCCCTACCGTACTCATAAGGACCACGGTAAACTTTGGGTATTGCGCCGGGCCAGTTGCCATGACCGGGTTCAATAGGCGTAGTCCACTCCAATGAGTTAGAACTGAGCGGATTTAGCGAGGTCATTTTTTTGCCATACAGTGCGCTATGAACAAAGTTAATAACAAAAACAAACTGGGCAAAGAAAACCATAATAGCGGCTAAGGTGATGAACACGTTCAAATCGCCATAAACATCAAAGGTTTCAAAATTGCTGAATTGGAAGTAGCGGCGCGGAACTCCGGTCATACCAAGATAGTGCATGGGCCAAAAAATACAGTAACTACCAATAAAGGTAATCCAGAAGTGAATGTACCCAAGCGTATTATTCATTTGGCGACCGTTGAACAATTTGGGAAACCAGTGATAAACACCCACAAATAAACCAAAACCTGCCGCCAAGCCCATTACAATATGAAAGTGGGCTACAACAAAATAAGTATCGTGCAGCGGAATATCGAGTGTAGAGTTACCCAAGTACAAACCGGTAAGACCACCCGATATGAACAGCGATACAAAACCGATAGAGAAAAGCGTATCGGGCGTAAAGTTGATGTTTCCTCTCCATATAGTGCCTATCCAGTTAAATACCTTAATGGCTGAAGGAACAGCTATAAGCAGGGTAAACAATACAAATATAGAACCAATGAAGGGGTTCATACCCGATACAAACATGTGGTGCGCCCATACGAGGAAAGCTAAAACGGTGATAGCTAAAATAGACATTACCATTGCCGAATAACCAAAGATAGGCTTACGGCTATTGGTTGCCAATACGTGCGACACCATACCCATTGCAGGCAAAATCACAATATACACTTCGGGGTGCCCCAAGAACCAGAACAAGTGCTGGAACAAGATAGGGCTGCCACCCTGTAAAATTTCGCCGGCGGCATTGGTAAGAGGTTTTCCGGCAATATAAATATCGGAAAGATAGAAGCTGGTTCCTAAATGGCGGTCAAACAGCAGTAAAATTGCTCCCGATAAAAGTACCGGAAACGAAAGAACGCCCAGTACAGCAGTAAAGAAAAAAGCCCAAATGGTAAGTGGCATACGCATCATGGTCATGCCTTCGGTGCGCATGTTTAAGATGGTAGTAATATAGTTTAAGCCGCCTAAAAGAGACGATACAATAAATACCGCCATACTCAAGAGCCACAAAGTCATACCAAATTCAGAACCGGGGCTAGCCTGTGGTAAGCCGCTCAGCGGTGGGTAGGCTGTCCACCCGCCATCTGCCGGTCCGGTAGAGATAAACAGAGAAATAAGCATGATAATGCCGGCAAGGAAAAAGAACCAGTACGACAGCATGTTGAGGAAAGGCGAAGCCATATCACGTGCGCCAATCTGTAAGGGTATGAGCAAGTTACTGAATGTGCCACTCAAACCCGCAGTAAGTACAAAAAACACCATAATGGTACCGTGCATGGTTACCAAGGCATAGTAAAAATTGGGCGCTAGCTTACCACCTTCTGCCCATTTGCCCAAAAGAGTTTCTAAAATGGGAAAAGACTCATCGGGCCATGCCAGTTGTAATCTGAATATTACCGAAAATAATACCCCGATGAATGACCATATTACCCCGGTAATAAGGAATTGTCGGGCAATCATTTTATGGTCTTGGCTGAAGATGTACTTACTGATGAAGCCCTCTTCGTGGTGATGTTCGTGTTCGTGATGTTCATCGTGCTGAACATGCACTTGGGTTATTTCAGTTCCGCTTTCAAGGATAGCCATAAACTTACTTTGGTAAAGGTTGCAAAATACTTTTTAATTAATGGGAGGCGTGTGTTGTGGTTTACAACTTAGCAGTTTTGGTATGTTCAGTTTCGGTATTACGTTGTTGTTCGTCGGCAGATCCAGTGCCGCCACTTGAAGGTTGTGTTTGGTTGTTTAAGCCCAGTTTAACATACAAAGCCTGTTGTTGTGCTTTCCACGCATTAAAGTCAGCTTCGTCTTCTACCACAACCACTTTGCGCATGTTAAAGTGTGCTTGTCCGCATAATTCGGCGCAGGCAAGTTCGTAATTAAAATCGGGGTTATTTAACTCCTCACGCATTTGTTTAGTAGTTTTGGTTGGGGTAAACCAAAATTGGGTAGGAATACCCGGCACAGCGTCCATTTTTACCCTAAAATGCGGGAGGTAAAAACTGTGCAATACATCTATGGCGCTGATTTTAACAAGTACGGGTTGACCTACTTTAAGGTGCAACTCATCGGCAATAAAATCATCGTGGTTAGCGCTGTCTTCCCAGTCTAAACCTAATGAATTATCGCCGCCAATCAGTTTTACCGATTTATTGCCAATTTTATTGTCATTGCCACCGTAGCGCAGTGTCCAAAAAAACTGTTGAGCAGTAGCTTCTACTACCATTGCCTCTTGTGGCGCCGGACCGGTAATTTTATACCAACTGCGCAACCCTTCATAAACCAATAAAATCATCACCACGGCAGGTATGGCAGTCCATATAAGCTCTAATTTATTACTGCCCGGAAAATAAAAGGCTGTGCGTGAGCCATCGCGTTTGTATTGGAAAGAAAACCAAAACAAGGCAATATGGGTAAGAATAAATACCGGTACTGTTGCCACCAATGTCCAGAAAAACATGCTTCTAATCCAAGCGCCATGTTCCGATGAAGGGTAAGGCAGATATAGTGGCGCGTAATGAAAAGCCGACCATACGGCAGCAATCATGCCCACTATAAGGAAGCCCAAAAACATAGCGCCATGGAAGCGATTTTGAACGTTCTGCACTTCCTGCTCTCCTTTCAGAGCGGTTACCAACTCATTGGTTTTAGCAATCTGAAAAACAATGAGCAATACCAGTGCAATGATGAGTAAGCCTAATGTGGTTGTTAACATGAAATATGAGTGATAACGAGGGTTAGAGAGAAAGTTTGTTCGTTTAAAACAACGTAAGCAAGGTAAAGTTTACGCTTGCGGGGTTAGTATTAGGTATGATAAACGCGGCTTTCTTTGAGGAAGGGGTGGTTTACCGGCACCATACGTTGCTTTGATAAGTTGTAAAGCATCAGATACACAAATAACCCTGCAAAGGTGAGCAATAAGCCTATTTCATATAATCCAATACGCACAACTTCGGCGGCATGGTGTGCATGATCGGCAGCTTCGGCATGATGATCACCTCCGGCATGAGCCATATTAGCAAAAGCGCCGGGCATAATCATTTGGTAAAAATCGAGCCAGTGTCCAAAAATAATGATCAGCGCTGCAATAATCATAACTCTGCGGCTACGGTCTCTTTTTACATCGCGCGAGATGAGCAGGAAAAAGGGAGTAACAAAATTAAGCAGTACGCAAAGCCACATCACCACCGGATAGTTGTCTATACGGTATTTAAAGTATAGAGTTTCTTCGGGTATATTGGCGTACCAAATAAGCATAAACTGCGAGTAAAACAAGTAAGCCCAAGCTACGCTGAAACCAAACATAAATTTACCCAAGTCGTGGAAATGCTCATTGGTAATACCTTGCAAGTAGTTGTTTTTGGTTAGGTAAACCAATACCAATATCATAAATGCAATACAAGTAACTAAAATACTGATAAAGTTATACCAGCCAAATAAAGTGCTGTACCAATGTGGTTGGATAGACATAATCCAATCCCATGATGAAGTAGAACTGGTAACAGCATAAACCACTACAAAAATAGCTGCAATGTATTTACTGCTTTGGTACAATCTTGCACCATCTGCTCTTGTGCCAAGGTCACTTTGAATAGAGTTGCGGCGCAATAACCAAATTAAGCCGGTCCAAATGGCAATATAACCAATAGCACGGGCAAAGAAGAAACCGGCATTAAGGAAAGCGCGCTTCCCATCTAAAATGGCATCGTACATAGGGCTATTGGGGTCATAAAGTTCTTCGTGCGACCAATGGTAAATATGGTGCAATCCTAAACCCAAAATAATGAGTAAAAGTACACCCCCTACCGGCACATACAGCATCATGGCTTCGGGTACGCGGCGAAAAATGGTAAGCCAGCCGCCATAACCTACAATGTGGGCAGACAAGAACAAGGCTGCTACCAGCCCAAGCATGAGGAAAAACAAATTGTTAAGCAGTAAACCCGACCATATACGAGTAGGGTTATCTAAGTTAAACACTGCCCCGATGGCGGTAAGTATTAACCCAACTACCAGTAAAATGAGGGTAAATCGTTTTGCTTCGGGTGTGATGGTATATTTTTCTATTGCCGTGCTCATTGTTGTTAGTTTACAGTTTAATTGTAGCCAAAATGGTTAGAGTACTCTAAATTCTGTTCTTCGGTTTTTAGCTCTGCCCTCTTCGGTATCGTTAGGAGCTGCCGGTTTTGTTGAGCCAAAACCTTTGTATGCCAATCGGTCTTTGTTGATGCCTTTGTTAACCAAGTATTCATACACCGATTTTGCCCGGTTGGTTGAGAGTTTCAGGTTATCATGGGCGTTACCTTGGTTGTCGGTATGTCCGTCAATTTCTATTTTTAGTTCGGGTTTATTCTGCAAGAGGCTGATGAGTTTGTCTAATTCTATGCCCGATTCGGTACGCAAATCAAACTTACCGGTTGCATAAAATACGTTATTCAACTGAATAACCTCGCCGGCTCTAAGTTCTTTGTTTTCCTGCACAATTTTATCTAATTCCGACTCAACAAATACCACAGGAGCTTCATCTACGGCAGCAGCAGCGCCGGTAGTTGCCGATACTTTGGGAAATGCCATTCCCTTGGTGTAAAACTTATTTGTGCCGGTAATTGCGGCAAGTACATCTTCCACACTTGCTCCACTTTTAACCGCCATGCTGTCGTTTTTAAGCAGGTGGTCGGCTTGCATTTGTTTAATATAATTTACAACCATCCAGCGCTCCTCTTTGCTCATTTGACCGGCATAAGAGCCCATTAAATTTTTACCATAATGAACAGAGTGAAACATTTTACCTTCGCTCAGGTTCAAAATGCGGTCTTCAAAATAAGAAGGCGGCGGAGCAGGGTATTTACCATTGGTTACAATAGTGCCTTTGCCATCGCCTTTTTCTCCGTGGCAAATGGCGCAATTTGTATTATACAAGGCTTTACCTTTTTCCAATACAGCGGCGTGGCTCTTATTGTATGGGTTAGTAAGTTGTGCGCCGGCTGCCTCGTACCCTTCGGGGGTATCCTCAAAGTGGTAGGGCATAAAACCTCGGGCTATAGTGCCTTTTACCGGCTCCCTTGAACTTTTACCATCGGCAAATAAGTTAACCATTTGCCCGTCTGCCATAACTGCACGGCTGGGTGTGTAATATTCATAGGCTACTGAGTGCGCCATATCGGGCATATACTCACGCCCGGTAAAATCACCTCCTGCCCTACAACCTGCAAACAAGAGTGCAGTACCAATGCCAATTATTGTTGCTATAGTATATAAACGCATTGTAAATGCTTTTTTTGTTAAACAAGTGTTGTTTTAGTGATGATGGGCGTGTTCGGTTATTACACCGCCATCTTTTCTGAACAAGTTGGGCGATAGTTCGTTTTCCATGTCTTTTACATACACTTCCTCTGCTCCGCTTTCTTTCATAAGACGGGTAATTTGGGTAATGTCGGCATCTTTGTGGTAACGCTTAAGACAAAAAGCCATAATGAATTTATGGTCAGTAATACGCAGGTCTAATACTTCAGCATCGCGAAGTACCGAAAAACCGTTGCGAATATAATAAACCACTGTCATGCCCACAGCAGCAAACAATACCGTAAGCTCAAACCCGATGGGTCCGTAAGCCGGAAAACTGAAGAAAGGTTTACCACCCACTATAACAGGCCAGTCTATTGCCATAGTATAAGCCATGACCGACAAGGCAGTCAGCGTTCCGATAGCGCCAAACACAAAACCAATGGTATGCAAGCGAGTATCTTGTAAACCCATGGCTTCATCTAACCCATGCACCGGAAAAGGGGTAAATACCTCATGCACCTGATAACCTTCTTTGCGCACTTTGGTAACGGCATCTAATAAGATGTCGTCGTCGTTATATACTCCTACCAGATATTTATGTTTCATTGCCGATTGAATTTTTGCTTGAAGTCAAATTGTGTTAAAAATCCGGAGATATTATTTGTCGTCTTTGTCAAGTGCAGGAGAAAAACTTCCGGCACCACCGTAGGCTTGCTCCGCTTCTTTTTGTTCCTGAACTGCAATTTTTTCAATGTACTGGTCGCCCGATACTTTCAAAATGGCTTTTACCTCTGCTATGGCAATTACAGGGAAGTAGCGGCAGAAAAGCAAAAAGAATGTCATGAACAAGCCCATTGTACCCACAAAAATACCTACTTCAACCCATGTAGGCGAATAATATGACCAGCTTGAAGGGATATAATCGCGGTGCAGAGAAGTTACAATAATTACAAAACGCTCAAACCACATACCTATGTTAATAAAGATAGACATGATAAAGGTAATGGCAATGTTGCGGCGCAGCTTTTTAAACCAGAAAATTTGTGGCGACAATACGTTGCAAGTCATCATAGACCAATAAGCCCACCAGTATGGAGCCGGTTCAACACCCAGCATAGGACCAAAGATGAACGGGTCGGCAACGCGGTTGCGAATAAATACCCATTGCTCATACACGTTGCCCGAATACCAAGCCACAAAGAACTCGGTAATATATGCAATACCCACAATAGAACCGGTCATTACAATAATTTTGTTCATTGATTCAATGTGGGCAATGGTAATGTAATCTTCTAACTTCATTACCTTACGAGCAATGAGCATAAGGGTTAATACCATAGCAAAACCCGAAAAAATAGCTCCTGCCACAAAGTAGGGCGGGAATATGGTAGTATGCCAACCGGGAATAACCGAGGTGGCAAAGTCAAAACTCACAATAGAGTGAACCGAAAGTACAAGTGGTGTAGAAAGACCGGCAAGCACAAGGCTCAACGATTCAAAACGCTGCCATTGTTTGGCTGTGCCTGTCCAACCAAAGCTCAGTCGGCTGTAAATAGTTTTTGCCCAACCTTTGCTGCGGTCGCGCATGGTAGCTATATCAGGCAAAAGACCGGTGTACCAAAACAGCAACGAAACGGTAAGGTAGGTACTGATTGCGAATACGTCCCAAAGTAGCGGCGAGTTAAAATTGGGCCACAAGATACCGCGCGTATTAGGATAAGGCAATATAAAAAAGGCTAACCAAATGCGCCCCATGTGTATAAGCGGGAACAAACCCGCACACATTACCGCAAAAATGGTCATTGCTTCGGCGGCGCGGTTTACCCCTGTACGCCACCGCTGGCGAAAGAGCAACAAAATGGCAGAAATAAGCGTACCGGCATGCCCGATACCAATCCACCATACAAAGTTGGTAATATCCCAAGCCCAGTTTACGGTTTTGTTCAAACCCCACATCCCTATGCCTTTCCAAATGGTGAGCAATATGAGCAAAATGCCCATTGTTGCCACTGCGCCCGATATAATAAGGGCAATCCACCACAAGCGGGGCGGGTTTTCTATACTTCGGCTTATGTCTTGCGTTATATCATGGTAAGACTTATTGCCGGTAATAAGGGGTTCCCTAATTGGTGACGTATAGTGCATAATATGAACAGTTTTTCTGTAAGTTAATTGCGGCTTTTACTTTGTTAAATTGCCGGAAATGCTTAGTTTGATGGGTGAAGTTTAACCGTGATTGTCATGTTTAGGTGCAGTTTCGGTAGTTGCCGTAGCTTCGCGGTTGCGTATTTGTGTAAGGTACGCCACGCCGGGCAGCACGTGTATCTCTTCCAACAGGCGGTAGCTACGCTCGTTTTTGCTCAATTTAGCTACTTCCGTCTCCGGATTATTTACATCGCCAAAGGTAATGGCATCTGCCGGACAAGCTTGCTGGCAAGCGGTTTTAATATCGCCATCGGCAAGTTGTCGGTTTTCTCTTTTGGCTGCTAATTTACCCTCTTGAATACGTTGCACACAGAAACTGCATTTTTCAATTACCCCGCGAGAACGCACCGTAACATCGGGATTGAGTACCATGCGGGTAAGGTCTTCCAGCATTATATACTCATCGTTGTCAAAAACAGTATTTTTATAGAAACTATCGGCTCCCTGATAGTCAAACCAGTTAAAGCGGCGCACTTTATAGGGACAGTTGTTGGCGCAGTAGCGTGTGCCAATGCAGCGGTTGTATGCCATTTGGTTAATACCTTCGCTGCTGTGGTTGGTAGCCGCTACCGGACATACATTTTCGCAAGGTGCGTTGTCGCAGTGTTGGCACATCATGGGCATAAACGTTACATCGGGATTTTCCATATCGCCCGAGTAGTAACGGTCTATACGCATCCAGTGCATTTCGTGTGCTCTAACCACCTCATCAGCGCCCACAATAGGTATGTTGTTCTCTACATTGCAGGCAGTAACGCAAGCGCCGCAGCCTACACACGTGTTAAGGTCAATAGCTAAACCCCAGTGCAAACCTTTTGTATAGAGTTCCTTATGCGAACCAAACTCATTATCGGGTCCGTAAAGGGTAAAGAAGTATTCGTCTTGGTGTTCTTGTAACTTCTTGGTGATGTGGTTACCTGCCCAACTGTCTTTTTTATAGGTTTCCAGTTCGGTTTCTCTGATGAGGGGGCGTTTGTTTTTACCCACGCCGGTATCGTCTATGGTGTGGTGGGTTTGGGTACGCGGCAAGGCATAAGCGCCACCCACTTTTTCTATAGAAGCGCCCGAAACGGTGTAGGTAAAATAACCATCTTTATAGCCTAAAAACGGAAAGGCGTTTTTACCTACATTGCATTGCTGTGCTCCGGCTTTGGTGCGTCCGTAACCAAGCGCTATAGAGATGGTATCGGCTTTTTGTCCGGGCTGGAAAACCAAGGGCAACTGCACGGCATAGTTGCCTGCTTTTACCTCTACGGTATCGTATTCTTTCCAGCCCTTTTCATCGGCAAGTTTTTTAGATACGGCTACGTAGTTATCCCAGCAAACCTTAGAAATGGGTTCGGGTGTTTCGTGCAGGAACGGATTATTGGCATATCTGCCATCGCCCATCAATATATTTTCGAACAAAACAAGGTTTAAGCCCGATGCGCCCGATGCAGCCTGTACCACGGCTTGGGCGGCAGCGTCTATATTACCCGATGCAGCAATACTTACTGCGTTTACCTCGCCACTTGCTGCATTGCCGGTTTGGGCGCTTCCGCTTATGGGTCGGGTGGCATACATAGCGCCTAAGTCACCCATGGCTGTTTTGGTGGGGTTGTTTACCTCAAAAATGCCATCGTGCAATGATTTATCCCAGAAAGCGTCAAAATTAGCAAAGGCATTTTGTTTAATAAATATGGTTTGTTGCCAGTTACTGCGAAGGTATTCGTAGTAATTAGTTTCAATGCCTGCCCAGCGCAATAAGCTTTCTTCTGCTTGTCGGGTATCAAACAACGGGGCAATGGTGGGTTGGGTAAGGCTGTAATAACCCGACCTAACTTCTGCATCGCTCCACGATTCAAGGAAATGGTTATCGGGGCAAAGGTAGGTTACATGTTCCGATGTTTCGTCTATGCGGTCGGCGGTAGAAATGCTGAGGGCAACTTTTTTCATTCCGTTCACAAATTTTTCGCTTTCCCGATAGTTGTAGGCAGGATTTACGCCGTGTAATATCACCGCTCCTACCCTACTGCTGTTCATTTCATCTACCAACTCAGCCATTGCCTTATCGCTGCCTTGGTAAAGATTGTAGGGCGCATTAAGGTTAATGGTGTTGTTATAATTGCCCAGCAAGTTGTTAATGGCATTCACCACCATTTGCACATTGGCATCATGCGAACCACTCACCACCAACGATTTACCTTTGTTGGCAGTAAGTTCAAGGGCTGCCTGCTGTATAGCTTTTTTAACATTTTCGTCTAAATTGGGCATTGAGCCACCGCCGCCTAATGCGTTGAGCAGGGCTACGGCAACCAATCCTTCTTCTTGCGCGCCTACGGTAAAACGTTTATCGGCTTTACCGCCGGTAATGGTCATAAGGGCTTCAAACTGCCAGTGTTTAGACATAGCAGGATTTTCCTTCGTTACCTTGCGGTTTTTGATGTATTGTTTGGTAAATTCTACCGGTGATACCCATGTGCCCAAAAAGTCAGCGCCAATACCTACAATAACGTTTGCCTTATCAAAGTGATAAGCAGGAATAGCTGCCTTACCAAACATTTGCTCATTGGCGGCGGTAATGCCGTTGTAAGAAATGGCATCAAACACCACGTGTTTGGTATTGGGGTATTTGGTTTTAAAATCGGCAATGGCTTTTAGCGTTGTGGGGCTGGCTATAGTGCCGGTAACCAAGGCTATGGTGCCCGTAGTAGCCGCTAATTGATTTTTAATTTCGGTGTCAATGGTTTGCCACGTAGTACGCTCGCCTTTTTTGCGAGGCGACGAACTGCGCGAACCATCGTAAAGGCTCACTACGGCAGCCTGTGCGCGGGCGCTGGTGCCGCCCTGCGTAAGAGCGGAAAGCGGATTGCCCTCAATTTTAATGGGACGACCTTCGCGGGTTTTAACCAATACACTGCAATAGTCGTTTCCATTCAGGAAAGAGGAAGCATAATAATTGGCAGTGCCGGGGTTAATTTCTTCGGGCTTTACCGCATAAGGTATTATTTTTTTAACCGGAATTTCGCAACTGGCAGCAACAGCGGCGGCTGTTACACTAAAACCCAGTACTTTTAAGAAATCCCTTCGGGAAGCGGTAGTTTCTGTTACCACTTTACCCAACTCGCTGAGCGCAGGCAGTTCTTCGGGAAACTCGTTGCGCTTATTTTGCAGAAATTGAGCGTCTTCGTTCAATTCCTCGAAACCTTTCCAATATTTTTTGTGCTGCATTTGGCTATATCTTTATGATTCCGACTTTATAACTGTGCGAAATGATGAGTGTAAATGTGTTGTAGGTTTGTACTAAAAAAACGGTTTAGTAGTGGCATTTTTGGCACTCCAAACCACCTATATCTTCTACTGTTACTTGTTTTACTTTGCCGGTTTTAAGGTCATCATGAATTTTTTCGTAAGACTTGTAAAACTCGTTGCCAAAGTTTACGCTGGTTTGGCGGTGGCAGTTTACGCACCAGCCCATCCCCAGCGAGGAGTGTTGGGTAAGCACTTCCATTTCTTCAACAGCGCCATGGCAGGTTTGGCAGGCTACACCGCCGGCGTTTACGTGTTGCGAGTGGTTAAAGTAAACATGGTCGGGCAAATTATGGATACGCACCCATTCAATGGGTTTTTGAACGTAATTGGGTTTGTACTGCATTTTATCGGGGTCCCAACCTACGGCATCGTAAATTTTTGCTATTTCGGTAGTACCATATTTAGGACCTTGGTTAATGGCTTTGTGGCAGTTCATACACAAACTGGGCGAGGGAACTACGGCTGACTTGCCTTTTGAAGCGCCTGAGTGGCAATACTGACAATCTATTTTGTTTACACCGGCATGTAACTGGTGCGAAAACTTAATAGGCTGTGCCGGTGCATACCCCTGCTGCCTGCCAAGTTTGGTGGCGCTATCTACGGTGGCATAACCTAAAAAGATGATAGCCGCTAATGAAAGTAAGGCAGTCATTTTTTTGCTAAACAGTATTTTACCCAACGGTATGCTATCGGGCAATAACTGACCTGCTTTTTCGCGCAGCATATTATTGAGTGCACCGGATATGCGCGATAAAATGAGCAGCACAATGAGCAGTACCGCTGCAATAATGCCTAAAAATAAGGTAATCGTTTTATCGCTGCCACCGGCAGGAGCGGCTTCCGTACCTCCACCCGCAGGAGCGGCGGCGGCTACCGGATTTTCAGTTTCTACCTTTATATAAGTAAGTACAGCATCTACCTCGGCATCGGTAAGGCTGAATGCCGGCATCACTGATTTGTTGTACTCATTAAATATGGCAACCGCTTTGGGGTCGTTGGCTTTTACTAACTCCTGCGAGTTTTTAATCCATTTAAGCAGCCAGTCGCGATCGTATTTATCATACACTCCTGCCAATGCCGGACCAACCAATTTTTGGTTGATTTTATGGCAACTGGTACACTGACCGGTAAAAATAGTTTGCCCCTTTTTGTAGTCCTCTGCTGCGCGGGGGTCTGCCCCATCTTGCGCATAAACAGATACACTAAGAGCAAATAAACTGATGAATAAGAGAAGCGTGTTAAACAGCCTTATGTTAAACATACGTCAATGAAAATTTAAGCTGTATGGTGAATGTCAATTTAGACCAAATTGTTAAAATGCGTTAAATGCTTTTTAGGCGGTGCAAAATTATGGATTATCACCGTAAAAAAAATGCTGTAGCTGTTTTTTTTCATAGTTTAGACAGTTTCTAAACAAGCAACCCCAAATTTTAACATTATTCGGTAGGTTAGTAGCTATATTGGGCAAATCGCTTGCATATATAGAAGAAAATGCAAATGCCGTTTGAGCAAGGTAACGGCTAAACCCGCATAATTGCTTTACTATCATAAAGCTATCATAAAACAAGTGAGGTTGTATTTTGCTCGCAAAGTTTCAATTTTTTCAGAAAAAATTGAAACTTATGCTCAAAAAAAATTTCGAGGCAACCCAAACCCCTTATCGGGCAAAAATAAAAAAGCGGTGGCAAAAGAGGTAAAATGTATATCTTTGCAAGGAAAAACTCAATATCGGGTAAGATTAACCCTTTTCGGGCTAACTCAAAATACCCAATATATTCAACTTAACCCGCTTAAATTTCCACTCTTCATGTTTAATATAGCAAATTTATCGGCTACCGAAATGCTGATAATGGCAGTTGGAGCTATACTGCTTATTTTTATTGTTACCAGGGTAGCTAAGTTTTTTTTCCGCATTTTGTTTTTTGTGGCATTTATAGCTGCCCTTGTATTTTTTTGGGGTAAGTTTAAAAACAATCCATCATTTACCAACAATACCAACCCACCTACCCCTACTAACACTACCCAAAACCAGCCCGATAAAGACATGAACTCGCTGTTTGGCAATACTGCCATTTCTGAACTATGGCAAAAAGACTGCGCAAACGGTACTGTAAATACTGCCAAATGTGCCTGCTTAGTAGTACCTATTTATAATGACCTCAGAACCCGATATACCGAAGTAGGCATGCAAGAACTGGAACAAAGCACTGTACTGATGCTTAATGAAATGCGCAAAAGCCTGAAAAGGTCTTACCCGCAAATAGAAGGCTGCTTAAAACAACGCGGCAACGAGGGATTGAAATTTTTAGATGTGCTAAACAAATTTTAACCGGTTTCAACTTTTTTCCCCGATGTAATATGCCCATGTTTTGGCTGTACTTATCGGGATTGTTTTTGGAGCAATTGATACCTTATAAACAATTACTGCTATTTTCCCGATACGTTACACTTCCATAGCCGCCGCCTTACATTCACCTAACCATTCAACACAAACCATTTAAGTATGGACTTATATCAGGCTTATGTAGCCAAAATGCACAAAATTGCCGATGTTAGTCATGCCATTGCCGTATTGGGTTGGGACCAAGAGGTTTACCTGCCCGAAAAAGCTGCCGGACACCGCGCCCAACAAATAGCCACCCTTGCCGGTATTGCTCATGAACTGGCTACCTCTAATGAACTTGCCGACCTGCTGGAACGCCTTGATGCCGATAACAGCCTTGCCTTTGATGAACGCCGAAATGTGGAGGAATCTAAAAAACACTTGGAGCGCCGCAAAAAACTGCCTACCCAGTTTGTGGTGCAACTTACCGGCGCTGTATCGCAAGCCTATCAAGCCTGGATGCGCGCCCGAAGCGCAAACAATGGCAATGGCGATTTTTCGGTTTATGTGCCTGCATTGGAGCGGTTGGTTAACCTTAAACGCGAAGAAACTACCTATATTGGTTACACCGACCACCCTTACGATGCCCTGATAGACGAATTTGAGCCCGGCGAAAAAACAGCCGATGTTACCGAACTGTTTGCCGATGTGCGCCGCCAATTGGTGGGGTTTGTGAAAGAAATTCACCACCACCCACAAGTGCCCGATGAGTGGATGTTTGCCCACTATGATAAAGACAAACAATGGAACTTTGGGCTGGAATTGCTCAAACAAATGGGCTACAATTTTAAAGCCGGAAGGCAAGACCTCTCAGCCCACCCATTTACCACCTCTTTTGGCATGAACGATGTGCGCGTTACTACCCGAATAAACGAACATGACTTGCACGAAATGATTTGGAGCTGTATTCATGAGGGTGGTCATGCCTTATATGAACAGGGGTTATTACCCCAAAACTACGGGTTGCCGACAGGTTCTTACGTTTCGCTGGGCATACACGAATCGCAATCGCGCCTGTGGGAAAACAACGTGGGGCGCTCATTGCCTTACTGGAAAGCCAACTACCAGCGCCTGCAAGAACTATTTCCTAATCAATTGGGGCAGGTAGCTTTGCTTGATTTTTACAAGTCGATGAACAAAGTAAATCCCTCTCTTATACGCACCAATGCCGATGAGCTAACCTACCACAGTCATATAATGGTGCGTTTTGAGATAGAAAAAGCGCTCATAGAGGGCGCAGTGCAGGTAAAAGACCTAAGCGAGCTATGGAACGAAAAATACAAGGAATACCTTGAAATAGAGGTGCCTAACGACCGCAAAGGCGTATTGCAAGATATTCACTGGTCGCACGGCAGTTTTGGTTATTTTCCTACCTACTCATTGGGCAGTTTTTACGCAGCGCAGTTTTTTCACCAAGCTACCCAAGATGTACCCAACCTTGAACAACAAATAGAAAACGGCAACCTGCAACCCCTGCTCCAATGGCTCCGAACCAACATTCACCAATACGGGCAACTTTATACTGCCGAAGAGCTTTGCCGCCGCATTACCAGCGAAAAACTCAACTTTAAGTATTTTATGGACTATGCCCGAAAAAAATACAGCTTCATTTACAACCTCTAAACATTTTACCTCCTCCCCTACTCTATGTCCACAGAAAATAACAAACCCGCCGAAGCAGGAAGCGGAAATGCGGTTAAAATTTTTATTGCCCTGATAGTGGTAATGGTTCTTTTTATCTTGTTCATTAACCGAGGCAGTTTGCTGCAAAATTATCAACCCGATGAAAATGAACAAACCGTTTCGGGCAGTGGTAAAACCCCCAACCAAACACCTGCCAAAGATGCCACCGGCGCTAAACCTACTGATGAAAGACAAGCCCTAAACCAACGAGGCGCTGATATGCTGGAAGCCGGTGATATTGAAGGCGCTATCAACATCTTTACCCAATTGGTTCAAAGCAAGCCCGACGACGCACGCTCCTGGCATAACTTAGGCATTGCCTACACCAAAAAACGCGATTATCCAAATGCCATTTACCAGTTTAACAAAGCCATTGAAATTGAGCCACAGTTTGAAGCGGCGCTCTATAACTTAGGCATCATTTACGAAGAGCAAAAAAATTCCGTAAAAGCGCTGGAAACCTATAAAAAACTCCTTGCCGTTAACGCCAACGAAAAAAGAGCGCTCATGCGAATTGGCATTATTTACGATGAGCAAAACAAAAACTCCGATGCCATAGAAGCCTACCAAAAAGCCATTGCCGCTGACCCCAAATACCATACTGCATGGTATAACATGGGTAACACCTACCTTAAACTAAAAAAATACGACGATGCTATTAGCTGCTACCAAAAAGCCATTGATGCAAACCCCGCTTATGCCAATCCGTATGTAAATATGGCGCATTGCTACAAATTTAAGGGCAATGAAGAAAAAGCGCAGGAGTTATTTCAAAAAGCGGTGCAGTTAGACCCCAGCTTAACCGGCAATACGAGTAAACCGAGGAAGTAACATGGCGTTAAACTTATATAGCCCATAGCAAATTTGCTGCACATGTAAACGGTAGTCTTAAAAACTATCGGGTCTTTTACCGGTGTTTAGGATGTCAAAAACGGCTTGTAAGCATTAACATAGGTAACACCTGCTATCTGTAATTTCTACAACTACCCTATTTGCAAGCCCAAAAAGCCAATTAAATCGGAGGCAGTAATGCAGCCATGTAGCGCGGCGGCTGCCTTGCTGCCCGATGTGCCATGCAGGTAAACGCCTATCAGTGCGCTATGCAAAGAAGAATAACCCTGCGCCAGCAAACCGGCAATAATGCCGGTAAGTACATCGCCACTGCCGGCAGTGCCCATGGCGGGTGTGCCGGTGCTGTTAAAAAACACATCTGCATTAGGGCAGGCTATGGCGGTATGTGCGCCTTTGAGCAACAAGTAAATTTGGTATTGCTGTGCTAATTGGCGTTGTTTTTCTAATCGGTTAAAGGCGTTGCCGGTTTTACCTGCCAATCTTTCAAACTCTTTGGGGTGCGGGGTTAAAATGCTGTTTGCCGGCACTAAATCCAGCAAACCGGCAAGGGCTATCCTATTAAGCGCATCGGCATCAATAACCATAGGTTGGCGCACGTTTTCTAAAAAATGCTGCAAGGTTTTTGCACCCTGCGGCGTACTGCCCATGCCCGGACCTATGGCTATGGATTGATATAAGCCCGTACCGTTTGCAGCAAGGGTAATAGCGGGTGGCAATACTTGGAGCGCTTCGGCATTTTCATCGGGAATGGGTAATACCATAACTTCGGGCAATGCGGTTTGCATAATTGCATATCCCACTTTTGGCACAAAAACACTAACCAAACCGGCGCCTATTTTTAAAGCAGCCTTGGCGCTTAATATGGCAGCGCCCATTTTACCAATTGAGCCACCTATAAACAAAACATGTCCTTTAGTACCCTTATGGGCAAACTTAGGCAGCGTTTGCAATATGGGTTGTATTTGGTTAGCAGTAAGATAGTGGTATGGTGTAGCCGTTGTTTGCAAAAAATGGGGGTGAA
>DDVC01000144.1 GCA_002345145.1 Bacteroidetes bacterium UBA2322
TAATTGGTTAGATTTCACGCAAAGGTGCAAAGAAAAATTGGTAACATTTTACACAAAGAACGCAAAGTCTTTGCCACCTTTGTGCCTAACTTTGCGTTGTTTGCGGTTTAAGAAATTGGGTTAAGACCAAAACCAAAAATGGTAAGTGGTTTCCTAAAAACAAGGCTACTTTAAGCTCAGCACCTCCACTTTAATTTCAAAACTACGAACGGGCTGCGTGGTGGCAGGCTCCCAAGGGCGTTTGTAAACCATTTGCAGCATAGCGGAGCCGGTAGCTTGGGCTAAAAAAGTGTATTGCTGCATACCGCCGCTGCCTACCATTTGCTGCTCGCCGGTGGGGGTAGGCACATACTCGTCAGATACAAGTTGCAACAGGGAGGTATCAATATTGGCAATAGCCCAAGCGTAACCGGTGGTGATATTTGCCTCTAAATGTACCCAAAGGGTATCGCCCAATTTAACAGAGGCAAGCTGCCCGTTTTGGGCAAGGGTAAATAAATTAGGCGCTTGGGCAGCTACTTTACCCGATGTTTCTGTTGGTGGTAAGTTGGTTTCTTGTTGTGCTTTTTTTCGGGTTTTGCAGGCTGCCAAACCCAGCAGCAGTGCGGTCAAAATAATAAACCAGTAATACGTTTTCATAAACAGGATATTTAACCAAAATGATACTAAAAGACCCGCAAGATAGGTAAAAGTTACACCCGATAAGTGAAATGTTAAAAAATTTTGGGCAGGGCGGCTTGCGTATAGGGCTTTAACTGCCCAATTGCCTAATCAATTCTGAGCCGGCGTGGTAAAAAAAGGCAACAGAATTACTTCTGCTGCCCGTATCATGAATCATACAAATGAAAAACAATATACCTGTGTTATCTTATGCGGTTGGTTAAAAATTAACCCCAATTAACGATATAGAAATAGCAGTAAGCGGTTGCACCTTTTTGGTAACAATGGTGAGGAGGTCGCCGGTGGTAATGCTCAAAAAGGCTTTGTTGCTGCCCAATGAGATAGCAAAACCTGCCGGGGTTCGCCAGCCAAAAGAAGGGTTGTAGTAAACGCCGCTGCTAAAATGTATTTGCTGTGGTACAATGCCCAGGTCAAAACCGAGCAAGTAGCCGGGAGTATAGCCGTAATCTTGCCGTTGATTTCGGGTAGGAAAAAGCATATCGGTATAAAGGCTGAAACCTTTGGTAAACCGATAGGTTACATTTAGGCGCAACTCGGCATTGGTGGGGGTGGTAAAACTTTGCCCCGATGAAAGGGGCAGTATATTGGCAAAATCTTTTACCTCCTGCACAATCTGGTAAGTATCTACGGTTTGTAAAGAGTCTAGGGGATTTGTCTGCACATTACGCGCCTGCATAACATTATCAGCCCACTTCAATTTACCCATGTTGATAGCCGCAAAATCAACACTTAGTTTGTTTTTATACATAAAGTGAACACCGGCGCTAAAACTGCTTCCTCTGCCCGATGCGTCAAAAAGTTTACCCGATTTTTTGCTGAACAGCGAGTCAATGGTTAATTGTCCTACGGCATAATAAAAATCGGAAAAAGACGAGTTGCCCGATCCGGTAGAATCTGATGCCACACTGCTATCGTGGTGCCCAATACCCCACAACTGCCTGTAAGAAGCGCCTAATACTAATTTTACATCATTTTTGTTGTAAACAGTGCGTCCAAAACTAATGCTTAAATCGCGCACATGGTTAAACAGTACGTTCGATTTGAGCGGTTTACCATCAGCGCCCAAAGGCATGTTGCTGTTGTTGGCAGGTAAGTCTTGGTTAAGCAGCGTATCAGCAAAAACGGTGGTGGCTAATTGCTGGTCAAGGTGCATTAAGCCGGTAACATAATCGCTCAGGTTTACAGAAAGCCCCCCAAAACCCTCCTTAATCCATGCCCCCGATATCCAGTTAATGTGCATGGTGCCGTTCAGGCGCAGGTCGCCGCCTTCTGTTATCAGATTGTTCAAGAGATTGTCTCTGCTCGATTTTGATATGGAATCTTTCGAAAACAAGAAGTTCATCATGTCTTTTCGGGCAAAATTGTTGCTATGGGCATTAAAACCCACCTGCATTAAATTTAGGGTAGCGCCACTTTGCGTGCCGGCACCCAAGTATGCCGGATTGATGTTAGACGCATGTCCTAAAATGTTACTAATTTGCCCACCACCATATACTAATTGGGCGCCATTAAAGGTGGTGTACATTTGAGCCATCATTGGCTGGGTAAAAAGCAGTGCAAAAATGCACAGCAAAGGGGTTAATGATGTGTTTTTCATTGTTGTATGATTAAGAAACGAAAGGATACATTGTTTTTTGGTGCAATTTGGTATAGAGGTCAAATTTGCTGTTTTGCCCTCATCGGGAGCCGGTAGTTTGTTTAAAAATGTTTGTAATTTTTTTTAACATCGGGCTGCCCTTGTATGCTGCCACCTATTTATCGGGGCAATTTATTCGGCTCAAAAAAAAATCCCCAAAGTCAAACAGCATTGTCTTTGAGGATTTTAGGATATTATGAGCTTTGTTTTTAGTTAAGAAACAAGGTTTGAGTTGAGTGTTGATTTTGTGTGTGTATAAAAACTACCTATGAGGCAGGTTGTTAACCATTATTTAAGGGCACAGCCTAATAACGTTCCTGCCAAATAACCAGCCGAAGCAGCACAGGCAAAGATATTAGCGCTAAGGCAGGCTCCGGCGGCAGCGCCTGCAAAAGCGCCTTTGGCACCGCTGTAATTACCGTCCACACAATCGCCATAGGAACGTGCGGCTTGGGTAGTGCCGGTAGTTTGAATGCGAAGGTCATCATTTTGATAGCGGAAATTTACCAATTTAACGCCTGCGGCATCAAGCAAATCTACGGTAGCGGTGGGTTTACCTGCGGCATCGCGGCTGCCGTTGGTATGGCATTGCACTACCTGGTTTTCGTTAAAATTTTTGAGGTTGTAAAACACAAAGGCGTAGTTGGCGGCATTGCGGTTTTCGGGTTTAGTAGGAATGGGCAGTTTAATGGGTAGAATAATACAGCCTTTTCCGGTGCCATCGTCATGAACCTCGTGAATGTTGTCGGTATCAATGGTTAGTTTTTGAATAGTGGGCAGTAGTAAGGCACGGGCTACATTTTCATCGGTAGGTTTTACCGGTTCTGCCACTAAAAGAATGTGTTCGCGGGTTTGCTGTGCAGCAAGGTTCACAAAGGCGCAAAGAAGCGCTACAAAACTAAAGGCTTTGAACAAGGTTTTCATTTTTTGGTGTTTTTGAAATTTGTTGTTAAAAAATTGATGAATGTTATTTGAATAAAGGTGTGTTTTTGTTGATGGTTAGCGGGAGCTCTTGTAGGTGGCAGTTTTGCTCATTTACAGTAGTCAACTTGGTTTTTATGTTGCCAACTAAGCAAAACCGGCTACAGCGTTATTTTTTGTGTTTTCATGGTGGGGTTTAGCGCGTTGTGTTTTGCTGTGGTGTTTGTTTGTGATTGACAGTGCAAAATTGCGGCAACTTTGTGCGCCCGAAAAACCAAATTTACCGCCATTTTTAAAAATTGAACGGGGTATGTTGCTCTTAACCGCTTGTACAGCAAAGGTTATGGCTATTTTTAGCAACTATTTTTTGCTCAAAAACAAGCGGTGTTTTTTTGTAAAAAAGGTAATTTTGGTGTTTTTCAGACTTCTAACAAACGGCAGCAGCCCTCAAACCAAGTTTGGGGGCTGCTCATTTTTAATATGTTGTATTGGGACTAAAAATTTAGCTATTCGGGTTGCTATTTTGGGCTTTTCGTATGTTTTTTACAACAACCTGCTTGGGGCATACAGATAGTTTGATTTATTTGGCAAGACCCTTGCCATTTTTTTGCACTTTGTTGGGCAATTACAAGGTAAGTGTTGATGTTGGCTGCTGTAGTAAGAAAATGAAAAGTGACTCTGTTGTGCCGGCAGCCATAAGTGCCTTGTTCTGCACTACTCACTCTAAATGTAGTAGATTATTCTTGCTGAGGTGTGGGCAGCGCTGCCGGTGCGCTCATCAAAATAAATTATTAGCCTCACAAAACTACCCGATGAGGTGCAAAAAACCCTGTCTGCACTCGGAGCGCAGACAGGGTTAAACACACAAAGAATTGAATTTAAAACGCTATTTCACCACCAAAACCGGCAGGGCTTGCCGGTTCGCCTAATTTTTTAGAGTGTTTGAGGCTGAACGGCGTTTTTTTGAGGCTGAAGTGGGTTTTTAGGGGTGGAAATGGAGGTTTCAAACCTTATAGGTTTGCCAAGCCTATAAGGTTTTTATACAATGTTATTCGCATGACAATGAATAATTGACAACGGTACAAGTACCGTTGCTCCCTGCAAAGAAACTATCGGGCTTGCCGGTTCGCCTAATTTTTTAGAGTGTTTGAGGCTGAACGGCGTTTTTTTGAGGCTGAAGTGGGGGTTTTAGTTAAAATCGGGGTGGTTTAATTTAAGGAAGCCTATTTTCCGAGTGCTCAGAACTTTAAATGGCAGGGTTTTAGGATAGCGCATTTAAACGTTGCAATGGCACATTTAAACGTTGCAATGGCACATTTAAACGTTGCAATGGCGCATGGAAA
>DDVC01000095.1:0-255 GCA_002345145.1 Bacteroidetes bacterium UBA2322
TAAAAGTTTATTACCGGGAGATAAGTGTTTATTATCAGAACGTTTAAAATCTACTTTTTATTACCTTAGAGGCAGTTTTTTACTCCAAAATTGTATTTTTTTACCTTCGGCTTGGTGGTAAAACCGGCATAAAGCCACTTGTAGCCTTGTTTTATTTACCAAGTTAAAGAGCGTAGGAGGGTATTTAGTTGGTTTTAGTTTGTGGGAAAATCTTGAAGGTTTATTTTTTTTAGGTAACTACTTAGGTACTGCCCA
>DDVC01000095.1:515-638 GCA_002345145.1 Bacteroidetes bacterium UBA2322
AGGCTAATGGGTAAGATTTCCGGCAACAATTAGCACACGGATAACACGGATGCGGCTGATTTGCACAGATTTTTTAAAAATAGCAGTTACTAATACCCTCTCTTTTTTCTTTGCGCCTTTGCG
>DDVC01000095.1:864-9274 GCA_002345145.1 Bacteroidetes bacterium UBA2322
TCTTTTTTCTTTGCGCCTTTGCGTCTTGGCGTGAAATAGAGTAGTGCCTGAAATATTGCCAATTCGCCTGCAAACACGTCATAAGTTTGATGGGGGTGGGCAGCACCTTTTTAGGTTTGTCAAATCTATAATGTCTTTGTGCTAAATTACACCAAAAACACAGCCAAAATTGACTACCCAAATACTGTTATTACCCGATGAAAATGCAAAAATAACCAACAAATCAGCCTGCAAGGTGTTTGTGTCGGTATTATTGCACAAAAAGGGATAAATCTGACAATGTTTATCGGGCTGTAAAAAAATGCGTACCTTTGTGGTAAAACATTGCAGCAATAAAAATGAGGGCATTGGTGTTTATATTTTTGTTTTTGAGCAGCCTAAGTATGGCTCTGTTTAGTTGCACATCGCCAAATAAAGGAGAATCGGGCAAGAAAAAATCATCAAAATCTGAAATTCAAGAAGTGCAAATAGTGGTAAAATTGACCAACACCGCTACCATTGATTCTTTGGTACGCTTGTATGCCGATTTTAAAATGCAGCCCATTCAAGCGCTTTCTGCCCAAGATAATATGTGGTATGTAAGCGCAAAAGTGGGCAACGGTTATGCCTTAGTAGAAAACATGCGCAAAAACCCGATAGTAGAAGCCGCCGAATTATCTAATGCCACCCTCCCCACTCCGCCCCCAAAAAAGTAAACCAATCTTAATAGCTCATCAGCTCCTTTTTTCCATTTAATCAGTCGTTTTTCATGAAAACAAAGTTGTTACTCCTATCCATGTGGTTATTGTGCAGTGTTATGGTTATGGCACAGGCAAACTACATACCCGGCGAGTTTATAGTGCAAATTAAGCCCAATAAAGACGTAAACGAAGTAGTGCGCCACTTTCAAACTTTTGACGGTAAAAACACTAAACTACGGGTGAAGAAAAAATTAGTACCCACCCTCAACATTTACCTGCTTAGTTTTGACTTCACCAAAATTACCCAGCCCCGTTTGCTCGATGCCCTATTTAAACATAAATCGGTAAACATCATACAAAACAACCACATTACCCAACACAGAGCTACCATACCCAACGACCCGGAGTTTAACAACCAATGGCAATACATTAACACCGGCGCAAGCGGCGGCGTAGTAAATGCCGACCTTGACGCTGAACTTGCCTGGGATATTGCCACCGGCGGCGTTACCGCACTGGGCGATACCATTGTGGTTTGTGTAGTGGACGATGGTTTAGACCTTACCCATACCGATTTTACCTCTAACCGATGGTTTAACTACGCCGAAATACCCGGCAATGGCATAGACGATGACGGCAACGGTTATACCGATGACTACCGTGGCTGGAATGCCGATAACAATACCGATGATATTGCAGGCGGCTTTTTTGGCGGCTTTCATGGTACGCCCGTTGCCGGCATAGTAGGCGCTAAGGGCAACAACGGCATAGGCGTAAGCGGGGTAAACTGGAACGTAAAACTGATGATAGTAGTAGGCGGCAGTGGCAACGAAGCCGATAATATAGCCGCTTATTCCTATCCGCTTACCATGCGCACCCGATACAACCAAACAAACGGCGCACAAGGCGCTTTTGTGGTAGCTACCAACTCCTCATGGGGTACCGATTTTGGGCAGCCTGCCGATGCGCCCCTTTGGTGTGCCATGTATGACGAAATGGGCGTACAAGGCATTTTGAGCGCCGGCGCTACTGCCAACGTTAATGTAAACGTGGATATACAAGGCGACCTGCCCACTGCCTGCCCCAGCGATTACCTCATTTCGGTAACCAACCTGCGCCGAAACGACGTAAAAGTTACCTCTGCCGGTTATGGCATTACTACCATAGACTTGGGCGCTTACGGCGAGGATACCTGGACAGTGGCTAAACCAAACAACTATGCCGGTTTTGGCGGCACATCGGGCGCTACGCCACACGTAGCAGGCGCGGTGGCGCTACTTTATTCGGCTCCTTGTTATCAATTAGCAGCATTAGCCCGCACCAACCCGGCTGAGGCTGCCCTGCTCGTAAAACAGTTTATCCTTGACGGCACAACGCCCAACGCCAGTTTAGCCGGCATTACCGTTACAGGCGGCAGATTAAACATGCACAATGCCCTGCAACTTGCCATGAGCATGGATTGTGCCGATACGGGTTGCCCCGCACCTTATGCGCTGCAAGCAAGCAATATAACCGATGTAAATGCCACCATAACATGGAACACCTCAGCGCCGGTGGGCAATTTTATTGTGCAATACAAACCCGCAAATGAGGTAAACTGGAACGTAACCACCGCTACTGCCAACGCTGTATCTTTATCGGGCTTACTGCCTTGTACTGCCTATCAGGTAAGCGTAGCATCGGTTTGTGATACCATTGCCAGCGGATTCTCTTTTACCTACACCTTTACCACACAAGGCTGCTGCGTGCCTCCCTCAGCAGTTACTTTTTCGGGCATAAACACCAATTCGGCAGTGGTAAACTGGACCGATGTATTTGGCGCACTCGCCTACCTCATTGAATACCGACCAGTGGGCGCTACCGCTTGGCTCTCAGTATCGGGCGATGCAGGCAGCGCCGCTTACACCCTTACCGATTTAATGCCCTGCCAGCAATACGAACTGCGTATGGCAACTTTTTGCAGTACTTTTGCTTACAGCGCAAACTCGGCTGTTTTTACCTTTGCTACCTTTGGCTGCGGCGCTTGTATAGACCTTGCCTACTGCCCCGCCATAAGCGAAGACGACAGTTATGAACACGTGCAAAATGTTACCTTAGGCAGTTTTACCAACCCCAGCAGTGAGAGCGGCGGTTATGCCAATTTTACCAACCTGCCTACCACTCCCATACTCACCGCCGGTCAGTCTTATCCTATTTCACTAACACCGGGTTTTTCGGGCGCTACTTATGAGGAATACTGGCGCGTGTGGATAGACTATAACCAAGACGGTATTTTTACCGACCAAACCGAGCTTGCTTTTGACTCAGGCTCCGCTTCCTCTGCCACGGTTACCGGCGCAGTAGTTGTACCCATTACCGCATTGCCCGGCAATACCCGTATGCGCATTATTATGAAATGGATAGAAGACGACCTAACTCCACCCTCGCCCTGCGGCACTATTGAATACGGTGAAGTAGAAGATTACTGCGTACTCATAGAAGCCGGCAGCGCTTGTGCCGTATTAGTACCGGCAAATCTTAGTGCACAAGATATTTCTACTAATGCAGCCCTGCTCTCATGGACAGGTGCGCCATCTTGCCAAACCTACACCCTGCAATACAGCATACAAGGCAGCGCCAATTGGACTACCATAGCCGATATTACTACCCAAAGCTACACCGTATCGGGCTTAACAGACGCCACTTTATACCAGTTTCAGGTACAGTGCAATTGCAGCGATGGGGCGAGCGCTTTTTCTCCGCCTTTTACCTTTATAACTGAGCAGTCATGCCTTTCGCAAATTCCTGCCAACGTTACCATACAAAACGTAGGTGAAACCAACGCACAGGCAGCCTGGGACGCTTTGCCATTCTGTGTAAGTTATACCGTGCGTTACCGCATAGTAGGAACGGCAGACTGGCAGGTTATTTTCAGCGCCAATAACAGCACTACACTCTCAGCGCTTACGCCCGGCAGCAACTACGAGCTAAGCGTAAGCTGTAATTGCGATGACGGCAGTGGTAATTTTTCCGACTCGGTTACCTTTAATACCTTTAATACCGGTATCAGCCCTGCACAGCCGCAACCCACTTTGCTGCAAGCCTACCCCAGCCCCTTTACCACCGAAATAGCTATCCACAGCCAATACGCCGCTGCCCAATCTGCACAGCTTATACTCATAGATATTAGTGGTAAAATAGTTTGGCATTCCGAAACGGTTCAGCTCGCAAACGGCATTTCCCGATATGCCCTGCCCAACCTGCCCGATGGCTTGTATGTATTGCAGGTAAAAAACACCTACGGCGCACTCATGCACGCCCAAAAAATGCTCAAAATGCCCACTAAATAAACCGGCAGTTTTTACCGATACCTACCCCAACTGAAAACAAAAATCCCGAACTAACTAAATTTTAAGAGCCTTAGTTCGGGATTTTTTAATGATAACTACTTACCCTGCCGGTAACTGAGGAGAAGTATAAGTGAGGCAAAAAAAGATGTCAGGGCTATGCCCCTTCAACTTGTTATTTTTAGGGGCGTAGCCCTGAAATTTTACCGTTTAAACGCCCTTTAAATACCGATTTTCCGAAGTATTCAACTGTTTTTAAAAAATCTGTGTAAATCAGCCTCATCTGTGTTATCCGTGTGCTAATTGCTGCCGGAAACCTTACCAATTAGCCTGCAAATAGGCAATGAACCTATATAGTGGACAAGTACCTGACCAGATACTTTTAATGATTTACAACCCCATATTACCCATTTTGCCCGATAACCAAAAAAAACAGTTCTTTTTTTAGCGCTTATTTTGGTGAATACAAAATAAAACCCTACTTTTGCGCTTCAAAATTTGAAACGTATGCCAAAAATGAAAACACATTCCAGCGCCAAGAAAAGGTTTACCATAACCGGCTCTGGAAAAATTAAGCGAAACAAGGCATGGAAAAGCCACTTATTAACGCACAAAACTAAAAGCAGAAAACGCCGGCTTGGGCGCAGCACCTTTGTAAAAGCCTGTGACCTATCGCGCGTAAGGTTGCTTTTAGTAATGTAGTTGTAATAAATGAGTTCTCAGTACATCATCAGCCTTATTTTTTTAACCAAACACCCTAACCGTCATTAGTGAGGTTGCGGTTACCTGCGCAGGGTTACTGCGTTAGGTTCTTTCTTAACAAGAAATTTTTTTACCATGCCACGGTCAGTAAATCATGTAGCGTCAAAGGCAAGACGCAAAAAAATGCTCCAGCTCTCCAAGGGCTTTTTCGGTCGCCGAAAAAACGTGTGGACAGTAGCCAAAAACACCATTGAAAAAGGCTTACTCTATGCTTATCGCGACCGCCGTCAGAAAAAACGCAATTTCCGCGCTTTGTGGATTATGCGTATCAACGCCGCTGTTCGCCCCGAAGGATTGAGTTACTCCAAATTTATGGGGTTAATTCACCAGCAAAACGTAGGGCTGAACCGCAAAACCCTCGCTAATTTAGCCGTATATCACCCCGAGGCTTTTAAAGCAGTGGTTAATTCGGTAAAATAACCCGCTCATTTACCCGTCTCAGCCCCGCTGAGTATCTTGCAAGCCGCAATGCCCCATTATCGGGTATTGCGGCTTGTATTGTTTAGGGTGCGGCAGGGCACGCCCTTTCTCTTTCAAAAAATCGGCGCTAATCAGCTCCATCCGTGTTATCTGTGTGCTAATGGCTGCCGGTTTTAAGGCGGGGCAATGCAAACCCTACCCTTATCGGGCATTCATTTTAACTCCAACCTCGCGTTGATTTACAAAAAAACTGCGCTAAACACTTTTTTATGCGCATGAGGGCTTATATTTGGGCTTCAAAAATCAATACCCATGTTAAAACATAAAGCCATACTGCCCCTTATGCTACTTTTATTAACAACCGCTTCTGTGTGGGCGCAAAACAGGTCGGTAGCGGTGGTGTACGATAATTCGAGCAGTATGACCGAGTACGGGCAATGCGAAGGTATTAACTATGCCATGCAGGTATTGGTAGGGCTGCTACACCAACAAGATGAACTGTCTGTTTTTAAAATGCAGCCGCCAAATGGCACACCCATCAATTTGTTTTCAAAAAACGATGCTATTAAACAAATTTCAAACACCTATAACTGTTTAGAAAGAACTACCCCTTTTACCGCCATAGCCAATGCCGCCCAACAACTGCGTAAAAGCAACAAACCACTAAAATGGCTCATCATTTTATCTGACGGCGAAATAACAGAGCAGGGTTTTGAACTCAGTTACCCCAATGACTTGCAGCAATTAGTTACCCAAGCCGGCGCCCGAATCATTTTTTTAAACGTAAATGCTAAGGCTAATGTGTTAGATACCTTTTTAGACGCAAAAGCCCCCACAACCAAAACCCTGCGTACAAAAGGCAATTTTACCGATGTGGTAAACACCATGGAACAGATTGCAAGCGGGGTGATGACTTTTTCAAACGGCATAACCGTACAGCAGCAAGGCAACACAGCCAAATTTACCTCACCTGTTCCACTGCGGAGGGTGGTGGTATTGCAGCAGCAAACCTCCCAAACATCGGGTAAATTACCGGCTATAACCGGCGCAACGGCAGGCGGAAAATCGCTATCAATAGACAAAAGTTATAATGCCCAAAAATCAAAAGGTACTTACGGTATGTCGGGCAATGTTACGCATTTAGAGCCATCGGGCATAGGGGTTATTCCTTTGGGCGAGGTAAGCATCAACTTTAACGCCTCGCCTAATTTTCAACGCACCAAGTTTTTTCCGGAGGCGGCGGTAAAACTCAGTACCGAACTCATAGGCGGTACACAGCAGCAGCAAAGCTCCGTATATAAAATATGCGATACCGCACAACATGTTCTACTTACAGCCACCCTTACCGATGACAACGGTAAACCACTCTCAAACGATGTGCTTAAAAAGTGTAAGGTGAACTGTATAAATGAAACCAATGCACAAAAAACAACCTTGCAGTTTGACCCCGCTACCGGTAAATTTACCGCCAAAATACCCATGACCGGCAGTAAAATTACCCTTTCTGTTTCGGCAGAGTTTACCGGCTATTTTAACCTTCTCAGTAATATATATACCATAGAAAAAGAAAAATGTGTTATCCCCAAAGCGGTTTTTGATGCTAAGGGCGGTATTACCACCCTCACCGCTAAGGTAACCCAACTTGCCTATGCACCTTCGGTTACGGTAACGCCTAAAATTCAGCAAGATAACGGCTTGCTGCGTACTCCTACCCCTGCCGAACTAAAACAGTTAGAAATTATTCAGTTAAACGATAGCAGGCTGAAACTGCGTGTAGATAAAAACCCCGATGGCTCTTTTACCATAAAACCTACTACCCGAATTTGCGCCTGTTTTACACCCACCGGTTCTGATAACTTACAGTTTGAACTTAGGAGCAAATCGCCTTCCATTAAAACCGATACCAATAACAAACTCACCGTAGCCGTAACCGTACAAGACGATACCTTTTGGGCTAAATGCGGCGCTTTGATAATTGCCTTGTTAGTAATTTTGCTGTTATTGTGGTATATAAGAGGCATTATTATTAAACCTCGGTTTTGTTTGGGCAGCGAAATTATTTATACCCGCGTAACCAATGTAATCAAAAATAAACCCAAAAGCTACCCATTGCCGGGTTCGTTTTTTAACCGATGGCTAATACCCTACAAACCCGAAAAAATAATGGTGGGCAGCGTAATGTTTATAGCAGGCAGCCGTTGCAGCCATATTTTGGTTAGCGCCAAAACCCAAAACGAATACATGTTTTTAGCCGGTATGCCCTTAGATAACCCGGGTAAAAAAGACGAACGACTTAGCAATGGCGAAAAGGTAGAAGTAGTTACCGGTAGCATTAAAGAATCTTACGAATACCGAAAATTAGATAACAGGGGAGAGATTATTTAATTAACAAATTTATTGCCCCCGTAAAACGACCAATAACACCCAAAAACATGACTTTAAGCTGGAACGAAATAAAAGACCGAGCATTACAATTCTCAAAAGAATGGGCAAACACTTTAAACGAACAAGCCGATGCAAAACCATTTTTAGTGGAGTTTTTTAATGTGTTTGGCATTAGCAGCAAACGCGTTTCTACTTTTGAGCATAGAGTGAAAAAATTAGACGACAAAGATGGTTACATTGACCTGCTCTGGAAAGGAACAATTTTAATAGAAATGAAAAGTAGGGGTAAAAATCTTGACAAAGCCTACTCGCAAGCCATTGACTATACGTATGGACTTAAAGAACACGAACTCCCCAAATTTATACTGATTGCTGACTTTGAAAACTTTAGGCTTTATGACCTTGAAGAAAATAAAACAGTTGATTTTAAACTTGCCGACTTGGTAAACAACGTGCAGCATTTTGGCTACTTAATTGGCTACCAAAAAAAAGTTTACAAGGAGCAAGACCCTGCAAACATAAAAGCAGCCGAGTTGATGGGTAAACTCCACGATAGGTTGGAAGAAATAGGCTATACCGGACACCCATTAGAGGTTTACCTCGTGCGTATTCTGTTTTGCCTATTTGCCGAAGACACCACCATTTTCAACAAACAACAATTTCAGGATTACATAGAACAACGCACCAATACCGATGGCAGCGACCTTGCCGCTAAACTCCAAGAACTGTTTCAGTCGCTGAACACACCCAAAGAAAACCGATTTAAAAATTTAGATGAACAACTTGCCGATTTTCCATACATAAACGGAAAACTGTTTGAAGAAATACTGCCTGTGG
>DDVC01000061.1:0-3462 GCA_002345145.1 Bacteroidetes bacterium UBA2322
GTGTTCAAAGTGCAAATCCTTCATAAAAATATGTTTCTCGCTCATCGGGAAAAAATTTGAGGGTTAAATTTTAAATTCGGGCTCTAAGGTAATACGTGCTGGGCTATTTTTAAATGACAAAAGTCAATTTAGGGGCATTTTTTAGCAAAGTAATTGAAAAACACTTTACTTTGGGGCAATTTATAACACAAACAAAACCACTGCATGAAACAAAAAACAGTTTTAATTACCGGCGCTGCCACAGGCATTGGCATGGTAACGGCTCAGTTATTAGACCAACAGGGCTGGTATGTATTTGCCGGTGTATTGCCCAACCAATCAACAGCAGAACTGACCAAAGGTACATCAGAAAAACTAACCATAGTTACGCTCGACCTTACTGATGATAAAACTATTTTGGAGGCTGTTATACTTATTGAACAACTTACCGGCAGCGATGGGTTGGGCGCACTCATTAATAATGCAGGGGTAGCAAATATAGGTACCGGAGTTATAGAGGGCGTAAATATGGAAGAGGTTAGGCGTTTGTTTGATATTAACGTGTTTGGCACTATGCGCGTAACTCAGTGTTTTTTACCACTATTGCACCGTTATGGTAATGCCCGTATTGTAAACATGTCGTCGGGGGCGGTACGGGTGCCGGTGCCGGGCGCAGGCGCTTATATGATGACCAAAGCCGCCATTGAAGCATTTACCAAAACCCTTCGCATGGAGCTTGCCCCGTTTGGCATGTATGCCACGGCTATTGAACCCGGCGCTGTGCGCACCCCTATGACTGATAATGCTGCCGAAAATTTGCAGAAAGGTTGGGAAAAACAATCGCCTGCCATACGCCGGCGCTACGAAGCAGCACTAAAGCCTGCCGATAAGAGTTTGGTTGAGCAAATAAAAGATGCCAACTCGCCTCAAACCATTGCAGCAGTAATTATTTATGCCCTAACTACGCCCAACCCCAGTCCGCGCTATGTGGCAGGGAAGGAGGTTAAATTGCTGCCACTCATACAAAGGCTGCTGCCCGAAAGTACCTTTGAGAATATACTGCTCAAACAGTTTGGTCTTAAAAGGAAGTAGTGGATAGCCATTTCTGCGCTTTCCTCAGCAACTGCTAATTAAGATTACATGGCATATTAATTGTCTTTTACCAATACAACCACCTCCTGATAGGCTTCATTGAGGGCATCAATAAACTTATTCCATTCTTCAAAACGGTTGCGTTTAAGCAGGAGGTGGTTTATGTACAAATTTAGGTTTAGCGAAACGCTGTTTTGATTTTGAGTGTAGTTGGCAGTAAAACCAAATTCCTCGTCGGCATATTGCATGGCAGGGGGCAAATACTCTACCTTGTAACCATCGGGAATAAGGAGCGTGTAGGTAAAGTTTTCGGTGTATTGGTACTCTACGGTTTTATCTAACTTGCGCTCTTTAATATCAATGGCAGATTGCCGGTATTTTTGGTTAAGGTGTAAGTTAACGTAGAGCCGGTTATTGGTTTGAGTTACATAATCGGGCACGGTAAAATCGTAATGTATAGTAAGTTGTGGCAGGTTATTGTCTTTAAAACTGGTAGCCTGCACGTTTTGGGGTTCAAATTTATTGCTGCCTTTGCGCAGGTATTCAATATAAAATCGGTTTGATTTACCGGCTGCATCGGCTTTTAACTTGTCGTAATTGGCAAATACTTTTTTGTAACCGGTGTATGCTATTTTGCCGGAGCCGGTAATGCTGCGGTTATTGATAGTAAAAGTAAGGTTTTCTGTTTCGGCGCTGTAACTTGGCGGCGCTTGGGGCACAACCACTATTTCAAAGTGGTTATTATCAATGCCAATCATAGCTTCTTTACCCTGAATCATAGAAGTAGGCAGCCCAAAGGGCTGATACTCTCCGGTAGCATCTAAAAACACCCATTCGCCATTTAGTTTAGTAGTGGCTATCATGTGGTTATCTACAACCGGTGTAGGCACTTGTTTGTAAGAGTAAGGCTTATCTCTTGAACCTATCCAAGTGTAGTAACCGGGCAATCCGGCTGCATGGAGCATTTTCACCAAAATACTCGACATATCTTTGCAATCGCCGTATTTTTTTGCAAAAACATCGGAAGCCTCACGCGGCACAAATCCGCCCAAACCGTCTTCAAAAGCAACGTATTTTATATTTTGCTGCACCCAAAGGTAAATGTTGCGCACTTTTTCGGTATCGGTGAGGGCAGTGGCGGTAAGTTGATTAACCAATTGGATTATATTTTCATCGGGCTGTTGGTTAATGTGTTGTATCAGAGAGTAATACCATTTATACAAATCGGCAGTATTGCCCAAAATTCTTTGTTCTTGGTTGTCGGTTGTAAGTTTACCTATATACACCACCACATGCGGCGCATAATAACTGCGGCTGGGGCTATTATCTTCGGGAAGTGGCTGCTCAATATTATTTGCGCTCCAGGTATAGGTAAAAATGCCATTTGCTTGGGTCTTTTCAAATTTGATTTTATCAGTGTTTTCACCCAGCATAACATAAGATACCTCTATGTTTTGGGGAAAACTGACACTGTAAACCGATGAAACCACCGGCGTACCGTAATTGCTAAAATAATAGGCGCTTAAAAAATGCGGCTCTTTTGTTTTTTGAACATAAGTTAAATGGGTAGTAGCGCCTTCTTGCAATGCCGGAAAGCTGAACTTTTTTTCTTTGTAATCGGAATAAAAGATATTGCCCATCATTACGTCTTTGGTTTCTATCTTTTCTACCGGAAACTCCTGGTACTCAGTTTTTTTACCCTTTTTTACCGGCACTAAGGTTTTGGCTTCGAGTTGGGTAATTTCATCAAATCCCGACAGGTAAACCGATTGCTGTGCATAGCGTTGTTGGTTGCTGAGATATATGGTTTTTTCATTTATTTTACTCCAAATATCCCACTCGCCGGCTTGGTAAGCAATGTTTAAGTGTTCGCTTTTTTCCAACATTACCTGTTTACTGTCGGGAAATTGTGTTTTCAGGTTTTGTACTTCGGGCAATACTGTTGTTTGTCCGTAAAATTTGTAATCATTTACAAAAAACACAAAAACAATAAATGCTAAAAAGATTTGTTTCATCATAACCGATGGTTTACAATTGGGTTTAGGTAATAACGAGCATAACCAACAAATGTTATACCCGATAGGCTGAATGACCATTTATATTTAGGAACGTTCACCCAAATTCCACGGGGACAGTCCCGGTTTGATGTACAAATTGAGGTGATTACCCCTGTTTTAAGCAAAAAAGCACACAGATAACGCGGATTAAACGGATGTTAGTAAGTGGTTAGTGGTTAGTGGTTAGTGGTTAATTGGTAGCAGGTACCAACACTCATCGTTATTCACTTTTCACTACTTGCACCTTTATTTTTAAAAAATCTGTGCAAATCAGCCGCATCCGTGTTATCCGTGTGCTAATTGCTGCCGGAACGGGTGCAGCCTCGGTTTGATG
>DDVC01000061.1:3851-14117 GCA_002345145.1 Bacteroidetes bacterium UBA2322
ACATCAAACTTGGGTCACACCCGCCGGAACTCTTAGCAATTAGCCTGCAACTACACAATGAACTTGCATGGTGGGCAAGCACCTAAGTAGATACAAAAATTAAACGCCAAATTGGGGTAAATTGTACCCAATAACCAAACAATGCGTAACTTTACAATCATTTTAAAAAGTTAGCACATGAAATACCTTTTACATGCCGGTCTGCTCCTCATACTCGGCACCTTATTTATATACGCACAGCAACATGGCACCCTGCCCAAAGGTTTAGCTCCGCATGAGCGCGAGCTGATGCCGCAGTATTTGGAACAAATCAGAAACAGCCAAAGCAGAGCGGGCATTACCACCCCTCCTACCCTACCCGTGCGCACTGCCGCTGAGTGGGAAGAAGCGCAAGCCCTCTGTATTACCTGGACTTCTTACCAATCTATCCTGCGCGAAATAGTGCGCTATGCCAAAGAAGAATGTACGGTGTATATTGTTTGCAGCAACCCGACCACTGTATCTAATTACCTTACTGCGGGCGGGGTTACGGTAGATGACAGCATTGTGTTTATTACCGCCCCTTTCAATAGTGTGTGGATAAGAGACTACGGACCCGAAGCCGGCTACCTGAATGATGTGCAGGAACTGATTATTAACGACTGGATTTATAACCGCCCACGCCCCTTAGACGATGTAGTGCCACAGGTTATTGCCAACCAAGCCGGTGTTACCATGTACGAAATGACCCAGCCGCCTTACGATATTGTGCATACCGGCGGCAATTTTATGAGTGATGGGTTAGGTACCGGCTTTTCTTCTAATTTAGTCTTGGAAGAAAACCCGGGTAAAACCGAAGCGCAAATAGACAATGTAATGCAACAATTCATGGGCATTAACCGATACATAAAAATGCCCACCCTGCCTTTTGACGGTATTCACCACATAGATATGCACATGAAACTGATAGACGAAGAAACACTATTAGTAGGGCAGTACCCGCCGGGCGTTTCCGATGGTCCGCAGATTGCCTCTAATATAAATTATGTAGTCAATAACTTTCCTACCGCATTTGGCAACCAATATAAGGTGGTTTATGTGCCTATGCCGCCCAGTGCAAGCGGCAATTGGCCAAGCAGTGGCGGCGATTACCGCACTTATGCCAACTCCATTTTTATTAACAAAACCATATTAGTGCCTACCTACACCGAGCAGTATGATACAACAGCCCTGCGCATTTACCGCGATAACCTGCCCGGCTACAATGTGGTAGGCATTAACTGTACCAATATCATTACGGCATCGGGTGCGCTGCACTGCATTACCAAATTGGTTTATACTGATGACCCGCTGCTGATAGCGCACCCCCGAATTAGGGATACCTATTTTGCTGAACCGCAAACGGTTATTGCACGTATTCAGCACCAAAGCGGCATTAGCTCGGCTACGCTTTACTGGAGTACCAGTGTTACCGACCCGCCCACGCCCTATACCATTCCGATGACCCTTACCGACCCTGCAAACAATATATGGACGGCAACTATACCCGCTCAACCCGCCGGCGCTACCGTTACCTATTATATTCAGGCTACTGCCAACTCAGGTAAAACCCAAGTGCGACCTATTACCGCCCCACAAGGTATGTATAACTATAAAGTGTTGCAAATTACCGCCGCACCCACCGTTAGCTTTAATGTGAATGGCGCTACCCAAATATGCCCGGGTCAAACTGTACAATTTACCGATACCTCTACCCCGGGTGTTACCGGTAGGGTTTGGACATTTCCGGGCGGGTTTCCGGCTACTTCTACCAGCCCTAACCCGATAGTTTTTTACCCCAATGCCGGCACTTTTAATGTTTCGCTTACTGCTACCAACCCCGTAGGTAGTAACTCCTATACTATGACCAATGCCATTACCGTACAAGGGTTTACAGGCATTGCCCCTTTCACCGAAAACTTTAGCGGTGGCATTCCTGCTGCTTTTACCATTACCAATACCAACAGCGATGCTTACGCCTGGACGCTGCAAAACAGTGTTCCCTGCCACGGCAGCAGCCTACGCATCAATAACTTTAATAACAGTACCACCGGCACTACCGATATTGTAAGTGTAAACGTTGACCTAACCAACTATACCAATGCAACCCTTACATTTAGTGTAGCCTATGCACCCTATAACACTACCTATTTTGACCGGCTTAAAGTACTGATTGACGAATGTAGCGCTACCGGCACAGAGGTTTACAACAAAGCCGGTACTACACTTGCCACCGCACCGGCTACTACTTCTGCCTTTACGCCATCGGGCTGTAGCCAATGGCGAAACGAAACCATTAATTTATCGGCATACAGTGGCAAGGTTATACGCATCAATTTTGTAAACGTGAGTGGTTATGGCAACTACCTGTACCTCGATAATATAGCCGTAGCCGCTACATTGGTGCCTTCGGTAGAGGTAAAAATTAAAGCGTTGTTGCAAGGTCCTTACCAGCCGTTGCTCAGCGCTATGACCGGCAACCTAAGCTCATCGGGTTTAATTCCACTGGCACAACCTTTTAATCGTTCGCCATGGAATTATGCAGGCGCAGAATTGTTTGTTCACCCTGCCCAGTTTCCCGCTACTACGGTTGATTGGGTGTTGGTTGAACTGCGAAGCTCCACAAACCCCAATACCATAGTTGCACAAAAAGCTGCTTTATTGCTAAGTAACGGAACCCTGCGCGATGCCACCGGCAGCAGTACCGGCGTAACATTTAGCGGCATAACATCGGGCGGCAGTTACTACATATCGCTCAAACACCGAAACCATGTATCGGTTATGAGTGCAAACCCCATAGCCCTGCCCAATGCTACTACTTTCGATTTTAGCGCCTCAGAAAGCGCGGTTTCTAATGCAAGGCAATTGGTACAAGTGGGTTTGGGTAAATTTGCCCTTTGCGCCGGCGATTTTGATGCAAACGGCGTTATTACCGTACAAGATTACAACTATTTTTACCTTCAAAATGCCACAACCAATCAATATAGCGATGGCGATGTGAATTTTGACGGAACGGTTAATAATTCCGATTTTGACTTTTACCGCCAAAACAGCACCCGAATTGGGGTAAACCCGATACGTTATTAAGCATATGAATTGCTTATGCAACACATAAAATTAACAGAAATAATTCTGTATGTAAAAGACCAGCAAGCAAGCGCTGATTTTTACACAAAAATTTTTCGCAAAAACCCCGATTTGCATGTGCCGGGAATGACAGAGTTTGTTATTTGCCCTAACTGCAAATTGGGGTTGATGCCCAATAATGGCATAGCAAAAATTTTATCCGACAAAACCCCACACCCCAACACAGGCAATGGCATACCCCGATGCGAGCTTTACCTTTATGTGGAAGATATACAATTTGAATTTTATATGGCATTAAAAAGCGGCGCAAAACTCATTAGCCCGATTGAAACAAGAAATTGGGGTGATGCCGTTTGTTATTTTGCTGATTTAGATGGACACATACTTGCCTTTGCCCAAAAGATTGCTTTGTAGCCTGCCAAATAGTATAATAGTACTAACTACCAACTGCTGCATACCGGGTTAAAACAATTTTTCTAACCAATTGCCCACAACATAAGAAAGAGCGGCAGCAGCTCCACCCAAAAACATGGTTTCGGCAATGCCTTTCCATGCGGTGGTTTGGGTTACGTAGGTTTTGAAGTAACCTATTACTCCAAATGCAAACATAGTAGCGACACTTGAAACCACAAATAAAACGTTCTGCTGGAGCGAAAGTATATCTTTAAACACATAAGCCAAAAGCGGAATAAGCCCTATGCCAATAAATGAGGCATAAGTAACCAATGCCATGCGCAGAGGCGATTTGGTTTCTTTTACCATTTCTAACTCGTCTTTCATCATGGTATCTATCCATCGGGCTTTATCTGCTGTGATAACGGTTACAATTTGTTCCAGCATTTCACCATCAAACCCTTTTTGGCGGTAAATCTGCCGTATTTCTTCTTTTTCCGTTTCGGGCATGTTTTCTATTTCCCATTCCTCGCGGCGGCGGTGTTTTTCGTAGTTGTCTGCCTCAGAACGCTTAGATAAATAACTGCCTACCGACATAGAAAAGCCATCGGCTATTAAATTGGCAAAACCTAAAATGATGATGACCGATACATCTAAATTAGCTCCTACCGAGCCGGCAACAACAGCAAAGGTGGTAACGGAGCCATCTATGCCGCCATATACAAACTCGCCTATATAGTCTTGAAACCGGTGTTGGTTGTGAAAGATGGTTTCTGATTGTTGGTTCATGCGCAATAGTTAAGCTAACAGAGTTTGCAATGTGAGTATTGTTTTCCAGTTTCGGGTGGTGGCGGCGGTTTTGAGTTTTGATTCAATAAAATTGTTGTTCAGCTTGGCTCTGCCATAGCTTTCGGGTGAGTAAAAATAGACCCAACGGTTTATGATTTGTATTTCTTCGGGCAGATAATTGGTTTGCAGCAGTTTTTCTGCCAAATCAGGGTTGGGCGTTTCCTTTAAAAAGGTAAGGTACATTTTTTCGGTATTCGTATTACCTGATTTTATGAATGGGTTTTGGGCAATTGCCTGTGCCAACAGGTGGGAAGTAAGGGTTATGATTTCTACATCGAAGCCAAATCTATCTAAAATTGCCGATTTTATGCTGTTGTTAATGGCGTTGGTATCGGGAACATGGCTGTTAAACAATACATTACCACTCTGTATATAGGTGGCAACATCGGTAAAGCCCAATTGGGTAAACATGGCTGCCAACGCCGGCATTTTTATCATTTTTTGCCCACTTACGTTGATGCCTCTTAGCAATGCGAGGTAATTTTTCATGTAGCGCTTGTGAATAACAAAACAATCCACTTCGCAGAAAAACCTTGAAGTGGATTGTATTAGGTTGTTAGATTTGGTTTTGCCGCAAAAACAAAAGTGTTGTGCAGCGTTATTATCCGGGAATGGTGGGGGTAAATTTTTGCAAAAACTGTTCTAACTGCTGTGTTTTGTAGTGATTTTCGCTGATAAATTTCATTAGTCCTTCAAACTTATCGGGACCTCTGTAACCCGGGTAGGCATCTATGCGGTTTAGGTTTTCGTCTAAAAAGGCAATAGTGGGGTAACCAATTCTGCCGGTGGGGCTATTACCCAAAATAATAACCGCAGCCAATTTATTAGTGCCTTTGCGTCCGTTTGGGTTGGGCATAAACTCCCATTTTTGCCCTCTGAAACTGAGGGTTTCTTTTGTTTCGGCATCTAATTTAACTGCATAAAAATTCTTGTTGATGTAGGCTGCCACATCGGGGTGCTGAAAAGTGGCTTTATCCATTTTTTTGCACCAGCCGCACCAGTCGGTGTAAAGGTCTATGACTACTTTTCGGGGCTCTGATTTCATTTTTTCTTCCATTTCTTCCATGGTGAGCCAGTTAATCAGTGATGATTCTGCCTGCACAGAAGAAGGCGTGTTTTTACTACCGGCATTGTTTTGCGCTGTGTTGGCAGCCGGTGTGTTTTGGTTGTTGGTTTGTGTGGTTTCTTCGCTGTTGCAAGCGCCTAAAAAGCCTAAAAAGGCGGTGAGTACAATGGTGTAAATTGGTTTCATACAGGTAAATAAAAGGTGAATGAGTGTAATAGTTAAAACAAAAGGCTGCCTATGCGTACCATATTGCTGCCGCATTGCAAAGCAATAGGATAATCTGCCGACATGCCCATGCTAAGAACGGTAAAATTTGGCAGCAGGTTTAAATGGGTTTGTTTTATTGTGTTAAAAAGGGTAGCTAAGGTGATAAATTCGGTTTTTACCTGCTCTGTGTTGTTGGTAAACGATGCCATACCCATTAACCCGTTGAGGTTTACGTGAGGTAGCGGATTTTGCTGCATTTGCGCTATACATTGGTGCAATTCGGCAATATCAAACCCAAATTTTGTTTCCTCCTGTGCTATGTGTACTTGCAGCAAGCAGTTGATAACCCTGTTGCATTTACCGGCTTCTTTGTTTACGGTTTGGAGGAGTTTAAAACTGTCTATGGAGTGAATGAGCGCTATAAATGGTGCAATGTATTTAACCTTGTTGGTTTGCAAATGCCCTATGAGATGCCACTGCACATCGGGCGGCATTTGGGGTTGTTTGGATAGTAGTTCCTGCACTTTGTTTTCGCCAAAAATGCGTTGTCCGGCATGGTAGAGGGGTAACAGCTCTGCTGCTGTATGATTTTTGCTTACAGCTACCAGCGTGGCTTGGCAGGGAGCTAACTGTTGCAGGATTTGGTGGTATGCGGTGAGGTTGGGCATGATAAAAAGAAAGTGGGTTTTACTCTTTCACAAATTTACCCCTTCCGAGTAGCAGGTTGTTTTGGTAGAGGTAAAGGGTGTAAATGCCCGATGCAAGTTTATCGGTAGGGCAGTGTAGATGTGGTTGGTTATTGGGGGTAACGGGGGCGCTCCAAACGGTTTTGCCCGATGTTTCGGCAATTTGGAGGGTTAAACCGGTTTGCGTGGCAAGTGATAGGGGCAGCGCAATGAATACAGACTGCGTGGCAGGATTGGGAAATACTACCAACTGAACTATGTGTGGGGCAGTTGCATTGGGAATGTTTACCGCATCGGGGTCTAAAAAATCAGGGATACCATCGCCGTCATCGTCATCGTCAAAAAGGTTACCGTTGTTGTTGGCGTCTTCGTATTGGGTTAAAATGCCGTCTCCGTCATCATCGTTATCTAAGTAGTTGGGTATGCCGTTTTGGTTGGTATCGTCATCGGTGGGGTTGGCGTTTTGGTTTATGTCTTCTAATATGGTAGGAATGGTATCATTATCATCATCGGTATCTAAAATATCCAAAATGCCGTCGTTGTCTGTGTCAATAGGTTGTGCATTGGGGGCTTCTATGGCATCGGGCACTGAGTCGGCATCGGTATCGGGGTTAAGGGGGTTTGAGCCCAGATATACTTCTGCGCCATCGGTTAAGGTATCGGCATCGGTATCGGGGTTAAGGGGGTTGGTTTGGTGTTGGTTTACCTCTTCGCCGTCTGTTAAGCCGTCATTGTCTGTATCGGGCAAGGTGGGGTTGGTATTGTATTCAAACAACTCCTGCCAGTCGGTAAGTCCGTCATTATCGGTATCGGGGTTAAGGGGGTTGGTAAAATGCACCAACAGCTCATCGGGGTCGGCAATACCGTCTTCATCGGTATCAAAACTAAGGGGGTTAGTGCCATAGATGTTTACCTCCTGTCCATCGGTAAGACCATCGCCGTCTGTATCGGGCAAAATGGGGCTGGTGCCTATGGCTTCTTCTTCGGCATCGGTTAATCCATCGGCATCGGAATCAATTATTGGGGGGCAATCTAAAGTTAAACTGAGCGGAAACAGTGCGCCCTGCACGTGTTCGGGTGTGTTGTCGTTTAAGTTTAGCAGGGTAAGTGTGGGGTTATATTGCAAGTTTACATTACCCATGCCCACTATTTGAAAACAAACAGTACCTACATCTGTCCAGTTGGTTTGGGTAAGCAATGGGCAACCCTGATTGCTCAAAAGCATGTTGGTAGTGAGGTTAAACTCGCCGGTGTTGGGGTCATAAGCCCAACTGGGGGCAAAATAAGGGGCAAAAAATCCTCCCAAAGCGCATGAATCGGTATTGTTAAAATGGATAGAGGTGTAAACCGGATTGTTTATTACGTTTTTATTGTAGCTGAAAAACAACGTGTGCGAACCGATGGCAAAATCGGGTTGTCCCGATGCTGCTTTTAGTTGAAGGGTTGCACAAAATTGCCCCAATGAGCAAATAGCTTGCGGATTGCCAAACTGTGCGTCATATACCGCCGGGGGCTGTGCTGCTGCTTTGTTTACAAGCAAAAGGGTAAAACATAAAAACAACATCTTTTTCATGGCACAAATTTACCCTTTTCTTTGAAAGTGAAGCATTAAAAGTGAATAGTAAATAGTGTAGAGAAGCACGTCTGGGCGGCTGTACTGTGAAAAGTAAATAGTGAAGGGTGAAGCTGTCCACTAACCAATAAAAACTCCCCTCAGCCCAACATCAAAGAAGGGGGAGTTTTTATTGTCTGTTTTTCAAGGTTTTGGGGTCATTTTTAGGGTTTTAATACCTGTTTTTTTTTAGAAAATAGCGTGTAGAACAGAACAAATCAGCTCTGCCCATTACCAACTACTCAACACCAAAACTAATAACTAATAACTAACCACTACCCTATCACTTCCTCCTCTTCGGCTTGTTCTTGCCAGTGTTGGGTGGCAATTTCTTTTTTAAGCTGTTTGGTATAAAGGCGGTAGTAATGCCCCCGCTGCTTCATTAGTTGGGTATGGTTGCCGTCTTCGGTAATCGTTCCGTTTTGGATAACCAAAATTCGGTCGCAGTGTTTAATGGTAGAAAGGCGGTGAGCAATGATGACTGAGGTACGTCCTTTAATCATGTGTTCAATGCCGCTTTGAATGCGGGCTTCGGTAAGTGTATCAACCGATGAGGTAGCCTCGTCCATAATAAGTATGCGAGGATTGGTAATGAGTGCGCGGGCAAAAGAAATAATTTGCCGCTCACCCATAGAAAGGTTGTCGCCACTGCTTTCTACCTTTTCATCAAGTCGGGAGGTAAAGGCTTCACCCCCTACCAGCATTAGGGCGTTAATAACTGTTTCATCGGTAGCATTGGGGCGGGCATACCTAACGTTATCGCGCACAGTACCCTCAAACAAGTGGGGTGTTTGCAGCACCACCCCCAGTTGGCTGTGCAGGCTTTGCTGGGTTTGGGCGGTATAATCTAAGCCGTCTATGTAAATAACGCCGGAAGTGGGCTCGTAAAAACGGCAAATAAGGTTGGCAATAGTGCTTTTACCATGTCCGGTAGGACCCACTAAGGCAATAGATTGACCTGCTTTAATGTGCAAATGCAGATTTTGCAGCACCGGTTTATCGGGGTGGTAATAAAAACCCACGTTGTTAAACACAATTTCGCCCTTTATTTCGGGAAAAGCGCCGGCATTGGGTTGGTCTTGAATGGTGGGTTTTTCGTCTATCAACGAAAAAATGCGCTCGCCGGCAGAAAGGCTGCCCTGTGCCAAAGCGTAAAAGCGCGAAATATCCATGATAGGGAAAAAGATAAAGGTAGCATAGTTAAAAAATGCCGAAAGTGTGCCTATGGTAATGCCAACAGGCACTGCCAAAGCCATTTTAGCTCCTACCAGCAAAACAGCCGCTGCCGCTGTTGAACCTATCAGTACCACCATTGGGTAATACATGGCGGTATAGTAAGCAGCTTTGTAAGAGGCATTGCGCATTTTGTTGCTCACATCGGTAAACTCCTTGCTTACGCGGTCTTCTTGGGTGGTAATTTTATTTACCTCAATACCGTTAATGTGTTCTGCGTAATTGGCGGTTAGTTCGCTGTTTAATTTGCGGGCTTTGCGCGAGTAGTCTAAAATAAGCATCCGTATTTTTATAGATACCACAAACAAAACAGGCAACGAAACCAACACAATCAGCGCTAATTGCCAGTTGTAAAAAAACATAGCGCCCATGCAGGCAATAATCATGGTAATGCCCCAAACTACCTCTAAAAAACCCCACGAAATGAGTTCGGTAACGCGTTGGGCATCGGAGGTTATTCGGGATAAAAGCCAGCCGCTTGCCTGTTTGTCGTAAAATGAAAAAGACAGCTCCTGTAATCGGGCAAACATTTGTTTGCGCAGTTGATACATTACCGTTTCTTCCATAAAACCGGCTTTTTTAATAAAAAAGTAAACGCCTATAACCTGCACTACAGAATTGGCAAAAAATAACCCTACATAAAAAAGTAGTTTACTGTACGTTACCGATGGGTTAATGCCTTGTTTTTGTGCCTGTAAGTATTGGTTTACCGCCGGTGTTATGGCATCGTCTAAAAAATACATCCAAATAAGGGGAAATAGTGCATCGGTTATGCCCACTAATACTACCGATGCTACAAATACCCAAAATACGCGCCTATGCCCGATGGCATAACCAAATAACCGTTTTAAAAACGGACCTAATGCGGCTTTTCCGCTAAATTCTTGGTCTTGAAATTGCTGAATATGTTCCATAAGGGAGAGTTAAAAGTGAAGAGGGAAAAGTGAAAATTTAGAAACGTACAGCCGTGCGTCTGAAAAGTGAGAAGTTATGAGTTATTAGTTATTAGTTGTGCTTTCCTAAAAACCTTGCCCGATTTTATTTCACGCAAATCTGATTTTGTTTCAATCAAATACGCAAAGAAAAGGTGAAGTTGAGTGTGTAACAAATTAGGG
>DDVC01000118.1:0-14998 GCA_002345145.1 Bacteroidetes bacterium UBA2322
AAACAGGGTGCGGAATGAGAGATGAATTATGAGTGATGAGTTACGAGTGATTTTTTAGGGCAAGCTATTTCAGGCAAGTGCACAAAACTAACCACTAACCCCTACCATTTACCATGCAATTTGCCCGATGTATGCAGTTTATGACAATAATGCGCTAAATTTGTGCTGAAAATAGGCGCTGCCTGTTGTGTTCACCCCACTTTAAATGCGTTTTTATGATTGCTGCTGCCTCTTATAAAGCTCGGGTATTGTATGTTATCGGGTGTTTGTGTTTGGTTTTGGTTTCGTGTCAAACATCAGAACAGCCCAATGCCGGCGCTGCTACCCAAACTGCTCCACCCGACAGCAGTAACCAAGCAGCCAATGCCACTTTGCCCAATAACAAAATGAACCCTGCCGATTTTACGTGGGAGTTTGAAGTGGTTGAAGATAAAATTGGCACCCCTAACGCACGTATTTACCTCCTTTACAAGGGTATTCGCTACAAAGCAGGTAAAGCCGCAGGTAATTTTCAAACCTTAAACCCTGCCGATTTTGCACAGCCCCAGTACTCCGTGCCCACTACTGCCCTAACCGCCGCTTGGGGTTTTTGGGCAGGTATGCTTACCACTTTTTATGCCGCTGCCGAAGGCGAATTTGTGAACGTATATAAGCGCACCACCGATGCCGAAGATACCAACCCCATTCAGCCCAAGTTTGAAAAAGTGATGCAATTTGATGTAAAATCAGTTAAGTAACAGCATTTACCCATTCCTCAATACAACATGCTACAACAATTATTGCAGTTAGATACCTGGCTGTTTTACCTTATTAACGGCATCGGGCAAAACGCTTTTTTTGATTTTTTACTGCCGCTGTGGCGAAGCCAGTATTTTTGGTCGCCCTTATACTTGTTTTTTGTAACCTTTTTGCTGTTTAACTTTTCGCCCCGTACCACCTTGTTTGTGCTGGCATTTTTTTTACTTACCTTTATGCTATGCGACCAACTTAGCGCCGGCGTAATAAAAAAAATAGTGCAGCGCCTGCGCCCATGTAAAACGCCCGAGCTATTAGAAACTGTTCGTTTGCTGGTGCCTTGCGGTAGTGGTAAAAGTTTTGTATCGGCACACGCCACCAACCATTTTGGCATTGCCGTATATGTAGGCAACTTGTTTAAACAACATTTTGCATGGCTAAAACCGGTTTTGCTCTTTTGGGCGGCTATGGTAGCCTATGCGCAGGTATATGTAGGCGTACATTTTCCTGCCGATGTAATATGCGGAGCGTTATTGGGGGCGGTTATTGGCAATATAACCTGGTGGGCGCTAAAAAAGTACTACCTTACAACAAGTGATGCACTTGCATAATTGGGGGCGTTTTTTTAACATGCTCCTGTTGGTAATTTTTAGTAACTTTGCGCCAATTTTTAAGGTTTTTAGCTTTTTGTGTTTTTTTCCTGAATTGTTGGGGTAACTTTTAATCCGGCAACAGCACAAATAAAATAACCCACCCAATTTTACACCCCACACTTACCGTTTTAATATACAATGCTATGCTACAATATCTACACCTTATGTGGGTGGCGCTTTGTTTTCCTGTTTTAATGTTTGCACAAACAGCCACCGTTACCGGCATTATAACCGATGAGCAAACCGGCGAAACGCTTGTTGGCGCAAGTGTGCAAAACGGACAAAACAGCATAGGAGCCATTACCGATATAGAAGGACGCTACACCCTTACCCTCCCTGCCGGCAAACATAACCTGCGTTATAGTTATGTGGGCTACAAAGAACTAATACGCCCCATAACCCTTGCCGAAAACGCTACTGTTGTCATTAACATAACCCTTGGCGAGCGCAAAACCGACCTTGATGCAGTGGTGGTTAGCGCCAGCCAGTACCAAAAACGCCTTGCCGAAGAAACAGTTTCAATAGATGTAATAAAAAATTATGTAATTGAGAATACCAATGTAAGAGATTTAGCAGAGGCAGTGTCAAAAGTGCCCGGCGTAAATGTGGTTGACGGGCAGGCTACCATACGGGGCGGCAGCGGTTATGCCTACGGAACCGGCACCCGCGTGCAAGTATTAGTGGACGATATGCCCCTTGTTACCGGCGATTTTGGCGAAGTGCGCTGGGATTTTATACCGATGGAAAATGCCGAGCAAGTAGAAGTACTCAAAGGCGCAGCATCGGTAGTTTATGGCTCATCGGCCCTAAACGGGGTAATAAACGTAAGAACCGGTTTTGCCAAATCTAAACCCGAAACCCGATTTACCCTGTTTCAGGGTTTGTACTTTAACCCCCGAAACAGTAAAGCCAAATGGTGGAGCGGAAGAGAACAACCCAACTTTACCGGCTTATTTTTCTCGCATCGGGAAAAAAAAGGTCAATGGGATTTTGTAACCGGCATTGGCGCTAATATATTAGAAAGCTACCAGCGTGAGGGCGATACTAAACAAATGCGTATCAACTTTAAATCGCGCTACCGCCATCCTAAGCTCGAAGGGTTAAATATGGGTATTAATGCCAATGCCATGCTCCAAAAATTTGGACGCGTGTTTATGTGGCAAAATGCCGATTCGGCAGCTTACCTTGCCTTTGGCGGAGAAAATTACGACCGTTACTCACTCATCAATATAGACCCCTACGTAAACTACCTCACTGATAATGGACTTACGCACCGCCTTAAAACCCGATTTTACCGCGTAGAGCGCTACAATGTAAGAATGGAGCCTACCACCACCTCTAATACCATTTTTGCCGAATATCAGGTGCAGAAAAATTACGATTTTGGCTTAGTGGTAACCGGCGGCTTGGTGGGCAATTTTTTTAGAGGATTTAGCTCGCTTTACCAAAATAAAGACCTGTTTATTAACACCTACGGCATGGCAGCCTACCTACAGGCAGAACAAAAAATAAACAGGCTTAGTATTGTGGGTGGTGCCCGGTACGAGAACAATACCGTAGATATTTTGCTCGATACGCTTCAGGTAAATATACCTATTGTATTTAGGTTGGGCATGAACTATGAGGTAAACAAAAATACCTACCTGCGCGCCTCCTTTGGGCAAGGATACCGGTCGCCCAATTTGGTAGAACGATTTATAGATGCCGATTTGGAAGGTACTATCAACATTTTTGCTAACCCCCAACTGCTGCCCGAACAAGGCTGGAATGCCGAAATAGGACTAAAACAAGGAGTTAAAATAGGCGACTGGCAAGGCACTGTTGATGCTGTTTTGTTTTGGACCGAATACCAAAATATGACCGAGTTTTTACTAACCAACCTAAACGGCAAAATTGGTTTCCAAACGCAAAATACCGGCAATACCCGCATTGCAGGGTGGGAACTCTCTACATCGGGCGATGGTAAAATTGCCGGGCTGCCGCTGCGCCTTTGGGGCGGTTATACCTTTAATTATCCGGGCGATTTAGAATCGGATACCTTACAAAGGCGCATTGGTCCGTATCTCAGCAACTTGTTTCAAAGCCTTGGCGGTGTTGATTCGCTCCAAAACAGCATACTGCGCTACCGATTTCGAAACACTGCCCGAATTGATGCCGAAACCGATATTAAACGTTTTACCATTGGTTATACCTGCTCCTATAACAGTTTTATGGATAGAATAGATGATGTTTTTAACGTATTTATTCAAGGTTTGGAAGAGTTCAGGCAACGTAACAATAGAGGTATCTGGGTTTCTGATGCACGCCTTGCCTACCGTATAGACGACCAATCGAGCGTGGCGCTCATTGGTAAAAATATCTTTAACTTAGAGTATGCCCTCCGACCCGGACTCATGGACGCTCCTGCCAATATTACCCTCCAATATAAATTGAAGTTGTAGCTCTTAAAGTGAAAAACGAAAAGTTATGAGTTCTAAGTTACAACTCCATTCCGATTTTGTTTCTCGCAAAGGCGCAAAATGTAGAGACACACGGCCGTGTGCCTCTACTGTTATGAATTAAAAATTGTAAGTAGTTAGATTTCAGTGCGCTGCACCTGTTGTAAACCGGTTTACCTCCTTGCTACCAATAGGTTGGTGCGCTGCACCTTTTCAGCATAATGGTTAGCTCATTGCCATATTTGTGTTTGCGTTTAGCGATATGATGTAGCAAAGCCTTTGCCTACAAGGTGCAGCGCACCTAAATCTTGGTAGTGGATAGCCGCTAAAACCTTTGGTTAGGTGCAGCGCACCGTTATTTTATGGTTTTGCCGTAAAGCTAACCTCACATCAATTTAGTCTGCAAAAACACCATCAATTTGAATTGCAGACAGTACCTAAGTAGTTACTGTTATTTTTAGTAACCACTTACGAATTACGAGTGTGTTAGTGCCGATTACCAGCTACTGAATATTCACTTTTCATGTTTCACTATTCTGTAACCACAACTATCCCATGTCAAAACTGTTGTTTGTAACGCACAATACCCATAAACTGCAAGAAGTGCAAGCCATAGTGGGCAGCAGCTATCAATTGCGCAATTTAAACGATATTGGGTTTACCGCCGATATACCCGAACCCCACCACACGCTGGAAGAAAACGCCCTTGAAAAAGCGCGCACCATTTACCGCCAATACCACGTAAACTGTTTTGCCGAAGATACCGGCTTAGAAATTGATGTGCTAAACGGCGAGCCGGGTGTAAAAACTGCCCGATATGCCGGTGAACATAAAAATACCCAAGATAATATAAACCTTGTTTTGCAAAAACTACAAGGGCAGCCTAACCGTAGCGCCCAGTTCAGAACCGTATTTGCCTTAATTTTAAACGGGCAAGAGTACTTGTTTGAGGGGATAGCGCGCGGAACCATAACCACTACGCCACAAGGCAATGGCGGTTTTGGCTATGACCCTGTTTTTATACCCGATGGCTATGAGCAAACCTTTGCCCAGTTGCCGGCAGCGGTAAAAAATGCCATTAGCCACCGAGCGCTTGCCTTAAAAAAACTGCTTACCTTTTTACAGCAGCAGTAAACATTGTAACATCGGGTTACTTTTTACCAAAAGCCCAACGCAAAAAGTGCGGCATTGCCCTTGCCCATGTTGGCGGGTCGTGTGTGCCATCGGGCATTTCATGGTAAGTAAAATCGTAAAAAGGCCTAAAGCCTTTGTAAACCAATGCTACGCTGAGGTCTAAAATGTCGTCAATAACATCAATAATGCCGTTGTTATTTCGGTCATCGGTTTCATCAAGCAAACCTGCCTGAAACCAACACCGCAAATCGGGCTTGGCAGCGCTATTGCGTATTACCTGATGCATGATTCTGTGTTCATCGGGATTTTCTACCTCCACAGGCTCGCTTCGCCACCAAAAAGCGCCCGAAAAAACACCCACCTGCTTAAAAACATGGGCATGATGCCATGCTATATCAAAAGCCGATAACCCACCCAAAGAATAACCTGCAATGGAGTTGAGTGGGTGATTGATGTTTATTTGGTAGTTTTTTTGGGCATAAGGCAGCAGCTCCTGCATAACAAAATGGGTGTAAGTACCCGCCAAACTGCCTCTGTTTTTATAGTCGGCTTGCGATGCTACGCCGTATTCTTGTTTTCGGTTGCCGGCATATATGCCAATTACTATGGGCAAATGAATGAGCTTTTGCGAGCCAAGTTGCCTCAATGCGTGCAAAATTTTAACCGTTTCGCTGTCTTGTCCGTCGTTTAGTACCAAAATCGGGAAAGAGGCAGGGTGTAATTCAAAATCGGGCGGCACAAAAAAATCAACCACCACATACCGTTGCAAAGCCTCCGACCAAAGGTTAAAAACCTTGTTTACCCTATATGTTGCAGTTTCTTTGTGAATATCCATGGGTTAGGCATAAAATTTTGGTTAAAAGGCTCTACTTTTGCACCCGATTTTAATGGCGGCAAATATAACGCCAAACCTGCAACTTCCGGTTTATTAACAGCCCCTAAACTTCTTTTTTGTGAAAGAACAGTATATAAAATGGTACTCGCCCAATTTGAGCAAAGATATTGAAATGCTGGTATTTGGCGAGCGTGGTTACCCGGTTATTTTGTTTCCTACTTCTATGGGTAGTTATTTTGAAAACAAAGATTTTAAACTCATAGAATCAGTGCAGTGGTTTTTAGACAATGGGTTAATAAAAATTTACTGCCCCGATGGAATTGATAAACTAAGCTGGTATAACCGCAAAATTCACCCCGCCGAAAGGGTGAAAAATCATGTTTGGTATGACATGATGCTCTACCACGAGTTAGTGCCCCGAGCTGCTTACGAAACCGGCGTACACAGAGTAGCTACCGCAGGTTGTAGTTTTGGCGGCTACCATGCCACCAATTTTGGTTTTAGACACCCCGACCGCGTAAAGTACATTTTTAACATGAGCGCCGCATTTGACATTAAATCGCATTTAGACGGTTACTATGATGAAAATGTTTATTTTAACAACCCGATTGATTTTATACCCAATGCCAATGACCCGCATTATGCCGATTTGTTTGTAGTATTGGGCACCGGCGAGTACGATATTTGCCTTGATGCTAACATTAAAATGGCACAGATGCTGGGCAAAAAAGGCATTCATAACTGGTTAGATATCAGACCCGGCGCACAGCACGACTGGCCTATTTGGCGCGTTATGTTTCCGCACTACCTCTCACTCATTAAATAACACACCGTTTTACTTTTACAACACTTAACAAACACTGAGATATGAAAAAAATAGGTATCCTTTTCGGCATGGAAAACACCTTTCCGTGGGCATTTATTGACCGGGTTAATAACCTTGGTTTAGCCGATATAATGGCTGAGCCGGTAAATATTGACATGGTTTCGCAGGGTGAGCCTACCGAATATGCCGTTATTATTGACCGAATTTCGCAAGATGTGCCGTTTTACCGCGGCTACCTCAAAAACGCAGCCATATCAGGAACGGCGGTTATCAATAACCCTTTTTGGTGGAGCGCCGATGAAAAGTTTTTTAACAACGCATTAGCGGTAAAAACCGGCGTGCCTGTGCCCAAAACAGTGCTATTGCCCTCTAACCAGCATCCGCCCGATACGCAAGACAGCTCGTTCCGCAATTTGGCTTTTCCGTTGAGTTGGGAGAAGATTTTTGACCACATTGGTTTTCCGGCATATATGAAACCCTTTTCGGGTGGCGGCTGGAAAAGTGTGTATAAGATTCACGATGCCGGTGAGTTTTTCAAAATCTACAACCAAACAGGTCAGTTGGTTATGATGCTGCAAGAAGAAATTGTTTTTGATGAGTATTACCGTTGCTACTGCTTGGGTGGTAAGTATGTGCGCATTATGCAGTATGAACCCCGCAATCCGCACCACCTCCGCTATGTAAAAGATGGAGGAAGCGCCAATAAAGCCTTGCTGCAAACCATACACGATTATGTATTAAAACTGAACCATTACCTTGGGTACGATTTTAATACGGTTGAAATGGCGGTAAGAGGTGGTATTCCGTATGCCATAGACTTTTGCAACCCCGCTCCCGATGCCGATGTAAACTCGGTAGGGCAGGATAACTTTGACTGGGTGCTGGAATACTCGGTAAAAATGGCGGTAGAGCGCGCACAAGCATGGAAACCCGGCGCCGATAACCTTACTTGGGGCTTATACATTAAAAATGCTGCTCAGGGCATAGGTTTTGGCGCTCCTGCCTCTGCAATGCCTCAAACACAAGAGCAAGAGCCGGCTATTGTAACCACCGAAGCAGCTCCCGAAGTTGCTGCCACCCCCGAAGAAACCGTTGCTGCCGAACAGCCTGCCGAAAAAGCTAAACCGGCTGCCAAAAGAACTAAAAAGAAATAACCAAGTACCGCAAATAACTGCCCTGCAACTATGGGTGGATTGATAAACCAATATCGGGCAAACAGAGCGATAGGTTCCCTGTTTTGCCCGATGTTGGTTTAAGTATTTTAGGAAACCGCTATCTTTTACACCCTAAACTTCAATTTGCCAAGCAAAAATTTGTCGGTCATCGCCGGCAGAAAGGAGCAGATTGTTGTGCGGTAGCCACAAAAGGCTGTTTACCGAGTTTTTATGTGCTTGCCACTCCTGTTTAGCGCTGTCTATTACTTTAAGTAAATCAAAGGAGGTGGCGTGCCATAATTTTACCGTTTTATCTCGGGCGGCAGAGGCAAACAAAGCGCCGGGCGGCAAAAAGGTAAGGCTGTTAATGGTAAACAAGTGTGCCGGAATGGTGTGTAATAAGGCGGCAACTCCCTTGGGGTTAATTTGCCAAACTGCCAGATAGGCATCGCGCGAACCCGATAAAAGGTAATTCCCATCGGGCGAAAACCGAACCGAAAAAACCGAGTTTTGGTGATAGGCAAGTTCTTGTACTATTTTGCCGGTTTCGGTATGCAGCAGGTAAATCTGGTGGTTGCTGCACCCCAGCGCCATTAAAGGCAGGCGCGGGTGAAGGTGCATACTCCGTATGCTGTGTTGACAAATGGTGGTAAAGGTGTGGGGCTGAAGTGTTTGCAGGTTTATAACCCACAACTCGCCCATGCCGGTGCCTACATATAACCGGCTGCCTTGGGTTTGCATACAAAAAACCGATTTGCTCCATTGCAAGGGCGGCTCTAAAACGCGGTTTTGGTTTAGGTTTATAAAGTACAATGCACCTTGCATACTGCCCACTGCCAGCAGGTTGTTTTGGGGTAAGTATTGCAAGGCAAAAACATTAGAGGGTACTTGGGCAATGGCTTGCCCTAAATCGGGGGTGGCGGTGTTCCACTTTACCACCCAGCCGTTGCCATCGGCGCTGTAAAAACTGCCGGGGTCTGCTGCGTCTGCTAAGGCAAAAACAGCCGCCCTATGTCCGGTAAATATGCCCAATTGTGTAACTTGTAACATGCCCTATTCTGTGTTTGCCGTTGCAAAGCTAACATGTTTTGGACTTATGAGCTATCATTTTACCCCATTGTAGTATGATTACCCCTTTGTGTGCAGGATATGTTAGTTTTTTTTATTGTTTAAGCTAAGGCTTTGGTTATCTGTTTGAGTTTTAGCAGAGCTTTGGGCCAAACAGTATTAAAATAGTTTTGGTATTGACCAATAACATCTACCTCTATGCTTACTAAGGTAGCGCCGTTATTTTGGGTAAAGGTGTAGTTTTCTAAGGTGTTTGCCCATTTTTCTACTTCTTCGCCCGAGGTAATTTCTATTTCTCCGCTCACAATTCCGTAGTGCTGAATAGAAACAAACTTATTGGGTATATTTTCGGCTATTCGGGCTATCATGCCTGCCCGCACGCCATTATTATCGGTTCCTGTGAAAAGTATTTTAGAGCCTTGTTCCCAACTGCCGTTGTAGGTAGAATTGGGGTTAAACTCGGCTGTCCATTGGCGGTAGGTATTTTTATTGTTTAAACCCAGCATGGTTTGGTAAACCCGCTCTGCCGGAGCATTGATGCTAATTTGGTATTGCATTTTTTGCATTGACGATAGCTCTACGTACTGTTTAAAATTGTTCAGAATTGCTTGCCAACCGGCTTTTTGTAAGTCTATCGGGTTAGCGCTTTCGGCATCAAACGTGGTAGTAACCTTTGTTTTTCCTTCGTCATTTTCAAAGGTAGTAGTTGCTTGTCTGCCGTCTGCCATGGTGTAGGCAATTATTTGGGGCTCTATCACTTGGGTGTAAACAGCTATAAAGTTGAAACCGGCGCTGCCGTCTTTGCTTTCCATTCGGGCATTGTAGGCGCCTCCAACAAATAAATTGTTTTCGGCGGTTGGGCAGTGCCAGTCATCGGAAGCAAAGTTCCATTTCACAATGTGTTCAGGCTTGGTCCAATATGTCCATACTTTACTTGGGAGAGCTGCTATGGTGGCAGTAATGGTAATGGTGGTTTTTTCCATGTTTAATTGGTTTAGGGGGTTAGTTGTAGTGTAATATAGGTGCAAAGGTAGGAATACTGCGCTATTGGTTTGCTTTTTTAGCAATTTTTTTAGCAAAAAGCAAATTATTTCTGCACAGCAATTGTGTTTACCAATGCCCGATTAACTCGTTTTTCGGTAATTCCAAATTGCCCAAGTATTAAAAAACACTGCCATAGCGCTGATAACCAATAACTGCTGCTGTATATGGGCAAAACTGCTGCCTTTAAGTACTATCATGCGTGTAACCTCTATAAAATAGGTAACCGGATTTAGTTTGGCTATTACCTGCGCCCAGTTGGGCATACTGTTTATGGGGGTAAACAAACCGCTCATAAGCATAAATATCATCATGCAGAAAAATGCCAACGACATGGCTTGCTGCTGATTTGCCGAGTAGGTGGAAATAAGTAATCCTATGCCTAATACTGCCACTAAATAAACGGCTAAAAAACCGTATAACGCCACCAGCGAACCTGTAGGTACTATTAGGTATAACAGCCTTGCTACGCCAAACAAACCAAGGCTGAACACAAACATGCCTATTACCCAAAAAGGAATGAGCTTACCCAATATGAAATGGTACTTTTTTATAGGCGTTACGTTAATTTGTTCTATGGTGCCTACTTCTTTTTCTTTTACTATGTTTAATGAGCACATATAAACGCCTACCATAGTAACCAATACTACCAATATGCCCGGCACCATAAAAAACGGATAATTGAGGGTGGGGTTGAACCGGTTTAGGGTGGCAATTTCTATTTGGGGCAGTGTGCCGGTTTGGGGGTTTGGTATCCAATTGGCGCGGATTTGGGCGTTAAAATCGGCAATAATGCGGTTTAGGTAGGCGCTTCCTACTAAGGCTTTTACCCCGTTTATGGCATTTACCGCCATAAATAGGTTGGCTTGGTTTTCTTTTACCAATGTTTTTTCAAATTGGGCGGGTATTTCTAAAATTAGGTCGGAACGGTCTTTTTGGAATTGACCAAAAGCATTGGGGTAAGACGTGCCGTAGTCGTTCAGTTTAAAATAACCCGGTGCAAGGATTTTATCGGTTAGTTGGCGGGAGTAGGCAGAGTGGTCGTGGTCAACAACGGAGATGTTGATGTTTTTAATCTCGTAATCGGCAGCTAAGGGCATAATGATTAGCTGAATAACCGGCATAATCAGAATTACCCTGAGTATGGTGGTGTTTCTGAAAATCTGCCTGAACTCTTTTTGGAGCAAAAATTTTAGCGCTCTCATGCTAATCGGGTTTTAAATTTAGCAATGCTTATGGTCATTAGCAGCAAGGTGGCTGTAAGCAAAATGAGGGTTTCTTTCCAGATAGCGGTAAAGCCAAGTCCTTTTATCATCACATTTTTAACAATGATGTAGTACCATTTGGAGGGGAATATGTTAGACATAACTTGCAAGGGCAGGGGCATGTTTTCTATGGGAAACATGAAACCGGTAAAAATAAGGGTGGGCAGCAACATACCCATTAACGAAATGAGCATGGCGGTTTGCTGCGAGTTGGTTACGTTAGAAATGAGTAAGCCTAAGGATAAGGCGGTTAAAATAAACAGAGCGCTAATGGCATACAACAACACCCAACTGCCTGCCACGGGCATACCCATTACCAACACACTGAGCAGTAGGATAACGGTTAAATTTACCAACGACAGGAAAAAATAGGGCACCGCTTTTGAAATTACTACCAAAACGGCATTAAACGGCGATACCAGCAGTACCTCCATAGTGCCTAATTCTTTTTCGCGCACTATAGATACGGAGGTCATCAGCACACATATTAACATGAGTACCAGCGCCATTACCCCCGGCACAAAATTGGTAATGCCTTTTAGTTCGGGGTTGTAAATCATGCGCATATCGGTATGTATAGAAAGGGGCAGGTTAGTGTTTTGCCATAGCTGTTTTTGGTAATCCATTATAATGGCTGTGGCGTAAGTGGTAAGCGTATTGGCGGTGTTGGGGTCGGAGGCATCGGCTATTATTTGCACTTGTGCTTTTTGGAGGTGGAGCAAATCGTGGTTAAAATTTGGCGGAAAAATAACCACTAATTTTACCTTTCCTTGCCTAAAAGTTTCTTCTATCTGTTGGGGGTTGAGTTGTTTTTGGTGGGTAATAAAATTGGTGTTGGCAGCTAATTTGGCAGCAATTTGCTTAGAGGCAATGTCTTGGGCATTGTCGGTAATAATGATGTGGGCGTTTTTTATTTCGTTGGTTAGGGCAAACCCAAACAGCAAAATCTGTGCTACGGGTACACCAAACAGCAGGAGCATGGTTTTGGGGTCGCGAAAAACATGGTGAAATTCTTTGCGAACAAAGGCAAAAAAGCGTTTCATATAGTGAGTTGTTAATTTTGGTAGAGGGTAGAGGGTAATTTTTCACTCTTCACTTTTCACTTAGTCTGCGGTTCGTTTAGCGGTTCGGGCAAGGTGGTAAAATACGTCGTCCATAGTTTGGGCTTGGTGTTGTTTTTTAAGGTTGGCGGGGGTATCAAGGGCTTTAATTTCACCGTCCACCAGCATACAAATTCGGTTGCAGTATTCGGCTTCGTCCATGTAGTGAGTGGTAACAAATAGGGTAATGCCCTGTTGGGCGGCGGCATAAATCAAATCCCAAAACTGTCGGCGGGTAATGGGGTCAACGCCGCCGGTGGGTTCGTCTAAAAACACAATAGCCGGCTCATGCAGTATGGCTACCGAAAAGGCTAATTTTTGTTTCCAGCCAAGTGGCAGTGCGCTCACTAAGGTTTTGGCTTCGGTATGCAGTTGCAGGGTGTGCAGCAGCTCATCGGTTTTTAGTTTAAGTTGTTTATCGGGAAGTCCGTAAATACCGCCAAAAAACCGGATATTTTCAGCTACGGTTAAATCTTCGTAGAGCGAAAACCGCTGGCTCATATACCCGATGTTTTGCTTTATTTGCTCTGTTTGAGTATAAACATCATAACCGGCAATGGCTGCGCTGCCCGATGTGGGCAACAGCAACCCGCACAACATGCGCATGGCGGTGGTTTTACCTGCCCCGTTAGCGCCCAGAAAGCCAAAAATTTCGCCTTTTTGAACGCTAAAACTAATTTGGTTTACCGCCACAAACTCGCCAAAATGTTTGCTCAGTTTGTCTGCCCAAATAACTGCCTGTGGGTTGCTCATGTTAGTTCATTAGGTTAATAAAACAATCTTCAATGGTGGGTACAATGGGTTTAAGCTCTACCTGCGTATGGCTGAGAGCGGCAAGGTAGCCCAGCAAATGGGATTGGGAGTGGGGGGTGTTTTGGGCAAAGGTAATATGGTGGTACTCGCCAAAGGTGTGGCAGGTATGGATAAGGGGCGATTGCCTTAAATGACTGAGCAACAGGTTCATTTGGGCGGCTTTAATGGCATACAGCGCAAACGGAAAAGCGGCGGTTATTTGCTGCGGCGTTTCTACCGATAGTATTTTGCCCTCCTGAATAAGGGCTATGCGCCGGCAAAGGGTGGCTTCGTCCATGTAGGGGGTGGAGACTAAAATGGTAATTCCCTGCTGTTGCAGGTTGTTGAGCATTAGCCAAAACTCCTTGCGCGATACGGTATCAACGCCGGTGGTGGGTTCGTCTAAAAACAGTACTTTTGGCTTGTGGATAAGGGCGCAGCAAAGCGCCAATTTTTGTTTCATACCGCCCGATAAATTACCCGCCCGCCGGTGTTTAAAGGGTTCTATTTGTACGTAAATATCGCTGATGAGGTGGTAGTTTTGCTGTATAGTGGTATTAAAAACGGTGGCAAAAAAACGGAGGTTTTCTTCTACCGTTAAATCTTGGTATAATGAGAACCTGCCGGGCATATACCCCACTTGCTGCCTAATGGCTTTATAGTTTTTTACCACATCATTGCCCAGCACCCAAGCCTGTCCTGCATCGGGCAAGAGCAGGGTGGTGAGTATGCGGAAAATGCTGGTTTTTCCGGCTCCGTCAGGACCTATTAAGCCAAACAGCTCGCCTTGCTCTACTGTAAAAGAGGCATCAGTTACTGCTTTTACCGCACCTTTGTTGTAGGTTTTACCTATATTTTGGAGGATTACATCTGCCATAGCGGGGGTTAAAATTTGAGTTCGCCGTACATGCCTATTTTGTATATGCCGGCGGGGTTGGGTACTTTTACCTTAATGGCATACACCATATTTGCCCGCTCATCTTTGGTTTGAATGGTTTTGGGGGTAAACTCGGCTTTGTCGCTAATCCAGGTTATAGCGCCTTCGGTTTGTTGGTAGTTGCCGTTGCCGTCATCGGTAAGAACGGTTACTTTTTGGTTGAGTTTAACCAAAGGAAGCTGATTACCGGTTATATAGGCTCTAAGAGTTAGGGTAGATAGGTCGGCTATTTTATAGAGGGGTTTCCCGATGTTGGTAAACTCGCCTGTTTCGGCATATTTGGCTAATACGGTGCCGGCAAATTGGTTCATGATTTTACCATCGGCAATTTGTTTTTCTATCAGTTCAAGGCGTTTGGCAGTGGGTAATTCCTCGCTCAGTATGCCTGTGTTTTGGATAGCCACCGTAGCCTTTGCCGATTTTATTTGCTCCGCTATCACCTCGCCCTGCGTTTTGGCGGCGGCAAGCTGGGCTTCTAATACCGATTTTTGCCCCACAAGGTCGTCTAATTGTTTTTGGGTGGCGGCTTCGCCTGCTACCAGCGCATTAAACCTTTTAACCTCTTTGTCTGCCACCTCTAACTGTTTTTGCAAAGCGGCAACTTGTGCGGCATGGGCTTGCTGCTGTGCCTGCAATATGGCTACCTGCGGGGCGGCATTATTGGTTTTTTGTTTTAGGGCTTGCATACCGGCTGTTACTTGTTCGGCTTGGAGTTGAAGGTTGGTTATATCTATTTGACCTATTTCTTTACCGGCTTCTACATACATGCCTTCTTCGGCATCAAAACGGAGGATTGTGCCGGTAGTTTCAGCGCTGATGATGCGTTCTACTGCCTCAAACGAGCCCGATGCGTCAAAGGTGTGGTTGTTTTGTTGGCAGCCGGTAAATACTATTAACAAGGAAAGGAGGTAGAGGAGGAGGCGCATTTTTTTTTTAGTTAGGAGTTAGGAGTTAGGAGTTAGGAGTTAGGAGTTAGGAGTTAGGAGTTAGGAGTTAGGAGTTAGGAGTTATGAGTTATGA
>DDVC01000118.1:15176-16709 GCA_002345145.1 Bacteroidetes bacterium UBA2322
TGAGTTATGAGTTATGAGTTGTAAGTTAGGAGTTAGGAGTTGTGAGTTAGGAGTTAGGAGTTATGAGTTAGGAGTTAGGAGTTATGAGTTGTGAGTTATGAGTTAGGAGTTAGGAGTTAGGAGTTGTAAGTTATGAGTTTTGAGTTATGAGTTGCGAATACCATCTACTAAATAACCATTTGCCACTATCGACTAATAACTACCACTAACCACTACTTTCCTGCTGTAACTTGGAGGGAATAGTAAGTCATGATGAGTTGTAGTTGGTGCATACTAAGGGCAAGGCGTGCTTGGTCTTGGGCGTTTAGGTGGGCGAGGTAATCGGTAGGGGTGGCGGTGCCGTATGCTAATTGGTTTTTGGTAGTATTGGCAATATTTTGGCGGAGGTTAATAATTTCGGCATCGGAGGTTAGGAGTTGGCGGAGTTTGGCAAGTTCTTGGTTTTGTTGTTTCAGTTGGATTTGGGTGTTAAACAAAAACACATTTTGCTGAACGGCTATGGCTTCCTGACTAAGGCTGATGAGGCGGCGGTCGGTGTGGTAGGTGTATAAGCCCGATAAGTTCCACTGCAAGCGCAAACCGCCCAAGTAGTACCCCCTAAAATCGTTGTTGAGCATGTTAAGGGCGGGTCTGCCAATGCCGCCTTGCAAAAAGAGGCTAAACCGAGGCAGGTTTTTGGCGGTAAGCAATTTGTTTTGTATGGCTAAGGCATCTTGCTGCATTTTAAACAGTTGGAGTTCGGGGCGGGTAATATCGGGCGGGGTTTGGGTGGGCGGTGGGGGAGGGGTTTGCAGTTGGGTTTCATCGGGCAAAGAGCGGTTTATAAACAAGCCAAGCATATCGGCATAAGCCCGCCTATTGGCTTTAAGCTCAGTTGTTTTTTGGTCGGTTTTGAGGAGTTCGGCTTTTAGTACATCGGCGCTGCTTTTAAGGGCTGCGCCGTTGGTTATGGCGGTGTTGGTTTTTTCTAAACCCGCCTCTATGTCTTTTTTAAGGAGTTGGGTTTGCTCTATTTGCACATCTAAGAGCAAAATGCCAAAAAAGAGTTGGTTAATGCGCTCGCGCAGTTTGTAAAGCTCGGTTTTTATTTTTTGCGCTTCGGTTTGGGCGGTGGCGGTTATGTGTTCTTTTTGGTAGTGAACGGTAAACAAATCGGTAATGGGCTGCACTACTTCGCCATAAAGGCGGTATTGGTCGCGGCTGAGTTCTTCTATGCTCATACCCGGAAACGAAATGGGCACCCGCGTTACCTCCGATTGGTAGGTTGCCTGCCCCTGTACCCATAACACAGGCAGCACGCCCTTGGCAACATTGCTGAGGTTATACTCTTGCGTTTTTTCTATAATGCCAAGCTGTCTTACCAGCGGGTAGTTTTGCTCGGCAAGCCGGTAGCAGGTATCTATGGTTAGCAGTAGGGGCTGAGCAAACAACCCCTTGCAACCTAATGTGAAAATGATGAAAAGGGTAACTATGCGAAACATGGTGAATGGGTGATTGAATGGTGAAAGGTTTCTCCCCCCCAGCCCCCCCTCA
>DDVC01000153.1 GCA_002345145.1 Bacteroidetes bacterium UBA2322
TAATCACCGTAGTGCCGGTGTTGTTGGTAATGTCAACAGTCGGGGGGGTGATGTTTTGTGTTATTGTAATAGAAGAACTCCCCGTACATCCGCTACTACCGGTAACGGTAACGCTATAAGTGCCAGATGCCGATATGCTTCTATTGGCGTTGGTACTGCTGTTTTCCCAAAGATAAGATACTCCGCCGGTTGCGGTTAGGCTGATGGAGGGAACAGCGCAGGAAAGCACCGTAGTACCGGAGTTATTGGTAATACCTGCTGTAGGGAATGGTCCATTATTAACCGACACACTGGTAGATGCGGTATTGGTACAGCCGTTTGAATCGGTAACAGTAACATTGTATGTACCCGACATAGCAACGGTAGCGCTTGTACGAACCGGATTTTGAAGAGAGGAAGAATATAATGACGGACCTGACCAACTATAATTTACTCCACCTGATGCAGAAAGATTAATGCTTGAACCTACGCAAACAGGTGAATTGCTGACTGCGCTTACAGTGGGGCGAGCATTTACGGTTACAGTGCGGCTGTTGGTTGCCGTACAACCATTAGTTGCTGTAACTGTAACCGTATAAACACCCGTCATGGCTACTGTTGCGCCGGTTCGGGTTATGGTAGCCGAACCTGCCGTAAAACCACCCGGGCCACTCCATGAATACGACGTGCCACCCGATGCAGTTAAACCAATAGTATTTCCCACACAATAATTGATAGAGCCCGATATATTGGCAGTGGGCGATGTATTGATGGTTATGAACTTGCTGGCAGTAGTGCTGCAACCTGCGCTATTGGTTACTGTAACGGTATAAGTTCCACCCATACCGGTGGCAGCATCGGGTCTTTCAAATGTAGCATCGGTTGAAGAAAAGCCACCCGGTCCGCTCCATGCGTATGCAGTGCCGCCCGAGGCTGTAAGGCTGATTGTGCTTCCCGTACAAAAAGCAGAAGTACCGGTAATACTTGCTGTTGGATTGGCTGTTACGGTTACATTTACACTGGTTGTTGCACTACACCCCGAACTGGTAACGGTAACAATGTAAGTGCCAGCCATTAAAAGGTTGGCATTGGTACGTGTAATGGTAGTGTTAGTTGAGCTAAATCCGCCTGGTCCGCTCCAGTTGTAAGTGCCACCACCCGAAGCAGTAAGGCTGATAGTATTACCCTGGCAGTATGCTGTTGTACCGCTAATAGAAGCTGCCGGTGCCGAATTGACTGTAACTGACCTACTGGCTGTAGCAGTGCAACCACTTGCATTTGTAGCCGTAACGGTATAAGTGCCCGCCATTGCTACTGTTGCACCTGTTCGGTTCATGGCTGCGCCACTGGAACTAAAACCTCCGGGTCCACTCCACACATAGGTAGAACCTCCCGATGCGGTTAAACCGATGGTACCGCCCTCGCAGTAAGTAGTACTACCTGTTATGGTAGGGGTAAAGGTTGAACCTACTGTAACATTTACGCTGGCAGTGGCAGTACAGCCACCCACGCCTGTTACAGTAACAGAATAAGTACCTGCCATACCCAAAGTAGCACTTGAACGGGTCATGGTAATGGCGCTTGCAGTAAAGCCGCCCGGTCCGCTCCATGCATAGGTGCTACCAACCCCTCCGCCAGCTGCTGTAAGTGTAATGGTAGCGCCTACACAATAACCCGTAGCACCGGTTATACTTGCAGTAACATTTTGAACATTCACCACTACAGTTTGCGCAGTAGTACAGCCGTTACTGCCTGTTACTGTTACAACATAATTACCCGACATTAAAACAGTAGCACTGCTTCGGGTAATGGTAGCAGTATTAGCCGAAAAACCACCCGGTCCACTCCACACATAAGTACCACCACCACTTGCGGTAAGGCTAATGATTCCGCCAACGCATATATCGGGGCTACCTGTTATTCCTGCTGATGGAGCGGTATTAATGGTTAGTGTGCGGCTGGCTGTGGCAGTGCAGCCATCGGCACTGGTAACGGTTACGGTATAGGTACCTGCCATATCTAAAGTGCAGTTAGTACGATTTACTGATGCTGTAGTGGTGTTGAATCCACCAGGCCCGTTCCAGTTATAGCTTACTCCGCCCGATGCGGTTAAATTTATGGTATCACCGGTACAGTAATCAATGTTGCCGGCTATATTTGCCGGAGGGAGTGGGTGAACGGTTATGTTAGTGCTGATAGCAGACGTACAGCCATTGCTATTGGTTATGGTAACAATATAAATGCCCGACATGGCAGGTGTAGCACCAGAACGAAATAGATTAGCGCCTGAAGAACTGTATCCGCCCGGTCCGCCCCAATTATAAGAAACACCCCCGATAGCAGTAACATTGATATTTTGCCCTTCACAAACCCCTGATACTGTACCAGATATGCTGCCAGAGGGGTTTGTATTGACCGTAACTACTATAGATGCCGATGCAGTACAACTTAAGGCATCGGTAACGGTTACTACATAAGTGCCGCTTGTAGTGGCGGTTACCATACGAGTAGTAGCGTTTCCTGCTACAGCATTCCACTGATAACCGGTAAAGCCGCTACCCGCATCTAAAACTACACTGCCACCAGCACAAAACGTGGTTGTGCCAGAAGGAACAATGCTGGTAGAGCAGGGTTGTGCCGATATAATTTGCGGCAAGAAAAATGCTATCAACTGCAGCATTAACGTAATAAGGGGCAATTTTTGTAGCGATGCTTTCATATTGTTAAAGTGTTTTGCCTGAAAAAGAAATACATTTAGTTGGGCGCAGGATATGTTTGGTTATTTCTACTGAAACAACTCTTGCTTTGTAACGGGTGAGCGATGATGTTGCAAACATTTTGCCTAAAAATTAAATTGCATGTAATAATGGTGCTGTCCCCAAATTCTACTAATTTGTTTGTATGCGAAAATTACTTTATGTTTATTGGATTTTTTTTTCAGTACTTCCTAAGTTAATACTAATCCAATTTAGTTTACGCAGTAAAAATTCTCTACATTGATAAAATGGAACTATTTTGTCATTAAACTTTGCAGCAAAGGTATCATAAACAGCGGTATATACGATAGAAAAATTCTGAAATTCTTACAAATTTTTTCATTTCACATATTATAATATCTAATTTTATTGATAGAAATTACCAGAATTAATCAATTTAATGTTTCTTTTTTTATTCTTCTTATAGAACAATTTATATACATTATATGATATTTGTGTTTATTTGATTTGTAATATTTTTTATGAAATTGCTTTATTTCTTGCACACAATATGTCAAGAAATAAAATTTCGACAACTGTTAATTTATCCTTTAAATTTACAATAACGCAACAATGTTGCTATATAAGGCAAATTACAACGTCAAACAAGTTGGCATTCGTATTGCCTATAAATTAGGAAATTGTATTGAAAACACAGTCTATTACAGGTATAAATGAACACCCCCCTTGCCCATGAATGTTTGGCAAGGGGGGTGCAAAAAACCGAAAGGATGGGAAATAATATCTGCCGTTACTGTTTTACCATTTTAGCCGCTTCTGTACCGGCTGGGGTAATAAGGTGCAGCAGATACATGCCGGCAGGCAGTTGTTCTATGGGTACAGTAACCTGCTGTATTACATCGGGAGTAAGCGCTACCGGCAACTCAAGTGCTTTTTTACCTGCCACATCAAACAAGGCTATCTGCCCCTGCCCAATGGTTTGGGCAGTAAAGGTAAGGGTTACATTACCCGCTGCCGGAACAGGTGTAACGGTCAGTGGTATTTCGGTGCGCTGCCGGCTTAGCGAAACAATATCGGACTGGGTTACTGTGCCGTTAAAATCTGTTTGCAGCAGTCGGTAATAACTAATTCCTGCCGGGGCGTTTTGGTCAAGGTAGTCATAGGCAATAGTAGTAATGCTGTTGCCTGCCCCTTTAATATTGGCAAGGTTGGTAAACTGTACACCATCGGTTGAACGCTGAAGGGTAAAAAAGTCGTTATCCGTTTCGGTAGCAGTTGTCCAGTAAAGTTGGTTACCCTGTGGCAATACTTTACCGTAAAAGTTTAGCAGCGTAACCGGGTTTTTATAGCATAAGAAATCCTCCATAGCAATAGCGCCACTACAGCCATAACCATCGGAAACGGCTTCCAGTACATAGGAGGTAATTGCACCCTCGGGGAAAATTAACGTTATGGTTTCGCCATAACTCATAGTTCCAAAATAATCGCCCTGAACGGCATAAACAAAACTGGGGTCGTATTGCGGATAACCACCTGTAACGCTAAAAACGAGGTTAAAATCGCCAACTGTATAATCGCAAAACTCGTTAATTAGAAATGTTACCGGTGCAAGGAATATAACGGGGGTACCGGGGGCTATTTTTGTGCAGGGGTTGTTAAAATCGGGCACACCGGGGGTGCTGCCTTCGGGTCCGGCTACTGCCGAAATGTAGTAGGTGGCGTAAGTGTTGATAGTGGGGCTGCTATTGAGGTTAAATATGCCACCCGATGTATTTACCGCCAAAATAGTGCCCAACACGTCATTGGGTAAGGTGTGCAACACATAAGCCAACACATCGCCATTGCCCAAATTAGCGCCCGATGTACTCACATTACTACTTTCGCCGGCGCATAAAATTTGGGTATCGGTGGGCATATTACCGGGGTTGGCATTGCTGCCAAGGGTAAGGGTTACCTCATCGGTGGCAATGCAGTTGCCTGTTTCATCGGTTACGGTTAGGGTGTAGGTAATGGTTTCAGTTGGAAACGCTATGGGATTGGGGCTATTCGGGTCGCTAAGTCCGGTTTCGGGAAACCACACAAAAGTAGTGCCTACGGTGCCATTGCCGCCTAATTGAACGGCATCGCCGGGGCAAAACTCCACATCACTGCCGGCATCGGCAGCTACCTCATCGGCAACAAAAATGGTGATAGTGGCGCTATCTTCACAACCTACAAATGGGTTAATAACGGTAAGGGTGTAGGTGGTGGTTTGAGAGGGTGTAGCTATAGGGTTTAAGATATTGGTATTGCTTAATCCGGCACCGGGCGACCACATTATCATATCTCCGCCAAAGGCGCTGCCTATAAGTTGCACACTTTCGCCCGGACAAATGGTGGTGCTGCTGCCCGATGCGATATTTGCCTGCGCCAACACCACTTCACACTCAGTAACATTAAACTGAAAATCGCGCAAGTTGGTGCTAAGAAGTACGCCATCACGGTATTCGCTTACACAAATACCTACAACATACTGTCCTACTTGGGTAGGAAAAGCAGTAAGGATACCGGTGTTGGGGTCAATAGCCATAACCGGCGAGCCGCCCAACTGATTAGTGCCGGAATAAGGGGATAACCAGCTCACATTGCTGTAAGGCGGGGTTGATGCTGTTACCGGCTGCGGCGCTAAGGTGCTGGCACCGGTAAAGGGCTCGCATATCGAGTAAACCAATACATCGCCATCGGGGTCGGTAGCAGAACTATTCACTACCAACGGGCTGTTGGCACAAACCACAATGGGAGGATAATTATTGTACACCGGCGAGCTGTTGCTGCAACTACCCAACACGCTTTCGGGCAAATTGGCTACATAGGTAGAGCCGGTTCCTCCCGGGTCTAAAATATTAACAATTGTATTGTTGCGGCAACAGCGCTGATGCACTATTTGATAGCCACCGGGTATCAGCGGCAAGCTAACGGTGGTTGTGTAAGAACCGCGCTCTACACATACATCGGGGGCGTTCTCTAAACAAAGACCCTCTGTATCAATACTCAATTGTTCAATAAACGGACTAAACATACTCACATTTTGCACTACGCCACCCGAAGAGTTGAAAATGGTTATGTATGCCGGATTATCAAATTCGGCACAACTCACGCAATAACAATCCCGATATATAAGTAAATTTATGGCAAACTGATTACCACCAAGACAAGTATAAGTAAGCTCACCTCCAATAAGGTGTGCCGCTTTTGTGTGGTTATGCAATGCTCCAAATACAAGTAAGGCAATAAATAATGTTCGTAAAAGTAAAAGTATGCTTTTCATAGCGTTACTGAAGTTTAGTTTTTGTAATAAAAACGCAAATAAACGGTTTTTACCCCATAGTTTAAAGCCTCAATCTACCTTTTTTTGTTTGTTTAATGATTTAGCCGCAATTAGCCTTAATTTTGCCCAAAATTTATGTCTGCATCATGCAATTAGAACAAGAAATACACCAAAAACATTTTAGAAACGAATGGCAGAAAGGAGTGGTTAATATATTGTTTACCCATTCATGGCTCTCTACTCAAATTAAAGAGTTTTTAAAACCATACGCGATTACTCCACAACAATATAATGTTTTGCGCATTTTGCGAGGGCAATATCCGCAGCCCATTTCTACTTCGGTAATCAGAGAACGCATGTTAGATAAGATGAGTGATATTTCCCGAATGGTGGACCGGCTGCAACAAAAAGACCTCATTATTAGAACTGCCAGCACTACCGACCGCCGGCTGGTTGATGTGGTTATTAGCCCCAAAGGACTCGATTTGCTCGCCGAATTAGATAAGCACAATGTTCAAATGGATAGCATTTTGCAGAACCTTTCTAAGGAGGAAGCCACACAGCTAAACCACCTGCTCGATAAAATAAGAGACTGATTTTTTAGTTATGAATTACGACTACAGCCCGTTTTTTTCTCGCAAAGGCGCAAATTAGTTGTTAGAACTGATTACCACTCCGATTTTGTTTCACGCAAAGGCGCAAAAAGAGAAAAATGAAAAATTAAGAATTACGAGTTGCAACTAACTATTCCGATTTTGTTTCATGCAAAGGTGCAAATTAGTGGTTATTTCTTAGTACCCACTACCATCTGCCAAGTGCCACCTACCCACTACTCACTACCAAAACTAACAACTAAATAAAACATGCTTTTACCCAACATTCAACACACAGTAACGGAGCGTTTTTTGCGCTATGTGCAAATAGACACCCAGTCTGACCCTACTGCTACGCGTTATCCCTCAACCGAAAAACAGAAAGACCTTGCCCGATTATTGGTTGCCGAACTACATGCAATGGGCATAACCGATGCCGAAATGGACGAGTGGGGAGTGGTTTATGCCACCCTTGAAGCCACTTCAAATAAACCCGATGTGCCGGTTATTTGCCTTTGCTCGCATATAGACACTGCACCCGATAGCAGCGGAACAGGGGTAAAACCCTTAATTCACCCCAATTATCAGGGGCAAGATATTGTGCTGCCCGATGATACAACGCAGGTAATACGCCTGCAAGACCACCCACATTTAAACATGCACTTAGGGCATGATATTATAACTGCCAGCGGTACTACGCTATTGGGTGCAGATAATAAAGCCGGTGTAGCAGCCATTATGGATGCCGCTCATTTTTTAGTAAACAATCCGCAAATACCACATGGCAAAATACGCATTTTGTTTACCCCCGACGAAGAAATAGGCAGAGGCGCTGATAAAGTAGCCATGCAAAAATTAGGCGCAGCCTTTGGTTACACCGTTGATGGGCAAACACCCGGCTCCATAGAATACGAAAATTTTAATGCCGATGCAGTAGATATTTTTATTCAGGGCATTAGCGCACATACCGGCACGGCTAAGGGAAAAATGGAAAATGCCATTAAAATTGCCGCCGCTTTTATTGACAGGCTGCCCAAAAACCACCTCACACCCGAAAGCACCGAAATGTATGGCGGGTTTATTCACCCAAAACGGGTTGATGCTTATTTGGAACATGCCTCCGTAGGTTTCCTTTTGCGCGATTTTACCTTAGATGGACTGCATCGCCAGGCTAACCTGCTCAAAACAACGCTTGAACAGGTTTTGCTCGACTACCCCAATGCCACTTATACCTTTACCCAATCAGAACAATACCGCAACATGCAATCGGTTGTTGACCAATTTCCGCAGGTGGTTGCTTATGCCGAAGAAGCTATTAAACGTACCGGATTAGCGCCGGTTAGAAATCCTATTCGCGGCGGCACTGATGGAGCCCGATTATCGTTTATGGGTATGCCTTGCCCTAATTTATATGTGGGTGAATATGCCTCGCACTCTAAACAGGAGTGGATTAGCAGGCAGGTAATGGAGCAAGCCGTGCAAACGCTTATCCACCTATGTATGGTATGGGAAGAAAACAGCTAAACCTAAGATTTTTAACATGTTTTGCAAAGGGCTGCTTCAGCAAAAGATTGCATGGGTATTTTATTGCCACCCAAACCGGTTTAAACTATCGGTAACAGCAAGTAAGTCGCCCACATCATAAAAATCAACGTAAATAAAATTGGGCAAACGGTTGTAGGTGTTATAGCAATTATTGATGTGGTTAGACAGCGAAGCATGTGTATTAACCACATGAGCCGAATCGGGGCGCGGGTTAATTGCTGTAATAAAGTGGTTTAGCAAAAACAAATCATGGTTGGGATTACCTCTGTTAAGGGTACAGGAAAAATCGTCCCTGTGCGAAGCGCTGTATGGGTTGTCAAAAATATAGTTCCAGTTTCGGAAATAGCCGGGTATAGCGGTTGGGTTGCTTATGTTGGCAAATACTACCAATCGCTTATCGGCATCTATCATTTCCGAAATGGTGTTCCATGTTTGGTTGGGGGTTTTGTGGTAACGGTAATTGGTTAAACCGGCAGTAGTAAAACAAGCATCTAACTGTGTTATATTTAAATTGGTATCTTCAATGGTAATGGTTACTACCTCTTGGGGGTGGAGGGTTAAAAATTGTTTTACCTCAGCCAAAGCATCGGTAAAAAACAGACAACCCAAACCCGGAAACGAGTGATAAAGGTAAACGGCGCTATCGGCACAATATACATCGCCTACTAAGAGCCAAACATCTAAGTTAAGGCATCTGATACCGTCTTCTAATTGCTGCGTAATAGTGCGGCGTTGGTTAGCTACAAGGTGGTGAAATACGGGTGCATAAGCAAAGGCATTATGTGTGCCTGCAAAAGTAACTTTGTTATAAGGTTGATTGCAATAATCGGTTTGTTTACCTTGGCATGGTATTTCCGGCAAATCTGTATCGGTTTTGCAACTGTTTATCAAAAATAGCAACAAAAAAGCAAGCAAAGAAAGTGCAAACATTCGGCTTAGTAAAAAAGCCTTTGTGTTGGGTGTAGTTATGTTCATTTTTGCGCTGTTAATTCTAACCAATACAAGGTAAGCCAATTGATACTTTCAATTAGATGTTTGTAAAAAAATTATGTAAATTTGGTTAAGGCTGCACCTTGTTTAGCTATCGGGATTATTGTTTAGGAAAATGAGCCAAAAATGAGGGTAAAAACACTGCATCGCCTTACAATTCTGTAAGCAGTTGGGCGGCTTTGGGTGCGTAAGCAAAAGTGGTATTATTGGCTAATTGTTGCAATATAGGATTTGCTTCGGCAGGTTTACCGGCTTGCACGTATGCTAAGGCAATATACCATTGGGTAAGGCTAACAAAATCGGGATTGGTATTGGTAAGCGCTGCGTTTTGAAGGTATTGCAGGGCTTCGCGCGGTTCGCCTAAACCTATATAACAAATGCCAAGGTAAAACCGGTCTAAGTAGGCATCGGGCAATTGGTAAACGAGCATTTGATTGAGTGCGCTTGCGGCAGCCGTATAATTACCGGAGCGATATTTTAGGGTAGCTAAGTTCCAATCGTTTTGGGCTGTGGGGTTATCAATAGTTCGGTTGGCGAGCAAAATATCGGGCATTGAAAAGTAACGGAAAACCAGATGTTGGTCTTTACCCACGCTCATAAAAAGGTGTACAAACGGGAGCAACAAAATAACGGTAAAAACAAGGGCAAACAAGGCGGCATATTTACCGCTCACAAACTTATATTGGCGGTAGCCGTTATCTGTATAGCTGAAATCAGGGGCAATGGTAGTAAGAGGCTGTTTAACCGCTATTTTTTCGGCTTGGGTAAGCGGATTAGCAATGTCATCGGGCAGCGCTACTTGCAATAGGTCTTCTTCCGAGTAAACTTCGGTTTCGCCACTTTCTAATTTGGTGTGTAAGCGGCGCACTTCTTCGGTATTCAGCTTTCCGGCTAAATACTGGTCTAAAATTTTGTCGAGTTCCTCTTGATACACGTTTGGCATATAAACAAGATGCAGAAAAAGGGTTCGTTACTATAAATGATTAAACGGCGTTAAAGTTCTTACTTTTTGCAGAATTTTTGGCAATGCTGACCCAACAAAATTTTATTTTCCCGATGTACGCCAATGGTAGAAGGGGTAATATGCGTTTTATGTTTATACCAAGTGTTTATTGGGTACAATTTGCTGTTGTTCTTATATGCTGCATCAAGGGTTAAAGGTGTAATACAAGGTGGTATCGTGGTTAAACAGGTGTACTATTATGGTTTCGTAGGCAACGGGCATCTTTAGGGGCGCAAGGTCAAACATCATAACAGTATCTTCAATGGCATCGCAGGGGTCGTCAAAATCATTGTGCCAAAGAGTAAGAAAGGCTTGCGGGGGCATACTTTCGGCAAGTGCGCCGTTCCAGCGGAGTTCAAAATCATCTTTTTCGCAACCGCCGCCGTAGCTGGTGTGAATATATAAGCAATTGGCAAACATTTCTACTTTATTTAGATAATAGGGGTCGCCTATATCATCGGGAGCAAAATCGCCAATAGTGAGGTGGTGAGGGCAGTTTACATTACCCTCTTCGTTGCAGGCAGCAACCATACAAATAAACCCCGAAGCAAACAGCAAGGAGAAAAACAGGTTTTTCATGGGTCAGTTGTTTTTTAAACAATGACGCAGCAGTATGTCAAATAGTTGCCTCAGTATAGTTAAAATGTAAGGATAATGTTGTCAAAAACCCCTAACTTTGTACCCCGTACCATTACATCAGTTAAAACACCATGACAAAGCATATTTTTGTAACGGGCGGGGTAGTTTCTTCTTTGGGCAAGGGCATTATAGCTTCATCGCTGGGTAAATTGTTGCAAGCGCGTGGACTGCGGGTTACGATTCAAAAATTTGACCCCTATTTGAATGTTGACCCCGGCACCTTAAACCCTTATGAACACGGGGAGTGTTATGTTACTAATGATGGCGCTGAAACTGACCTTGACCTTGGACATTATGAGCGATTTTTGAACGTGCCTACCTCACAGGCAAACAATGTTACCACCGGACGAATTTACCTAACCGTAATAGAAAACGAACGGCGAGGCGATTACTTGGGTAAAACGGTGCAGGTGGTGCCACATATTACCGATGAAATTAAACGGCGCATTTTACTGCTGGGCAATTCGGGCAGTTACGATGTAATAATAACTGAACTTGGCGGCACAGTGGGCGATATTGAATCGCTGCCCTATGTAGAAGCCGTAAGGCAGCTAAGGTGGGAATTAGGCAGCACCAATTGTTTGGTCATGCACCTTACACTACTGCCTTATATATCAGTAGCCAAAGAAATTAAAACCAAACCCACACAGCACTCAGTAAAAGAATTGCTTAGTTATGGTATTCAGCCCGATATTATTATTTGCCGAACCGAAAAACCCATTGCCCGAGATATTCGGCAAAAAATTGCTTTGTTTTGCAATATAGAAAGCAGCTCCGTTATTGAAGCCATTGATGCCGATACCATTTATGATGTACCGTTAAACCTGATGAAGGAAAACTTAGACGCTATTACCTTAGATAAACTGCGTTTAACGGCATACAGCAAAATAGATATGAACCAATGGAAAACGTTTTTAGGTAAACTGAAAAACTCTACTTCTGAGGTTACCATAGGATTGATAGGCAAGTATGTAGAACTGCAAGATGCGTATAAATCTATACAGGAGTCATTTGTACATGCCGGCGCTGCCAATGAGTGCAAGGTAAAAATAGAAAGCATATCATCTGAAACGCTTACCGCCGAAAATGTGGAGCGAAAATTGGGGCATTTAAACGGCATTTTGGTAGCGCCCGGATTTGGCAGCCGAGGAGTAGAAGGTAAAATTTATGCCATTCAGTATGCCCGCGAAAATCAACTGCCGTTTTTTGGCATTTGTTTGGGTATGCAATGCGCCGTTATTGAGTTTGCCCGAAATGTACTCAATTTAACACAAGCCAACTCTACCGAAATGGAAGAAAACACGCCCCATCCGGTTATTGCACTTATGGAAGACCAAAAAAGTGTTACCAAAAAAGGCGGCACTATGCGATTGGGCGCTTATGAGTGCGCCTTAAAACCCGATAGCAAAACCAAAAAAATATACGGTAAAGCCACTATTTTTGAGCGCCACCGCCACCGCTATGAATTTAACAACCATTATTTGCAAGATTACGAAACAGCAGGCATGGTTGCCGGTGGTATTAACCCCCAAAACGGTTTGGTAGAAATTATGGAACTTCCCTCCCACCCTTGGTTTATAGGCACACAGTTTCACCCCGAACTCCAAAGCACCGTGCTACAACCCCACCCCCTGTTTGTAGATTTTATAAAGGCTGCTATGCTGCATAAGGCATAGTAATAGGGTAAGGCATTGTAATTACGTGCCTTGTTTTTGGGCAAATACCTATATATGGTCAAATGCTGTTTGCAAGAATGCAGCTTACCGTCATTTACCCAATGGCATGATTTGTATTTACCAAAACAGGCTTTATTCCCAAAGCCCAAACCCTCAACTCCAAAATCAGAACAATCATCGGGTACTTATTCGGTTTTAACATTTCACGCTCCAATTTTTTAATTGTTTGCCCATTTTATTGCTAACTTTGCCCGCTTTTTTTCCCATGAGCCTTTTTTAGTCAGCTATACATACCATCACAACATACACACAGCATGGACAAGAATACCGTAACGGGTTTACTGCTGATAGCTTTATTGTTTTTTGTTTACAGCTTAGTAGTAACCCCGCCACCTCCCCCAAACAAACCCGATAATACTGCCCTAAACGGTAGCGCTGACAGCATAACCGCCACTAATACCCCTGCCACAGCAGAAAACGGCGCATCGGCTATTACATCGGGCAATAAAATTTCACCACCCGACTCCTTATCCGGTTATACCGGTAATTTCCGCCCAAAAGCGGGCGCCGAACAATTTGTTACCCTTGAAAACGAAGTGCTTAAACTTGTGCTGACCAATAAAGGCGCCCGAATTTACTCAGCAGAACTGAAAGAATATAAAACTTATCAAAAACAACCACTCCTCCTGCTTACTGGCAACGGCAATACTTTCAGCTATAAGTTGCCCATTAACCGAAATGTGGAAAATACACAAGACCACCTGTTTGAAGTGGTAAAATCCGATGCCAATCAAATTACCATGCGCCTGTATCATGCCGATTCAGCCGCTTATGTAGAACAAACCTACGCCTTACAGCCCAACAGTTATGCCTTAGACTATACCTTTAAACTAATTGGGTTTGATAAATACATTTCGGGCAATACCGCCCTTGAACTTGATTGGAAAACACACCTCATTAAGCAGGAACAAGGTATAGACAACGAGCGTTATACCACCGGCATTTATTATAAAGAGCAAACAGACTCGCCCACCTACCTTTCAGAAACGGCAAACGATAAAAAAAGCATTTCTTTTTCGTTAGATTGGGTAGCCTTTAAACAGCAGTTTTTTAACACTACACTCATTGCTAAAAATGGTTTTAAAGCCGCCGAAGTAGCCATTGAGCTTCCGCCGGCTTCCATAGATACTGTGCTGGAAATAGCATCGGCAAGTTTCAGAATACCCTATGAACAGGGGGCTTCTTTTGAGTTCCCCATGCAGTTTTACCTCGGACCCAATCATTACCGCACCCTCAAAGCCATGAAAAACGGTATGGAAGCTATGGTGCCGCTGGGATGGGGTATTTTTGGGTGGGTAAACAAGTGGATTATTATCCCGATGTTTAACTTTTTCAGCAAGTTTTTGAGTAGTTACGGCATCATTATTTTGCTGCTCACCCTCATTATTAAATTTGCCCTGTTTCCGCTTACCTACCGATCCTCGCTCAGTGCCGCAAAAATGAACGTACTGAAACCCGAAATAGAAGAACTGCGCGAAAAATACGGCAAAGATGCCCAAAAACTGCAAGCCGAACAAATGAAACTCTACTCTCGGGCTGGGGTAAATCCGTTGGGCGGTTGCCTCCCACAATTGCTCCAGTTGCCCATACTAATTGCCATGTACCGGTTTTTTCCCGCTTCTATTGAGCTGCGGCAAGAAAGTTTCCTATGGGCAAACGACCTTTCTACCTATGACTCCATTTTGAACCTTCCCTTCAAAATTCCGTTTTATGGCGACCACGTGAGTTTGTTCTGTATCCTCTCAGCGGCAAGTACCTATATTTATATGCGCCTAAACAGTAGCATGACCCCCACTACCAGCAAGGAAATGGAAATGCAAATGAAAATTATGCAGTACATTATGCCGGTTATGCTCCTCTTTTTATTTAACAACTTTGCTGCCGGACTTACCTACTACTTTTTCCTCTCCAACATCATTTCTTATGGACAACAGTACATGATTAAGCAGTTTTTTATAGACGAAGCCGCCCTTCATGCCCAAATACAGGAAAATAAGAAGAAACCCGCAAAACAATCAAAGTTTCAACAGCGTTTAGAAGAAATGCTCAAAGCCCAACAGGAAGCCCAAAAACAACAGCAAAGAAATAACCCGAAAAGCAAAAAGTAGATATTAAGAAACAGAAACCCAAAAAACTGCATCATTTTACTGCATAACCAAAGTCTAACACACAAAAAAGCCTAAATTCTACTTTTTTTTGAAGTTGAGGCAACGGTTTTATCTCTCTATGCGTTCCTAATTTATTTTAAACACAATAAAAGTTGCAAAACTGCGCATTTAGGTTTATTTTTGCATTCATAACCATTATTTCATAATAAAACATCAGTAACATTATGTTCAGAGCTTTACTATTGGTTGCTCTTACCGGCTTGTTCTTCAACGCACAAGCACAGGTAAAGGTTGGCAACACAGGCAAAGTGGCGAGCAAACCGGCAGTTGTAAAACATGCCACACACACGCCACAATCTATCAACGGCAATGAAACCGACCAACGTCATGCCGTACAAGCTCCAGCCCAAAGCGGCGCTCGTAGCACCGTAGGCACACAAATTGGCAATACCACCTACGACCTCCAAACCAACTACGGCGTATGCCGCCGCGTAGCGTTAGAAAGCAGTGGCACAGTACATGCTACTTGGACACGCAGTACCAGCGGAGACGTAGCCGCCCCCGACCGTGGCACCGGTTACAACGTGTCTGCCGATAACGGCGCTACTTGGGGCCCTGCCCCCACTGCTCGCATTGAAGGTTCGCTCCGCACCGGTTGGCCCAATGTAGGCGTTACCGCATCGGGACGTATCTTCTCTATCACCCACACCTCTGCCCAAGGTATGAACTTCTGCTACAAAGACCCGGGCGCTTTAGGTTGGACTAACCGCATCATTGGCGAAGAGTTGGGCGATATTACCGGTGTTTGGCCTCGTGTAGGTAATGATGGCAACAATATCCATGCCGTTATTTCTCGTCAGGAAGGTATTGCCAGCGGTGTAACCGGCGGCTTGTTCTACTTCCGCTCACTCGATGGCGGTAATACTTGGGAAGGTCCGCTCGATATTCCCGGTCTCGATGAAAGCTATGTTAGCATCAGCGCCGACAGCTATTTTGTTGACGTAAACGGAAGCAATGTAGCCATTGTTATTGGTCAATATGGCCGCCAATTGGTAGTTTACAAATCTACCGATAACGGTGATAATTGGACTAAAATCATTGCCCAAAATACCTCAAACCCGCTTATTCCCGAAACACCCGTAGTAGGCGATGTATTAGACCCCGTAGCTGTTGCGGGTGGTGGCGTAAGCACCATTATTGATAACAGTGGCAAAGTACACGTTTGGTTCGACCGCGTATATAACTACAAAGATGCCGACCAAGACGGCGGTCCTTTTTACCTGCCCAACAGCACTTGCATCATGTACTGGAACGAAGACATGGCCGCTCCCCGTGTATTAGGCGAAACAGTACGCCAAGATTATGACCAAGACGGTACTACTTCTGTTGACCTTAGCGACACAGCGCCCGGCGTTGAAATTCAAAGCTATGGCGTAAGTATGGTAAGCCACCCTTCAGCAGGTATTGATGCTGCCGGCAACCTCTACTTAGCCTATTCTTCTATGATGGACGGCGCTTATGAAGTTCCCGACCCCAATACCCGCCGCCAATACCGCGACATTTTCCTCATCAAGTCCACCGATGGTGGTATGACTTGGACAGGTCCGTTAAACGTTACCAACTCTAACAATGAAGAAGACGTTTACCCCTCCATAGCCCGTACTGTAAACGATAAAGTTCACCTTGTATGGCAAAACGACCTGCTTACCGGCACTTTTGTACAAAATGCCAACAACCAAGGTCATGCTACTGTATCTAACAACGGTATATTTTACATCGGCGTACCCGTAGGCGATATTGTTACACCTTCGCCGTTGGTTAATACTTCTCCCGAAATTCACTTCCTTAGCATACCCAATGCTATTAAAAACTGTGAACTAACCATTGGCCGATTCAGCGCTCATGCATTAGACTATCCCGATGGCGAAATTACCGGCAGTTTAACCATTGGCGGTACCATTGATGTAACTGTACCCGCTGCCGATGCTTACACCATTGAGCTTATTGCCACCGACTCTGACGGCAACCAACAAGTTGAGCAATTCCTTGACACAGCCGGTAGCCCTGTATTGGTAACCGTTTTTGACGATACTAATGCCCCCTTAGTAGAAGGTAACCCCGCCGAGTTTTTCCTTGATGCCGCAGGCGATTTATTCCTCAACTCGCAGTTTGAATTCTTCCAAACTGTTGATGTTATACAAGGTAGTACCTACAACGATTTAGGTGTAGCAACCTGGGACGAATCGGACAATATTTTTGGCTGCCCCGTAACGGTTGTTACCGATAACCCGGTAAACACCGCTGTTTTAGGCGCTTATGTAGTACAATACAACGTTTCTGACGTTGCCGGTAACGCCGCCGAAGCTGTAACCCGCAACGTAAACGTAATAGGCGCTGACCTTACCGCACCCAACATTATTTTATTTGATGCCAATGGCGAAGAGTTCCCCAATGGCGGCACTTACAACGTAGAAGTGCAAGATGGTGGTATATGGGAAGACCCGGGCTTCTTCGCTTACGATAATGTTGATGGCATTGTTACTGATAACGTGGTAATTACCGGCGCTGTTAACTTAGAAGTAATTGGTTCTTACACGCTTACTTACAGCATTACCGATGGCTCAGGCAATACCACCACTGTTACCCGTGTAGTTGTAGTAGCCGATACCCAAGCGCCGGTTATCAACCTTATTGGTCCTCCTACGGTAACGGTTCCTTGTTCTAATCCGGTAAACTTTACCTCTCCTACTGCTACCCTCAGCGGCGCATCGGTAGGTTATACCGCTTTTGACAATGTGGATGGCAACCTTACCAATAATGTAGTGGTAAACTTGGGCGGTTTCTGCTCTTTCTGCTCAGGAACTTATACCATTACCTATAACGTAACCGATGCTGCCGGCAATGCCGCCATTCAGCGTACACGCACCGTTATTGTATTAGCCGGCTGTAATGTAGATTGCGATGGCAATTGCGATGGTATCGTAGGCATCAACAACCCGGAATTAGCTGCCAACATTACCCTTTACCCCAACCCCAGCCGTGGCGCCGTAAATGTTACCATTGCTAATATGGACGGTAAGGCTGATGTAAAAGTATATAACCCCGCCGGTCAGTTATTGCAAACTACCAATACCCAAACCGGTGTGCTTACCCTTGACCTTAGCCAATATGCCGCCGGTATGTATTTTGTAGAGGTTACTACCCAACAAGGTACGGTTACCAAGAGTGTAGTGGTTGAAAAATAAGACAGGTGGATAACTGCTATTAACCTTGCTAATTGGTAAACCGATGTGTTTACCACTGCACCTACAAAAAAGTCCGATGGAGTTCGCTTCATCGGGCTTTTTTGTGTGTATTCGGGAAAAATAATTGTTTTGAGGCAACCATTTTTGTAACTTTTACGATTAGGGTTATGTACTATCGTTTTATTTGTCTTTTAGAGCTTGTAATCGGAATTTTATAAGATATACTTAGCACTCATGCTGCTTCCCCTTTATTGGCTTTAATACGTTTGGTAACTTTTTTTTTCACTATAATCCATTTTAATCATGATTAGAGTTTTTACACTTATTGCGTTAGCATTAGTTGCGTTACAGGTTTTTGCGCAGCAAAACATTGAGTACATGATGAAAATGCCAAAACTATCAAAAATACCGGAGGGGGCTTGTATGGGTATTTCAAAAGCAGAAACCACCACCCCTTCAGCCGCCTCTAAACCACCAAAACAAGGCGGCGCTCGTAGCACCGTAGGTACACAAATTGGCAATACCACCTACGACCTCCAAACCAACTACGGCGTATGCCGCCGCGTGGCGTTAGAAAGCAGTGGCACAGTACATGCTACTTGGACACGCAGTACCAGCGGAGATGTAGCCGCCCCCGACCGTGGCACCGGTTACAACGTATCTGCCGATAACGGCGCTACTTGGGGTACTGCCCCCACTGCTCGTATTGAAGGCTCTCTCCGCACCGGTTGGCCCAATGTAGGCGTTACCGCATCGGGACGTATCTTCTCTATCACCCACACCTCTGCCCAAGGTATGAACTTCTGCTACAAAGACCCGGGCGCTTTAGGTTGGACTAACCGCATCATTGGCGAAGAATTGGGCGATATTACCGGTGTTTGGCCTCGTGTAGGCAATGATGGCAATAGTATTCATGCCGTAATTTCTCGTCAGGAAGGTAATGCCAGTGGTGTACCGGGCGGTATTTACTATTTCCGTTCATTAGACGGTGGTACTACATGGGAAGGTCCGAGAGATATTCCCGGTATTGACGAAAGTTATATTGATATGAGTGCCGACAGCTACTTTGTAGATGTAAAAGGCAGTACGGTAGTCATTGGTATTGCTATGTATGCTGCCCCCGTTGTAATTTTCAAATCTACCAATAGTGGTGATACTTTTACCAAAATTATTGTTCAAAACACATCTAATCCGCTCATCCCTGCTTCTCCCGGAGATGGTGATGTATTAGAGCCTGTTGCAGTAGGTGGTGGTGGAATTTCTACCATCATTGACAACAGCGGTAAAGTACACGTTTGGTTTGACCGCGTATTTAACTACAAAGAAGCCTCGGTAGTCGGTGGACCTTTCTACTTGCCCAACAGTACTTGCATTATGTACTGGAACGAAGACATGGCTGCTCCCCGCGTATTGGGCGAAACGGTTCGTCAGGATTATGACCAAGACGGCACTACCTCTGTTAGCCTTATCGACACAGCGCCCGGCGTAGAAGTACAGAGCTATGGTGTAAGTATGGTAGGGCAGCCAAGTGCAGGTATTGATGCCGCCGGCAACCTTTATGTAGCTTATTCGGCAATGGTGGACGGTGCCTATGAAACACCTGCCCCCAATAAACGCCGCCAGTACAGAGATATTTTCTTGATTAAATCTACCGATGGCGGTATGACTTGGACAGGTCCGTTAAACGTTACCAACTCTAACAATGAAGAAGACGTTTACCCCTCCATAGCCCGTACTGTAAACGATAAAGTTCACCTTGTATGGCAAAACGACCTGCTTACCGGCACTTTTGTACAAAATGGTCATCCTACTGTATCTAACAACGGTATTTTTTACATCGGAGTACCGGTAGGTGATATAGTAAACCCCTCTCCCGAAGTGAATACATTCCCCGAAATTCACTACCTTAGCATACCCAATGCTATTAAAAACTGTGAACTAACCATTGACCGATTCAGCGCTCACGCTTTAGATTACCCCGATGGCGAAATTACCGGCAGTTTAACCATTGGCGGTACCATTGATGTAACTGTACCCGCTGCCGATGCTTACACCATTGAACTGATTGCCACCGACTCTGACAGCAACCAACAAGTTGAGCAATTCCTTGACACAGCCGGTAGCCCTATACTGGTAACTGTTTTTGACGATACTAATGCCCCCTTAGTAGAAGGTAACCCCGCCGAGTTTTTCCTTGATGCCGCAGGCGATTTATTCCTCAACTCGCAGTTTGAATTCTTCCAAACTGTTGATGTTATACAAGGTAGTACCTACAACGATTTAGGTGTAGCAACCTGGGACCAATCGGACAATATTTTTGGCTGCCCCGTAACGGTTGTTACCGATAACGCTGTGAATACCGCCGTTGTAGGTACTTATACGGTTCAATATACTGTTTCTGATGTTGCCGGTAATGTGGCTGAACCTGTTACCCGCAACGTAAACGTAATAGGCGCTGACCTTACCGCACCCAATATCATCTTATTTGATGCCAATGGCGAAGAGTTCCCCAATGGCGGCACTTACAACGTAGAAGTGCAAGATGGTGGCGTATGGGAAGACCCGGGCTTCTTTGCTTACGATAATGTTGATGGTATTGTTACTGATAACGTGGTAATTACCGGTACTGTAAGTTTAGAAATAATTGGTTCTTTTACCCTTACTTATACCATTACCGATGCTGCCGGAAATATCACTGTTGTAACCCGCGTAGTGGTAGTTTCTGACAGCCAAGCACCGGTTATTAACCTTATTGGTCCGCCCACTGTTACCGTTCCTTGTTTCAGTCCGGTAGATTTTGCTTCTCCCACTGCTACTCTTAGTGGTGCATCGGTAGGTTATACTGCTTTTGATAATGTGGATGGCAACCTTACTTCAAGCGTAGTGGTAAACTTAGGTGGTTTCTGCTCTTCTTGCTCCGGTACTTATACCATTACCTATAATGTGAGCGATGCTGCCGGCAATGCCGCAATTCAAAGAACTCGTACCGTAATTGTATTACCCGGTTGTGCCGAAGCATTGTGTTATTATCCTTGTGCCAGTAGCATCAACAACCCGGAATTAGCTGCCAACATTACCCTTTACCCCAACCCCAGCCGTGGCACCGTAAATGTTACCATTGCTAATATGGACGGTAAAGCTGATGTAAAAGTGTTTAACCCCGCCGGTCAGGTACTGAAAACTACCCATACCCAAACCGGTGTGCTTACCCTTGACCTTAGCCAATATGCTGCCGGTATGTATTTTGTAGAGGTTACTACCCAACAAGGTACGGTTACTAAGAGTTTAGTGGTTGAAAAATAAGCCACTTTAATCGGAGCAAGCAATAAGCTCGGTTAATGTACTATCAAAAAAAACTGTCGGAGTTTGCTCCGGCAGGTTTTTTTAATTGGTTGGCTTGAAATAATTTGGCGGTAAACTTTTAAAGTTTTGACAAACATGAAACCTTTAACCGAAATCAACACGGTAAATCATGTTAAACACTATTTTAGCTTGTTGGTTTGGTTTTGCCAATCCCCAAACCCTACTCCACCCGTTTAGTTTTTAGGCGGAGCGAGTTGCCAATTACTATTACATCAGAAAAAGCCATAGCAAAGGCAGCTATCATAGGACTCAGCAGCCCCACTGCCGCCAGCGGTATAGCCAGTATATTGTAAAAAAATGCCCAAAAAAGGTTTTGTTTTACCGTAATCAAAGTATGCTTGCAAAGGGCAATGGCGGTATTTAGTGAGCGCAGGTTGCTGTTTAGCAGCACCACATCGGCAGCATCTATGGCTACCTGCGAGGCATTGCTAAGCGCTACCCCTACCGATGCTTTTGCTAATGCGGGTGCATCATTAATGCCATCGCCCACCATAAGGGTAACACCTTTTTGGCTTAGTGCGGCTATCATTTCCAATTTTTCGTGGGGCTGCTTACCGGCATAAAATTGGGTAATGCCAAGCTGTCGGGCTGCGGCTTGGGTTTTGGCTTCATTATCGCCACTGAGCAAAATAGGTTGCAGGTTGTTATGTTGTAATAATCGGATAGTATCGGCAGCTTCGGGTCTTATTTCGTCTGCCAAATCAGCCCAGCCTACCAAGTTGCCGTTTTTCAGCACATATACATTGTGCGTGTTATCGGTGGTAAATTCATCGGCTATATTGTATGAGCCTGCCATATACGTATTTCCTTGTTCATCTTTACCCATTATACCCATGCCTTTTAGTTCGGTAACTTCGGCTAAGGGTAAGGGCGTGTGTTGGGAGGCTAACGCCTGCACCATAGCCTTAGCAAGGGGGTGGGCAGAGTGTAGCTCTAAGCCCAGCAAAATGCTCTTAAACTCCTCCTGCGGCAGGGTGGTATGCAGGTTTTGGAGGGTAAACAAGCCGGTAGTAAGCGTGCCGGTTTTATCAAACACCACCGTTTGGGCTTTGGCTATGGTTTCAAGCACAGTGCCGCTTTTAACCAAAATACCGTTTTTGGCAGCCCTGCCCAATCCTACGGTAAGGGCAGTGGGCGTAGCCAAACCCATAGCACAGGGGCACGAAATAACCAATACCGCAATGGCATTGAGTGCAGCCTGAGTAAACCCGATAGCAAACAGATAATAGCCACCCAAAAAAGTAAGCGCCGAAATAAGCAGCACCAAAGGCACAAAAACCGCGCTGATGCGGTCGGCAAGTTTATGAATAGGGGGCTGATTTGCCTGCGCCCGTTTTACCAATTCAATAATTTGGGCAAGGGCGGTATCTTTACCCACTTTGGTAGCGCGCATTTTAAGACTTCCGGTTTCTAATACTGAGCCGCCAATGAGCGCTGAGTTTTCGCCTTTTTCTATGAGCAAGCTCTCGCCGGTCATCATGGCTTCGTTAGCGCCGCCGCTGCCCCAAATAACCACCCCATCGGTAGGAATACGGTCGCCGGTATTTACCAAAAACACCTGCCCTACGCGTATGCTTTGGGCGCTCACTTCTTCTACGGTTTCGCTGCCCGTTTGGGGGTCAATTTTAATGCGCCGGGCAGTGGCAGGTTGCAGCTTGCTAAGCTCGCGTATGGCAGAGCCGGTTTGCCTAACCGACCTATGCTCTATTACATTGCCGGTTAAAACTAAGGTAATAATGGTAGCCGCCGTTTCCCAAAACATAAAATTATGCCCCAAGGCAAACGTAAGCCCAATAAGGCTATACAAAAACGCCGCCGAAGTGCCTATAATAATCAGCACGTCCATGTTAGGAATGCCGGTACGCAAAGATTTAAAAGCGCTGCCGCCAAAATGATGCGCTCCAATGATAAACACCGGTAAACACAACAACATTTGCACCACCGGCTGGTGCAGCACAGCAAAAGGTAAAAACATAGACAACAACAGCGGAAGTGTAAAAACTGCGCTTATGGCAAGTTTCCACTCTATTGCTGACCAGCCTTTTTCGGGTGTTTCGGCAGCCTCGGCAGTTTCATCAGATTCTTCTACTACATGATACCCCAGCTTTTCTATGCCGCTCACTACCTCCTCATAAGTTAGGTTATCGGATAGTTCAAAACTGGCTTCGGCATTGGCAAAACTCACCTCCACCTGCTGCAAACCTTTTTTTTCTAAATACCTTTTAATGCCCAATGCACAATTGCTGCAATCCATGCCCTCAATACCCACGCGCTGTATTACCGATGTTTCGCTCATATAAACCAGTGTTTAACCCACCCCTGCGAGCAGGCGTTAAGAAATTGTACGTAATTAAACAAACAAAGAGCAATATCGGTTTTTTATTCCTACTTTTAGGCGTTTTTTTAATCGGCTTGTATAATTCAGCATCAAAAACAGTAGTTATGGAACCACCCAAAAACAGAAAAAACCAAATCAGCATTGAACTAACAGACGATGTGGCAGAAGGCATTTACTCCAATTTAGCCATTATTACCCACTCCAACTCTGAGTTTGTGATAGATTTTGTGCGCATGATGCCCGGTGTGCCAAAGGCTAAGGTAAAAGCCCGAATAGTACTCACCCCTCAGCACGCCAAACGCCTGCTGCGTGCCTTAGGCGAAAACGTAATGAAATTTGAAGCGGTACATGGTTTGATACAAGATAGTATGCAGCCCGATGATTTTCCGCCCATAGATTTTGGCGGTCCGCCTACACAGGCATAACTACTGTTTTAGGTTTTGCCCATTTTCCGTCTTTATCTTGACAAAAATAAAAAAATTACACTATTCTTACCATTTGGTTGCTGTTTTGTGCTTCTTTTTAGAAGGTTATCTGCTATTATTGCCACTTAATTACCCCCTTGCCCTGCCCAGTGTTTCAGCATGAACATATTATACAACTGCAAAATAGCTCCATTGCTCTGCCCGGCATAGCTCAAGACCCTGTTTTTACACAAATTTTATACAGTTTGCCGCCTATTTCGCTCCCCGATGTGGGCAGGGTTAGCCTTATGAACCGAACCGATACCAAGTTCTTTTTTGATGCTAACCTACTGCCTCACCTGCTGCAAAATACCGATTCGGCTTACTTTGCCTTAGATATGAATGGGCTGCGTTGTATTCCGTACCAGTCACTTTATTACGATACGCCCAATTTTGACCTTTACCTGCACCACCACAACGGTAAACAAAACCGGTATAAACTGCGCTACCGCCGTTATACCAATACCGATACCAGTTTTTTTGAGGTAAAACAAAAAAATAACAAAGGCAGAACCATTAAAACCCGAACCCAATCAGACAACATCAAATCTCAACTCGACCAACCGGCTGTTCAACTCCTTGAACAGCAAACCGGCTCTGCACCTGCACTGTTTGAACCGGTATTGTGGATAAACTACTTCCGCACCACCCTGGTAGCCCAAAATTTTAGCGAAAGGGTAACCATTGACCTTGGGTTGCATTTTCATGCGCCGCATAAAAGCGTTTACTGGGAGCATGTTTGCATTGTAGAGGTTAAGCAAGATGCAGCCTTTAAACACTCTCGCATATCAGAAGCCTTAAAACAGTTTCATATACTGCCCCAGTCGCTTAGCAAATACTGTGTAGGCATGGCAGCTACCTATCAAAACATAAAACAAAACCAATTCAAAGCCAAACTTTTACAAATCGAAAAAATAGAGCTTGCTCATGCCGCCAACCACTCTTACAGCGCAAATACTAACATCTAACCCTCCCGCTGGCGTGTCTTTTTTGTTGTTGCAATTAGGCATTAACCTACTTCTGGTAATGCTGCTTACCTATATATACTACCGCAAACACCGCAATACCGATTATGTATTTACCTTTATAATGTTTAACATCCTCATTTTCTTTATTTGCTATTTTATGGTAAATATAGAGCTGGGGGTAGGTTTTGGTTTCGGGTTATTTGCCTTGTTTTCTATTTTGCGCTACCGCACCGCCACCGTATTCATAAAAGAAATGACTTACTTGTTCGCCGTAATAGCCATAGCGGTTATTAACGCCCTCAATGTACATATAGCCAACTGGGCTTTGGCGCTTATTGCCAATGGCAGTATTTTGGGGGTAGCGCTGCTCTTAGATGTAGTATGGCTTAAATACCCCATGTATATGCAACGGGTTATTTACGAAAAAGTAGAACTCATAAAACCTAAGCACCGCCAAGAGTTGATAGCTGATTTAAACGAGCGGCTGGGCGTAGAGGTGGTACAAATTGCCATAGAAAGCGTAAATTACCTAAACGACACCGCCATACTGTACGTATTTTTCAAAAATACCGATGCCCGACAGATTCAAATACGGCGCGATGATTAACCCGATATTATGTTCCTGACTTGTCCCGAAATGCAATTACGATGGATATTTACGAAATTGGCGGTTTACTATCGGGCATTGCTTATGTGGTTTTAGCGGCACGCGCCAGTGTTTGGTGTTGGCCCATAGGCTTAGTAAATGTGCTACTGTTTATATACCTCAACTACTACGCCAAACTGTATGCCGATGTAGGTTTGCAGTTTGTTTACCTTGCCCTTACTCTATATGGCTGGTATAACTGGGCAAATGCAGCTAAACAACAAGGCAACCATATTGGTTTTGTAAACCGCCGGCTTTTTGGCTCACTAACGCTGCTTACGGTGTGCCTTGCTGCATTACTTGCCCTCATTTTAGACCGCTACACCGATACTGATGTGCCTGTTTGGGACGCTGTGGTAACCGCCCTCAGCCTAACTGCCACTTGGCTCACCGCCCAAAAGATATTGGAAAACTGGCTCCTCTGGATTTTTACCGATGTGCTTTATGTGGGGCTGTATGCATATAAAGAATTATACCTGCTTGCCCTATTGTTTGTTATTTACACCCTTGTTGCCGCACAAGGTTATCTGTACTGGAAAAAATTGGCGAGGAGGGAGGGGTAATGAATTAGGCATTGTGAATTACGAATGTTTACTGTCAATTCCCATCTACTATCTACCAAAGCATTATTTAAGAATCTCCAACTTGGTTACGGGGTGAATTTCGCGCCAGCCATGATTGGTATCCAGCACATAAGAGCCGGTAATGCTAACACTGCTGCCCCGTTTGGGTATGGTAAGGGCATTTTGGTAACCCATGCAACTAATTTTACCTTTGCTGCTCTTAGCCGGTTTACCGCATATAATTTCGGCAACTATGCAGCCGCCTCTTGCAATGTAGTTGTAAAAATTGATAGGCAATCGGGTATTCCTGTCCATTGCTATTCGTAGGTGAATATCGCCATCGGGCGAGGTATGAACACCTTTTACTTTTCCGGTAAGGGTAACACAAGGTTCTATAATTATCAGCCTTGCAGGGTTATGAATGTGTTGCCATAAACCATTGTTGCAATTACCCTCACTATTGCCGCTTTCCAATGTTAAAACATCTAATGGGTAAGAAGGCACACGCCTAACCTGCAAACACGAAACCTGTAGCAAGGCAATAATGACAAAAAAGCTCCCGATAAGTTTGATGGGCATAAAATTTTTTTGCAAAAATAGCCATGTTAGGTTGCCCTTGCTTTAATTATTTGCTACCTTTTGGTAACAAAAAGGTTAAGCCTGCCACAAGGGGTAAAAGTTAATAGAGTGAAATAGCTGTTTTGCGCTTTATTCTTCTGTTTATCTTTGCGCCTTTGTTTACTCCAGCCTCATTTACCACAAACATGCACTCCCCACAAAACATCATATTATTGGTAGCCGATAGTCTTAGGTACGACTCGGTTTATGCCAACAACAACATTAACCTGCCTTACACCCTTCAAAACGCCCTTCAGTTTACCCAAGCCCGCAGCAGCGGCTGTTGGACACTACCCGCCACCGCATCTTTGTTTACCGGGCTCATGCCTCACCAGCACGGCGCTACCAGCCAAACCCGTTATGTTTCGGCTAATGTGCCCACACTTGCCCAAAAACTGAAAGAATTAGGCTACGAAACCTATCAGGTTACTGCCAATGTTGCTACTACCGAAATTTTTGGCTTACACCGAGGTTTTGACCAAGTTATTAAAACATGGAAAATAGTACCCGCAAAATTTAACCGGCTTCAACAGTTTTTGGTACTAATAGGCAAACCCCGAATAAGGCGCATGTTGTTTTCAAAAGATATGCTTGTGTCTAAAATGTCGGAAGATATAGAAGCTAACAAAACATGGCTTCAGTTTACCCATGAAGATACTTTTAACCAAGCAAGGCAAATTATAGAGCAAAACGAAAAATTAGGTAAAAAGAGTTTCATATTTGTGAACCTCATGGAATCGCATTTTCCGTATCATGTAGCGCCTACATTTCACATGCTTTCGCCCGGCATCATCAATAAGTTTCGGGAAATAATGGGTTTGTTTCATGCCCTAAACCAAACGTTCCTGAAAACCGGTAAACTTAATATAAAGCCCGATATGTTGCAAACATTAAGGCACCGACAACGCAAAAGCTGGGAACTGATTGCCCCCTCAGTTGATGCCTTTATCTGCGAAATGCACCACGAAAGAAACACTTTACTGGCTTTTTGTGCCGACCACGGCGAAAATTTTGGCGACCAAGGCTGGCTATACCATTTTTCTAATGTTACCGAAGCCGGAAACAGGGTGCCACTATTTATTTTACCCCCCTACCACCACCGCTCGGCTACTACCGATATTGCCATCAATACCAAAGACTTATACCATACTTTTTTACATGCCGCCGGCGCTAATACCAATCAGCCCTCACTGCTGCTCGAACCCCAGGCCTCAGTTCCGGTAATGCAAAGCTATTGGTATAACAACCACGGTAAAACCCTGCCACAATACAAATACAACCAAATTTGTTTTATAAATGAAGAAAACCGATATTTATTCAGAGCCGGTAAATGGTACACCGCTCCGGTTGCCCTGCATACAGAACCCGAAGCCCTGTTTACCCCCTTGCCCGGCAATACCAACCCGCTGTACGATTGCATAAACAACCCTACCCTCCGAAAAAACATGCTGTCTATTCTTAGCGATTTTTTGGTCTTTGCCGATAAGGTGGGAACAGGTAAATAGTACTGCCCGATGTTTTCGCCTACAACCTGATACAAAAAAATTTACTACTTACATACATAAAAATAAATATCAATAAAAAACAACCCCAAAAATAAAGGGCAGCCCGTTTTGTGGGGAGCTGCCCTAATGTTCAAACACACTAACAAGCCTTATTTATCTATGTAGCTCTATGAAACCGCTTTTGAGGTCGTTTTGGTTGCCCGTTTTGGGGTCAAACAGGTAAAAATAGGTGCCGTCGGGAACGTCTTCGCCTCTACCATTCCAAGTGCCGTCCCAAGCAAGCGTGTTGGTATAGCCTTTTACAGCATATACCACATCGCCCCATCGGTTAAAAATGGTCAGTTCGGGCAGGTTGGCTTCGTAGCACTCGGCATTGGTAATAAGATAGGTTTCGTTTGTACCATCGCCATTGGGCGAAAAACCCTGTGCAAAACCCAATATGCAGGCAGTTGTATCGGGCAGTATGGCAATAAACACGGTGGCAGTATCGCATACCGAAGCGCCTTGCCCATCGGGTATGCAAATGATGTAATCAAAATTATCTGCGCCAACAAAATTGACATTTGGAATGTAGGTAATGCTGCCGCTTACCGGTTCTACCACTGCCGAGCCGTTTTGCGGAAAACTAAGCAGGGTAATGGCAACTACGGGCTGCGGCTGCGGCAGGGTATCGTTGCCTAAAATGGGTATGGTTATGGGCATATTTACATCGGTAGTAGCAGTATCGTTTACCGCTGCAATGTTTAAGGGCTGAGGAGGCAGTCCGTTTATGGTAATAATCACCCAAGCCGTATTGCTGCTCAAGCCGGTTGCATCAGTTATGATATAGGCAAAAGAATCAATGCCCGAAAAACCGGAAGCCGGCGTGTAAAGTGGTTCAAGGGTGGTTAAATCAAGGGAAACGGTAGCACCCGATACTGCCGGTTGCTGCGTTATGACAACGGCGGTAATGGCATCGCCATCGGGGTCAGAGTCGTTAGCCAATACATCTATTACAATGGGTGTATCTTGTTGGGTAGTAGCGGTATCGTTTATAGCTATGGGCGGCTCGTTTACTTCCAGCACGGTTATGTAAAACACGGTAGTAATACAATTGCCTTGGGGCGTACAAACCAGCAGGGTAAAGGTATCGGTATCGGTAAAACCGGTATTAGGCGTATATTGCACACAATTGTCTATCAGCACCACCCCGCCGTTTGCCGGTATAGCAGTAACCTCCACCGTATCTACGTTTACGGTAGGCATTAAATTGGTAAGGCAGAGGGTAATGGGGGTATTTTCGGGGGTTTCGGCGGTAAAAATCAACTCATCGGTATCCACAAAAATGCTTACGTATGCAGTATCGCATAGGGCTGGTGTGCCGTTGTCGCAAATAGTGTAAGCAAAATAATCGTTGCCTATAAAATTAGTATTGGGTGTGTAAGTTACGTTGCCGCCGGGGTTTATTTGTGCAGTACCATAAGCCGGCATACTCACCCAAGTAATGGCGAGGGGGTCTTCATCGGGGTCGGTATCGTTGGTTAATACCGGTATCACAATTGGGGTATTGAGGGTGGTTACGGTTTGGTCGTTTACCGCATTGGGCGGCTGGTTGGCGGGGTCTTCTGAGCCAACAGTAACCACCACCGTAGCGGTGGAGCAAAGAACCGGTATGCCGTTGTCGCAAATGGTATATTGAAACTGGTCGGTTCCGGTAAAACCGGTTTGGGGTGTATAAGTAACAGTACCATTGGTGTTTACGGTAGCCGTGCCGTTATCAGGCAAAGCAGGCAAGGTGTTTTGTACGGTAATGGTTGTACCGCCAAAAGAGTCGTAATCGTTTGCCAGTACTATAATACTTACCGGTGTGTTAATAAGCGTGTTAGCCATATCATTTACCGCTACCGGCGGCAAATTGGCAGTGGAAATGGGCTGCACAATAATGGTTACTAAGGTAATATCGCAACTGCCCACTACATCGCAAATTTGGTACTCAAAGTAATCGGTACCGGTAAAACCCGGATTAGGCGTATAAGCTATTGTGCTGGTGCCGGGCGTTACAGACAAGGCGCCAAAATCGGGTCCGCCAAAAACCTGCGTTACCTGAATGGCAGTGCCGCTGTCGTTGGTAAGAACGTTAAACGAAATGGGCACGTTTACAGATGTATAAAAAACATCGGGTTGCGCCAGTATTTGGTTGGGTAGTACGGTTATGGTTACATAAGCCGTATCGCAAAGTGCCGGCGTTCCGTTATCGCAAATAATATAGGGGAAGAAATCGGTACCAATGAAATCATCGTTTGAGGTATAAACAAAACCTGTATTGCCGGGCAAGGTAGTTACAGCGCCATGGTAAGGGTTGGCGGCAAGGGTTAAGGTAGCAATGCTGCCATCGGGGTCAACATCATTGTTTAAGACCAAAATAACCACCGGCACATTTTCGGTAGCAGTGGCAAGATCATTGGCAGCTAAGGGTGGCTGGTTAAGGCAATTGGTATTACCCACCTGCACACCTACCTGGGCAGTAGCACAGGCAGCAAGGGGGTCGCAAACGGAGTAGGTAAATACATCGCAGCCGGCAAAACCCGGGTTGGGGGTGTAGGTAATAGTGCCGTTGGCATTTATGGTGGTTGTGCCGTTTTGGGGCGGCGTAACAATTTGGGCAATGCTCAGAGGTTGGTTATCGGGGTCAGTATCATTTATCAAAACAGGTATAGAAACCGGTGTATTCACCAAGGTTTGTGCCACATCGTTATTAGGTGTGGGCGGATGGTTAATCATGGGCACTTGAACGGTAATGCTTACCAAAGTGCTATCGCAGAAACCATCGGGATTACAAATTTGATAAACAAAATAATCATTGCCTAAAAAGCCCGGGTTGGGTTGGTAATTCACCTCGCCCGATACGGGGTCAAAAGATACAATGCTACCGTTTATTGGCAAAACGGTAACCTGTGAAACGGTTATGGCATCGCCCAAATCGTTGGCGAGCACATTAAACAAAACGGGCGTATTAAGGGTGGTAAATACCAAATCGGGCTGGGCATTAACCGGCAAATCGGCAACTATTAAAATAGTAACGGTAGCCTCATCGCACAAACCTGCGGGGTCGCACAAGTTATAGGTAAAAACATCGGCGCCTGTAAAACCGGCATTGGGGGTGTAAGTAACCACGTTATTTGCGCCCACCGCAGCCGTACCTGAATTGGGCGGATTGGTAATGGTGGCGGTAAGTTGTGCAAGAGCATTATCGGGGTCAGCGTCGTTATTGGTAACGGGTATTTGCACCGGCGTATCTTGCAGCGTATTGGCCGTATCGTTGTTTGCCACAGGCGGCAAATTTACGGCAGAAGGCGTAACTGTTATAAACACGTTTTCGGTAAGGCAGTTGCCCAATACATCGCAAACGGTGTAGGTAAAGGTTTCGGTGCCTGCAAAACCGGGGTTGGGCGTGTAGGTAAGGGTAGTTCCTGCATTAATAACCACCGTACCATTGGCGGGTTGGCTAACGGCGGTAACACTCAATCCGCTTCCGGTGTCGTTATTTAAAACGTTAATAGTTGCAGGCGTTCCCTGCGGCGTAGTAGCCACATCGGGCTGTGCTGTTAGGGGAGTAGTTGCATCGGGCAAAACGGTTAGTATAACCACTGCCGTGTCGCAAAGCGTTCCGGTAGTACAGTTAACGCAGGCAAGGTAGGTAAACTGGTCGGTGCCCGAAAAGCCCGTTTGCGGCAAATAGCTGATGGTTTGGTTGTCATTTACCTGTATGGTACCATGCACAGGATTAATGAGCGGCTGCACCGTTAAGGGTTCGTTACAAATATGGGTATCATTTGTCAGCACATTTACGGGCACGTCATTGCCGGTATTGGTAAGTGTAGTAGAGTCATTTACAGCTTGTGGGGCAGTACAACCCACATGCACATAAACGGTAACGGTTTCGCACTGCCCCAGTTGGTTGCAGCCGGTAATTTCTACCACATCGGTACCCACATAACCCGGCAAGGCTATATATTGCAAGCACGTTTCGGTTTGAATGTTTAGGCTGCAATTAAAGGTAGTATTAGCGCCGGTAATAACCGCATTGGGCACATTACAAAACTCCACGCATATTTGCACCGGCTGCATAGGGGCAGAGCAATAGTCGGTTTCAAAATTGCAGGGCGGCTGTACGCTTTGAATTTCTATAAATACCTTAGCCGTATCGCAAAGTGCGGGGCTGCCGTTGTCGCAAATGATGTACTCAAAACAATCGCCTATGGTGCAAGTATCGCCTACTGTATAAAGTAGTTGGTTGCCCACTATACTCACCGTGCCGCAGGTTATATCGGTTAGGAGTTGGGTAATGGCAAGGGATTGCCCATCGGGGTCATTGTCATTGCTCAGTACGTTGAGCAACAGGGTTTCGGCGGGCAAAGCCACAAAATTATCGTTTACCGCTAAGGGCGGGTTATTGCCGCCACAAGCGGCGCTAATGGTAACGGTGGTGGTATTGGTACTGCAATTGCCCAATGCATCGCAGGCCGAAAAGGTAATAATATCGGTGCCGGTAAATACAGTAGAAGTGGTATAGGTAAAACAATTTGAGCCCGATGGCGTTACGCTGCCTGCGCCGTTTATAGATACATTAATGGCTCCCAAAGTAGCATTAGACACCTCGCAAAAAGTGGGGCATATTTGAATAGTGTTAAAAGGTGGCGTACAAACAGCTTCGGCTATGGTACAATTGCCCGATGAGCTTCCGCTTACAACAATGTTTACCGTAGTACTGTGGCACGCGCCACAGTTGTTGCATACTGAATACTGCAACACATCGGGTCCGCTATAGCCCGATATTGGGGTGTACAAAATTTGTCCGCCACTCAACACCGCAGTACCATGCTCCGGTGCAACCGTTATTTGCGCAAGCGATAAAGAAGTACTACAAAAGGCTTCATCATTGTTTACCACCGGCAATAATGCGCCCGATAGCCCGCCGCCGCCTATGGTAGAACCATTTATAACAGTAGCAGCGTTAGTTATAGCCACCACATCGGGGTTGGCTTGGGGAGTTACGCAGCCCACATACACTAAAGCTGTGGAGGTAGAACATAGCGAAGGCATTTGGTTATCGCATACCACAATGCTAATGGTATCGGTACCCACAAAACCCGGTAGCGGCGTATAGCGCAGGCACGAGTCGTTCAGAGCTATTAAACTGCAATGAAAAGTGGTATAACTTTGGTCAATATCTATTTCCCATGCATGACCATTTGGGTCAGTCCACGATTCACAAATAACCACCGGCGTAAGCGGCTGGGTGCAAAACTCCAACCCGTAAATAGGCGTAGGCGCTACATTAACCGCCCCCAACTGCCCCGATGTAATAACGGTAACAGTGATAACGGCAGTAGCCGTTTCGCCATAATAATCCCGAATAACATAAGGAAACGAATCAGTACCTATAAACCCCGGATTGGGCGTATAAAGCACATTGGTTTTACCCGGTAAAATTTGGGCAGTGCCGTTAGCGGGTTGAGTGGGTATGGTATGTAAAAAAATAGCGCTGCCCGAATCGTTTGAAATGGCATGTATAGAAACCCAAGTATTTTGGAGGGTGTTTGCTTGGTCATTATTGGCTACCGGCAGTTCGGGGGGTAAGCTCCTGGCAAGGGCTGCCATAAAAGGTAAGCCAACTATCAAAAGCATTGTGAGCAACCAACTCGGAAAAAGTGGAATATGTTGTTTCATTTGGCAAGGGTGTTTGAACAGTAGTATAAGGCTTGACTACATTAAACCAAAAACCTTGCCAAAAATTCATTTCTCTGATGCAATCTTCATCATAGGGCAGCAATATTTTTTTTGTGGACAATTAAATTTTGGGCAACTTTAACAGTCTAACTCAAGTTTCTATATTGTATTACTCCATTAACTAAATAAACGCATGAAAAGTGTACAAAAGAACAGGTGGTATATTTTAGTTGCTCTTACTTTGTTTGTTTTTTTGCAATCAAACGCCCAAGCCCAACGCAGCCAACGGGTAAGTTTAATAGGCAATGTAAAGGCATTTGGCATTAACAAAGTAAGCGGCTTAGATAGTACAGACGTAAACTACACCGGCGAAACCTCTTTTTCGGTAAACCTGCGCATATTTGACCGCAACCAATGGGCATTTAGGCTGGGTGCCGGTTTAGATAAACTGCAATACTCCTTTGACGATGCCTTATCAACCAATTACGATGTAGTGCGCGAAAGCATTACCTCTTACATAGGCTTAGAAAAACACTTTGGCACCGGAATGCTCACCCCATATTTAGGCGTTTTTGTGCCGGTAACCATAAACGGAAAAGACAAGGTAAAAAACAATTTCAATAACATAGTAGAACAAATAGACAACGGCAGTGTAAGCGCCGGATTTAGTTTGTTGGGAGGATTAAACCTGCGGCTTTTTCGCATTTTCCGCATCGGGGGCGAAGCCAGCCTCGGTTTTTCGCAATTTAAAAATGAGGTATTAGATAATTTAAGCTCCAATCCATCGTCTATAAAACTCAAAAACTTAGAGTTTAATACCGAAATCACTTTTGGCATAGCATTTTAATGCCCCCTTTCAGGGAACAAAATTGACCATTTTGAAATTTATAGCAGCGCAGGCATTGCGCATTTTAAAACAAAGCAGTACCTTTGCGCCGCAATTGGCGAGGTAGCTCAGATGGTTAGAGCGTCGGATTCATAACCCGGAGGCCACGGGTTCAATTCCCGTCCTCGCTACAACGTTACAAAAGTCTTGTTGGTGAATGTTCCAACAAGGCTTTTTATTTTGCTCCAAGACTGCTAAAACAGGTTACATCTTGCAATAAAAGCAAAATTATTTGGTATTTTGCACTGTTTAGCCTATCTTTGCGGCTCAAACAAAACATAATTCATATTGTAAATCTGTGTTGGCAAATTATTTAAAGCAGTAATTTTTGCCGTTGCAGAAAAAAACAAAGCCTTATGACAGAAAACTTAGTCATTGTAGAATCGCCTGCCAAAGCAAAAACCATAGAAAAGATATTAGGTAATAAGTATCAGGTGGTTTCTTGCAAAGGACACATAAGAGATTTGCCCAAAGAAGACAATGCCATTGATATTAGCAATAACTTCACCCCTACCTACATAATACCCGATGATAAACAACAAACGGTAAAAGAACTTACCCGATTAGCTAAATCTTCTAAAGAAGTATGGCTTGCCACCGACGAAGACCGCGAAGGCGAGGCTATTTCTTGGCACTTGTGCGAGGTACTTGGTTTAGATGAAAAAAAGACTAAACGCATTGTTTTTCATGAAATTACCAAACCTGCCATACAAAAAGCCATAGCCAACCCGCGCACCATAAACCGACATGTGGTAGATGCCCAACAAGCACGCCGGGTAATTGACCGGTTGGTGGGCTTTAAAATTTCTCCAATCTTGTGGCGCAAAATAGCCCGAACCGGCGTACTCAGCGCAGGCAGGGTGCAATCGGTAGCGGTGCGGCTGGTTGTAGAGCGCGAGCGCGAAATAGAACAGTTTAACGTTACTTCGCACTTTAAAGTAACTGCCAACTTTTATATTAAAGACGCAGCCGGCAAACAAACCATTTTAAAAGCCGAACTTGCCGAACCCTTTACCCATGAACCCGATGCTGAACAATTCCTTAAAAAGTGCATTGGAGCTACCTTTATCATTGACGGGATTGAAGTAAAACCGGCAAAAAAATCGCCCTCGCCGCCTTTTACCACCTCTACCCTACAACAAGATGCCAGCCGCAAATTGGGCTTTCCGGTGGCTAAAACCATGCAAGTAGCGCAAAAACTATACGAAGCAGGTAAAATAACCTACATGCGTACCGATTCTACTAACCTATCCGATACTGCCCGCGAGGCAATGGGTAAACTTATTACCGAAGAATACGGACCCAAATACTGGAAAGAACGACAATACAAAACCAAATCGGAAGGAGCACAAGAGGCGCACGAAGCCATTAGACCTACTTATTTTGAAGACAGAACCGCCGGCGAAAATGCCGATGAAAAAAAACTGTACGACCTTATATGGAAACGCGCCGTTGCCTCACAGATGAGCGATGCCCAATTAGAGCGCACCATTGTAGATATTGCCATAAGTACTATGCCCAACAAACTGCAAGCCACCGGCGAAGTGCTGAAATTTGACGGGTTTTTGAAATTATACATTGCCGCCAACTTAGATGACGACGATGATGATAAAGAGGAAAAAGAAACCATTTTGCCCCCGCTAAAAATAGGACAGGTTTTAGACCTTAAAAGTATGCTGGCTACCCAGCGCTTTAAACGCCCGCCTGCCCGATACAACGAAGCCAGCTTAGTGCGCAATTTAGAAGAGCGCGGCATTGGCCGACCCTCTACTTACGCCCCCATCATCAGCACTATTCAAAACAGGGGGTATGTGGTAAAAGAAAACCGCGAGGGCGAAAACCGTTCTTTCAAAATTCTGACCCTTACCGGACCTGCCGAAACCAAACCCAACCTTATTACCCCGTCTTTGGGCAAAGAAAAAATAGGTGTTGAAAAAGCCAAACTATTCCCTACTGATATAGGACGTATAGTGAACGATTTTTTGGTCAAACATTTTGAAAATATCGTTAATTACGATTTTACCGCCAACATTGAAAAAGCCTTTGACGAAGTAGCCAACGGCAAACAGCAATGGACTAAGGTAATTGGCAATTTTTATTACCCCTTTAATGAAGCCATTGAGCTTACCCTTAAAACCGCCGAGCGCGAAACAGGCGAAAAAGTATTGGGCAACGACCCCAAAACAGGCAAACAGGTGATTGCCCGATTGGGTAAATTTGGACCAATGATTCAAATAGGCACTACCGATGATGAACAAAAACCTCAATTTGCTTCTATCATGCCCCCGCTTACCATTAACACCATTTCGCTGGAGCAGGCGCTGAGTTTGTTTAACCTACCCCGCGAAGCCGGTACATTTGAAGGTAAACCCATCAAGGTGGGTGTGGGCAGATTTGGTCCGTATGTACAGCACAATAGCAAATACTACAGTTTACCCAAAACTGCCGACCCGCTCATGACTACAGAGCAGGAAGCCATAGACCTCATTCACGAAAAACGCACTGCCGAAGCAAATAAGATAATCCAAAGTTTTGAAGACGGCGCTATTCAGGTATTAAACGGCAGATTTGGTCCGTACATTAAGTATAACGACCAAAACTACAAAATACCCAAAACTACCGACCCCAAAACGCTTACGCTGGAGGACTGCAAAGCCCTTATTGCCGGCGAAAGTGGTAGTACAAGCGAAAAAAAGACGAGCGGTAAAACTTCTATTCCCGCCAATGCCATACAAGTGTTTGAAGATGGCAACATTGTTGTATTAGATGGCAGGTATGGTCCGTACATCAAAACAGGTAAGCAAAACATTACCCTGCCCAAAACTGCCGACCCTAAAACCATTACCTTAGAAGAATGTAAGGCACTGATTAAAGTTGCCTCCGATAAAAAGAAGACTACTAAAAAAGTTAAGTAATTCTTTACTTTGAGTTGCCGGTACGGGTGAGGAAATTTCTGATAGCTTTTATTCTAACTTTAATGGGGTGAGGTGTATCAGCCTCAGCCCCCTTTTCGGGCTGCTGTTTGGCAAGTGATGGCGTTGTTTTCTTATCGGGCTCAGCAGGCAAACTAACCACTGCGCCGGTTAGCGTTACGGGTTCAGTTAGTTGAATTTCATCGGCAGGAATAGGGTGTGCGGCTATCCATTCAGCATCGCAGGCAAAATTAGCAGGACTTTTTAGGTTGTATGAATCGGGTTTAAAGCATATTATCTTGGCTATATCCAGCAGCAAGTCATCTATATGAATGCCCGGATGCCAGTTGTGCAAATACCAACCATGACATACATCGCCGTTCTTATACACGTTGGGGTGAAACAATCCATTTACAAACACAAACTTAGGAGGCACCGAAAACGGATACTGTTCGGGAAAAATAACACGGAGTAAATGCTTTCTTGCGGTTTTACCGGTTTCATCTACATAGCCGTTTAGCAAAAACTCTAACGTATATGCCACAGGCGGCATCCCCTCCAGCTCTGCAATACATACATAGGGTCGCTTGGCGGTAAACTCCGATATTTTTTGGTAATCGCTCAATAGGCGTGTATCTCTGGCTCTACCCATTGATGAAATAATAGTTTTTAAAGGTAATACTTGATGGAAGCATTTGGCTGAAGTTGTGAGGTAAAACTTACTCTTTGTTTTTAAGCAATTTGCGTAGCGCTTCTAACTCATTTCTAAGTTGTTCTATTTGCTGCTCCGCTTGCTGTTTCTCTTGTTCGGCTTTTTGCTTTTCTTGTTCTGCTTGCTGTTTCTCCTGTTCGGCTTTTTGCTTTTCTTGTTCTGCTTTACGCGCTTGGAGTTCGGTAAGTAGCAGGGATTGTTTTACCATTTCCTTTTCCTGCGTTATTTCTTCTATTATTTGGTCGCGGTCTTCTATTTCACGCTCCAAGTCTTCCAACTCGTCTATAATGCCGTCTTCCAATTCCATTTTTTTGCGTATTTCGGCGTTTTGTATGGCTTCTTGCAGTTTGCGTACAATGGGTCTATACTTATCGGGAAAATCTTTTTCATTCACATTTAGTATGTGATGCTCGGCGGCTGTTATTTTAGATTGGTCAAACACACTGAGTAGTATCTCCAAATCGGTCCGGCGTTTTTGGGTTAAATAGGGTATTTGTATAACGTAGCTGTCAAGGGTTAGGCTTTCTATAAAACTTTCTTTTACCTCTATTTTTTCGCCGGTTATTAAATCGGTGTATTGACGGCTTATTTTTACCACACTTGCGGTGGTGTAATCTAACTTATGCCCCAAAAAGTAGATGCTTATTATAGGAGTTCCTGTTTTTCGGTATTTATTGTTGACTTTTATCCGTTGTACATTTTCCCGATTGCCAAACTGCTGTCCCAAATAACGCCGGAAACGCATGATATCGGTAGGAAATTTTGCTTTTTGTATTTCTATAATGACCTGCTTGTACCCATCGGGCGTTTTTATTTTTGCGGCAAAATCTAACCGGTAAACGGTTAGTACCATAATCTTGCGTTCGCGTTTTGTT
>DDVC01000082.1:0-13289 GCA_002345145.1 Bacteroidetes bacterium UBA2322
ATGGTCTTCGGGCACAAAACCCCAGTATCGGGAGTCTTCAGAGTTGTGTCGGTTATCGCCCATCATAAAAAAGTAGTTCATTTTAAACACGTATTCTGTAATTGGTTGTCCGTTTAGGGTGGCTTTACCTTCTTTCCATTCTAAGGTAGGGTTGTTTTCGTACTTTTTGATAACGGTTTCGTAAAGGGTATAGTTGTCTTCGGTCAGTTGAATTTTATCGCCTTTTTTGGGTATGTAAAGGGGTCCAAAGTTATCTAAGTTCCAATTAAATCGGGGGTTAAAGGGAAAAATACGAGGGTTAAACTCGCCTTTGGGTTGTACAATTTTGTAAAGGGTATCAATGTTTGCCATTTTTTTAATTTCCTCTGCCGTTTGATCATTCAACATCATAACATAAGAGCCCACTTCATTTCCCTGAAAAACTTCGCTTATTTGCAATTTGTCTTTTATCTTTGGATTAAAGGGAGTAGAAGTTTTAACGGCATGAGCATGTTGGAGCAGTGGCGGATTTTGCACCGGTTTACCATTTATATGCACTTGTGCATCTATTATTTGCAGCGTATCGCCAAACTGAGCAGTACAGCGTTTTACATAATTGGTGCGTTTGTCCACCGGAATATCTTTATCCACCTCTACCGGATAGTTAAAAACCACAATATCGCCGCGTTTGGCGGCAGAAAAACCGGGCAATCGCATATAGGGCAATGAAATGAGGGTGGTGTAGGAGGGCAACCCAAATATGGAGTTGTGCACATACGGAAAGGCTATGGGAGTTTGCGGTACGCGGGGTCCAAAATGCAGTTTGCTTACAAAAAGTTTATCGCCTACCAGCATAGTGCCCTCCATAGAAGAAGTAGGTATGGCATACGATTGTAAAATGAAGATGTTAATAAGTGGCACTAATACCAATGCTATGAACAACAATTCCAGAATTTCGCGCTTTACCGATTTAGGGGCTTGTTGTTTTGGGGGCTTGGGCACTTCGGTAGTTTTAGTCATAAAGAGCAATTCGTTTAACTATGAAAGATGTGGGGGCTGAATTTCTATGTAACAAAAACAAATCAATCTTGCAAAAGTAAGGTAAATACGGTTATACTTGTAGCAAAGTATAGCCGATTCTTACAGATATGCACAAAAACATTGCCCGATTAACAGACCATGCCGGATTAAAACTTCACAATCATGCGCACATTGAGCCTTCGGGCAGTAAGGTAGTTGGGTACAGCATAAACAAGGTCTTGTGCACGGATAAAATTGTACGAAATAGTATTATTGATGCCCAGCAGGTTAAAAACCTCTACGGCAGCCCAAACAGAGCTAAAATGGCGCATAGGGTTGCGTTCGGGTATTTCGCGGCGGTTGCGGTCAAATAATAGGGCAGAAAAACCAATGTCTATACGCCGGTAGGGTGGTACTCTGAAAGCATTTCGGAGTTTGGGCGAACCGGGTGGACTAAAAGACAAGCCCGACCCAAAAAGTAGGCTCAGATTTACCTTAAAGTTTTTGTTGTTTGGCAGATAGTCCTGAAAAAACATACCAAAATTTACCCTTTGGTCGGTAGGGCGGGGCACATATCCTATATTTACCTGCAAGCTGTCGGCGGGCTTTTGTCCGGTAATTCGGGGGTTAATTTCTTGTCCTTCCTCGTTAAAATAACGGTAATAAAAATCGTTTTCCAGGTCCTCTCTGGTTTGCATTACGGAAAGGCTAATCCACGAGTCGGTGCCTTTTACAAACTCTCCGTATAGGCGCATATCTAAACCTGCTGCATAACCCTTAGCGTTGTTGTTGGCAAAGTACCTAATGAGTACATTTTCAATATTATAAGGCACTAAATCCCAAATGTACTTATAATAGGCTTCAGCAGTCAGTTTAAAAGGTCGGTCAAAAATTTCAAAATTGTAATCAGCGCCCAAAACTACATGAGCCGATTTTTGTGCCAGCAGATTGGTATTTAATTCGCCCGATAAGCTGCGCATTTCGCGATAAAAAGCGGGCTGGTGGTATGCTCCGGCAGCCAATCTGAACAAGAGGCTTCGGCTGCTTGCATTACCTGTGGTATCAGCAAAGGCTTTAAACTTGGGCGACCATGCCACCTGTAATCGGGGGGCAAGAAAAAACTCGTTGTTCAAATCCCAGTAATTAAAGCGCGCACCACCGGTAAAACTCCAGTTGTTGCCAAACTGCCATTCATCTTGCACAAACCCGCTCAATCGGTTAGAGTTTAGGTTAAACTGTGTGCGTAGGCGCTCGGCAAGTTGAATTTCGGTAGGAAACTGGGGCAGGTTATAGCCGGCAGAGTCTAGCCGATACCATTCGTTTATTTTATCGGTAATTTGTTCGTGTTGATACTTTACCCCCCAACTCAAAAAATTGCCCTTCAAATTGGCATATCCGCGGTGTTCGGCATTGGCAATAACAGCAGATAGTTTATTTCTTGCCCAATCATGGTAAGTGCCTACGCCAAGTATGCGGGTAATATCGCCAAAATCCTCTTCGCCCAAATTTTTTTCTACTTCTCCTATAAAGTACTGCCCTATTATGTCGTAGGCTTCGGTTTCGGCGGTAGTATAGGCAGAAGTCATCCATTTCAGCCGCAGTTTGTTATTGGGGTGTTGCCAGGTGGCAGCCAGCCCGCCCATTAGGTTTTCGTATTTATCGCGCTCTTGCCCGTCAAAATAAACTTGCAATTTAAGGGCGTCGCTAAAAGTGCCAAAACTTGTTTCAGACGAAACCGGCACAAACCTATACACATTTCGGGCTATGTAGCCTATGGCTTCTATTTCCCAGTCTATATGGGGTTTATAGGTGAGGTAGGTTTGAAAATCGGTAAAACTGGGTCTATATTGCCCTTCGGTAGGTAGGGCGTTTAATATGTATTGGTTAGACCACTGCCTAAAACCTGCCAAATAGGTTAAACGTTTATTTAACCCGATGCCGCCTACATGTGCCTGCGCTCCTAACATACTCAACTCTACCGACCCGCCAAACTCGGTGGGTTTTTTATAGCGAACATCTAAAACAGACGACATTTTATCGCCGTATTTAGCCTCAAATCCGCCCGATGAAAAGTTGATGTTAGAAACCATATCGGTATTAATAAAGCCCAAGCCTTCCTGCTGTCCGGCGCGTATTAAAAAAGGGCGGTAAACCTCAAAATCGTTTACATACACTAAATTTTCGTCAAAATTTCCTCCTCGCACAGAGTATTGCTGACTCAGCTCATTATTAGATACCACGCCGGGCATGGTGCGCAAAATGGGGGTAATGCCGCCGCCCACACTGGCAATTGTTTTAACATCTTTGGGGTCAATTTTGGTAACGGCGGCAGCTTTTCGGCTTTTGGCGGTAATTAACTGGGTATTGAGTAGTTTGTCATCGGGATATAAAACGGCATTTATTTCGCGTATTTGCCCATATTCTAACCAAAACTGGGTTTCTTCGGTTTTGTAGCCGGTAAAACTGAATTTAATAGTTAGTATTTGCTGTTTTGGCACAAATACCTTGTAATAGCCGTTGGCATCGGTAGTGGTGCCATAAACATTACCTGCCGAAAAATACACGTTCACCCCCGCCATAGGCTGTCCGGTAAAATCGGTTATACGTCCATAAACATAAGGCGTATCTTGTGCAACAAGGGTAATAGCGGCAAAAAAACAGAAAAATCCTATTAAAAACCTAATAAACATAATGGGGATAAAATGCGGTAAAAGTGGTAAAAAATGCCCGATACAAAACCGGTTTTATGCCTTTTTGAGCAAACTAATCATTTGTGCCGGATTAGGCGCATTAAAAACGGCGCTGCCTGCCACCAACACATCAGCGCCGGCGTGGCACAGTTGTTGGTAATTGGTAGCATCAACGCCGCCATCTATTTCAATTAAGGCGGCCGATTGGGTTTGGGTAATGAGCTGCCTAAGTTGCGTGATTTTTTGATAAGTATGCGCAATGAATTTTTGTCCGCCAAATCCGGGATTTACCGACATAAGGCAAACCAAATCTATATAGGGCAAAATGTCTTGCAACAGCAAAACAGGCGTATGCGGATTTATGGCTACACCGGCTTTCATGCCTTGGTCTTTTATGGCTTGTATGGTGCGGTGCAGGTGGGTACAGGCTTCGTAATGCACGGTAAGAATATAAGCGCCGGCTTGTTTAAACTGGGTAATGTATCGGTCGGGTTGTGCAATCATCAGATGCACGTCCATAGGTTTGGCGGCGTGTTGGTAAATAGCCTGCATAACCGGAAACCCAAAGGAGATATTGGGAACAAACTGCCCATCCATAACGTCTATATGAAACCAGTCTGCCTCACTTTGATTAACCATTTCAATATCGGGCAAGAGGTTGGCAAAATTTGCCGATAACATAGACGGAGCTATCAGTGGTTTTTTCATGGCGCAAAGATAACTTTTAACCCGATAAGGTTGCAAGCTACCCACACGGATAAGAGCAGAAAAAAGCAAACCGGCAGGCAGGGCAGATAAATTGGGGGCTTTTGGTGGTAATTTGGCGGACAATTTTGTAAGGCAGCAATACAATTATGGGCTACCACCGCTCAAAATAGCCGGCTGACTTACTTGGGCTATGCGCTGCACTATGGATAACAAATGAACTCGGCAAAAGGGATTCTCAACGAAAAAATCCCCGATTGATTTGGTCAATCGGGGATTTTGGGTATCAAATTTTTTTGTGGGGGGTTAAATGCCCAAACCGTAGTAGTAAGTGCCGCGTGTATTGGGATAAACACCTTCCAGCAGTACACCGCCGCCTTTTTTGGCTTCCAAAGCATCTAAGAGTTGCTCGGTAGAGTTGATGGGTTTACCATCTACACCGGTAATAATAAATCCCTGCCTAATATCGGTTTCTGTGGCTATTTTACCTTTAGTAAGCGCCTTTACCCGCACCCCTCCTCTAATGCCCAGTGTTTGGCTTTCGCGGTTGGTTAAACTTTCAAGGTCAGCGCCCAAGGCAGTGAGCAGGTTGGTATTAGCGGCAGATTTGGTAACAAGGTCGGTATTACCATCTTTATTTTTCAGTAGCACAAACAGCGTTTTTTCAGAACCGTTTCGGTTAACGGTTATGTTAATTTTATCGCCGGGTCTGTATCGGGCTACCTGTCCTTGCAAGTCGGCAATAGATTTTACCTCGGCATTTTCTATACGCACAATCACATCGCCTTCTTTAATACCGGCTTCAACGGCAGGCCCCGTTTCCATTAAACCGGCAACCAACACGCCTTGTGTTACGGAAAGGTTTTTTTCTTTGGCTACATTACCATCTACGTTGGTAATGCTGATGCCTAAAAAGGCACGCTGAACAACACCATAGTTTTTAAGGTCTTCAACCACCTTGCGCACAATGTTGGCAGGTACGGCAAAAGAGTATCCGGCATAGGTACCGGTGGGTGTGGCAATAGCAGTATTGATGCCCAAGAGCTGCCCGTTGGTATTAACCAAAGCTCCGCCGCTATTGCCAGGGTTTACTGCGGCATCTGTTTGGATAAATGATTCAATGGCAGCTCTGTCTTCTAATAATTTAAGGTTTCTGCCCTTTGCGCTCACAATACCTGCCGTAACGGTAGATTCTAAATTGAACGGATTACCAACCGCCAGCACCCACTCGCCCACTTTAGCCTCATCGGAGTTGGCAAGGGTAAGGGTGGGTAAATTGGTATCTTCAATTTTAATCAATGCAAGGTCGGTAGAGGGGTCTGTACCTATCATTTTGGCTTTGTAGGTGCGTTTGTCGTGTAGGGTTACTTCTATTTCATCGGCTTTGCTCACCACGTGGTTATTGGTAACAATAAATCCATCGGGGCTGATAATTACGCCCGAACCCGTACCTACCTGTGGGGTGGGTTTACCGCCTCGGCGAGGTCCAAAAAAGAAATCGCCGCCAAAAAGGTCAAATGGGTCGTTGTAGTAAGAAGTGGTGCGGCTTTGCATAGTGGACTTAATGTGTACTACTGCCGGCGTGGACTTTGAAGCGGCAAAGGTAAAGTCTATCTGTGTACCCGGTACAGCAGTATAGGAACTGTAATTGCTTAATACGGCAGGAGGGCTTATGGACGAATCGGTTAAAACGGCAGCGGTATTTTGTGCAGGCTGAACAGCAGGCTGCATACCAAATTTTTGAAACGCTACCAACGTAATAACACTGCCCAATACTGCGGCAAACACTAACTGAACTAATTTGCTCATAGTTTTATATGGTTTATGGGGTTAATAATTTACTGTTTACTGCTTTTTTACTGCCTTTAATGGGTGCAGCAGGTAATCAGTATTCTTTAAAACAACGAAACCGGTAAAAGTATTTCCGACAAACAACAGATTAACAATTTTTAACCCATAAAAGGCAATTTCCCAATTTATGTTAAAACAAGCCATAGCGCTTTGCGCCAAGCCATGCTACCCTATGGTTATATCAATACCCGGTTTAGTTATGGCTTCATCTTTTTTACCAAGGGTAATATACAAAATACCGTCTTGGTAAGAAGCGCTGATTTTTTTGCTGTCTATGGTGGGGTCTAACTTAAACGAGCGCGAAAATGCGGCAAACCTATGCTCGCGCATCACATAATTTTCACCTTCGGTAGTTTGCTGCATAGTCTTATCGGCGCTTATGGTTAGCACATCGTTGGTTACCTGAAGTTTAAAATCGGATTTGGTGTAACCCGGCGCTGCCACTTCCACCCTAAAATTTTCGCCTGTTTCAATGATGTTGATAGCAGGCACTGTAGCTGAGGGGTCTCCTTTTGAAGTTTCGGCGCTGCCGCTAAACACGTCTTTTACAGTTTTGTCGAGCATTTCCATGCCTTTGTTGAGGCTTTGTGCGCCTTTGTTGATAAGTTCGTCAAATAATTCAGAATAATTCGGTTTTTTTTCCATGATGTATTAGGGGGTTTTAAATTAGCAATGAAGTGTACAAAAACTTGGTTTTATAACGCAAGAATGCGTGTAGAAAGTTCAGTATTTAGCCCTATGTTTGGCTATTAGTTGCATTATAAGTAGCAGGAAAGAGGGTAAACTTTCAGGGTTTGTCGTTTTTTTTTGGCGTTTGTACTGCATCACCTTCATTTACATGCCCAATTCATTTTTTATGTAAGCATCAAGGCAGTTTAGGCGCTCGTGCGAGTAGGGGTGTGTGCGGATAACCTTTTCCAGCATATCATAAGATTCATTTTCTTCCATTTTCTGGAAAAAGCGCAATCCTTTTCGGGGGTTGTAACCGGCTTTGGCGGCAATAGCAGCGCCACTGCGGTCGGCATCATATTCATCAATCTGACCAAAAGGTGCAGAGAGCAACAAACTCAGGTTGGCGGCAATATCGCCATAACCATAAGGCTCAAAAACAGAGCGGCTCATCACCATTTTCTGCACTTTTCGGGCAGCGTGGCGGTTGTCAATATGGGCTATTTCGTGGGCAATAATAAAGGCAAGCTCGTCTTCCGATTCTGTCCACTCAATCATTTTAGAGGTAATGTATATGTGCCCTCCGGCTATGGAAAAAGCATTGAGGGTTTGGGGGTCATCTAAAACGTGAATAGTGTATTGGATTCCTTTTCGGTTTATGTGCTTGGTTAGTTTTTGCACTATGCCGTATAGGTAGGCTTGTTTGGGATAATTTTTCACTATTTTTTGCTCTTTTGCCATGCCATTGTGCAGGGTATCGCCTATAAAGGCTTCATCAGAAACAGAAATAGGGAACTGATCTATGGCGTAGTTTTCCCAGTCTTTTGCCCACGAGTACCACGATTCTATGGTATCATCTGAATTGCACTGGGCTTTGGTTATGAACGGGTACAACAGCAGCAATAAGGCAACTAATAAGGCAGTGGGTTTCATGCAGTAAGCAGATTTATTTTAAAAACAATAAAAGATGAATGTATAGACTTGCCGGCAATAAAGAGGTTTAAAACCCCGATAACCAAGTGTAATAACGCTAAAAAGCCCGATTTAGTGAGCGCCACAAAAGATTGGGCAGCATTTTTATACAGACTCCTCACACCTAAAACCAATTTGCCCAAGGTGTTGCCAAAATTGGGGATAAGATTTGCTCACCACCTGCGGGTTTTCTATTTGTATGCCGCCGGTAAAAACCATACTTAGGGCAGCAAAAGCCATAGCCATGCGGTGATCGTGGTAGGTAGCAAACTTGGGCATACCTGTATTAGGCAGTGGCGCGGCAAAAGCTAAGTTGCGGCTGTGGTTATTACCGGTAAAAAGGGCATTTACCTTAGCTAATTCGGTTTGGAGGGCGGCTGTTCGGTTGGTTTCTTTAATGTGGAGGGTATCTAAGCCGGTCATATTGGCAGGCAGTTGTAAGCCGGCACAAACTACGGCAAGGGTTTGAGCAATATCGGGACAATTAGTGAAATCATAAGCAAAAGCATCGGGCAATTTTACCTTATTTTTGGTAAGGTGTATTCCGCCATCGGGTAAAAATTGGGTATTTACCCCCAATGGCAGCATCAGTTGCGGCAGTACCGAATCGGCTTGAAGGCTATTAGGCAGTAAACCATAAAGGTATAGGTTTACCTCTTTTGCCAAGGCTGCTATGGCATAATAATAAGAGGCAGCGCTCCAATCGGCTTCTATGGTAAGCGGTTGGGGTTTATAAGACTGCGGCGGCATAAAAATGGTATTATCGGTAATATGGTAAGCAATGCCAAAAGAGTTCATCAATTGTAAGGTCATATTTAGGTAGGGCGCAGAAATAACAGAGGTGAGTAGCCTAAGTGTTACACCCTGTTTAAAAGTGGGGGCAACCAGCAATAGGGCAGATAAAAACTGACTGCTCACGTTGGCAGCCATGCTCACAGCGCCGCCCGATAAGGGTTTACCCTCAATAAACAACGGCGGAAAACCTTGGTTTTGTGTGTAGGTAATGGTAGCGCCTAACTGCCTTAATGCTTCTACCAAATCAGCAATGGGTCGCTCTTTCATGCGCTCTGAACCGGTAAGCAGCCAAGCGCCGGGTTGGGTGGCAAGGTAGGCGGTTAAAAAACGCATGGTGGTGCCGGCTGCGCCTACATTTATGGTAGCCAAACGCTGTTGCAGCGCCTGTTGCAGCAGTTGGGTATCATCAGCGGCAGATAAGCCTTTTATGGCAAACTTATTAGCACAAAGGGCTTGTATAATAAGGGCTCTGTTGCTGATGCTCTTTGACCCATCGAGGGTAAGCCTGCCCGATATAACTTGGTTTTCAGGTGCAAAAAGGGTTAAAACGGAAGCCATACACTAAAATTTGTTTAAGAAATTAAGGGCGCGTTTTATTTCGGTTTCCGATAGGGTGTAGTCATAACCGGCAGCGCCTATTTGGGTTAAGAGTGTGCATTTAATTTTGTTGTGGCTGTTTTTTTTATCGTTGTCCATGTAGTGTAAAATCTGCTCCAGCATTTGGTCGCTTATCAGGTACCTGTTTTGAGGCAATAATTTATGGGTTGCAAAAATCACCTTATTCATATCGGCTTCATCAAAGCCGGTTTTACTGCACGATAGGTACATTTCGGCATACATACCCAGTAATACTGCTTCGCCGTGCAGCAGCGGGTTTTTATCGTTTGCTAAGGAGTAGCTCTCTAATGCGTGCCCTATGGTATGCCCAAAGTTGAGCAGTTTTCTTACGCCCTTTTCGGTGGGGTCTTCCTTTACAATACTGTGCTTAATTTTTATTGACCGGAAAATGAGGTCTTTTTCCCTAAAACTTAACTGCTCCTTGGGTTTAGTAATGCTAAACCATTCTAACCAAGTTTGGAGTGCATTTAAGTGTCCGGCATCTTTTATCAAGCCATGTTTAATCATTTCGGCAAAACCGCTGTTAAATTGGCGCAATGGGAGGGTTTTAAGAAAAATGGGGTCAATAAATCCCGCCAGCGGATTAGCAAAAAACCCGATGCTGTTTTTTACCCCTTCAAAATCAATACCTGTTTTACCCCCTACCGATGCGTCCACCTGTGCCAGCAGCGTGGTGGGTATGTGTATAAACCCGATGCCTCTTTTATAGGCTGCGGCACAAAATCCGCCCATATCGCACACCACGCCGCCGCCCAAATTGATGAGCAGTGCATTGCGGTCGGCGTTATACTGTAGCAGGGTTTTCCAAATAGTTTGGCAGGTTTTTAGGTTTTTATGTCGTTCGCCCGGTTTAATGGTAAGTACGGTGGCAGTTGATAGCGCCGGCGCTATTTGGAGCAGCGCGGGCAGGCAGAGCTTACGGGTATTGGTATCGGTAAGGATAAAAACCTTTGAAAACGGTTTACTTTGCAAGAATTGGGGCAGGTTTTGGGCTAAGTCGCCCACATATAGGGTATGGTCGGGCAGGTGGAGTTGGTATGGATCGGACATTGGTTGAACAAATAACTGTTAACGGATTTCGGATTGCTTTGATTTTGGGATTTCACGATAAATCGGCAGCAAGTAGCACACAGATAACACGAATGGAGCTGATTTGCACAGATTTTTGGAAATAATTACGAATTACAGTTACCAAATACCAGTCTAATTTAGTTGCTCGCAAAGGCGCAAATTGGTGGTTATTTCTTAATACTCACTACTGAATACCCACATCCGGGGTAGCAAGTAGCACATAGATAACACGGATGGAGCTGATTTGCACAGATTTTTGGAAAAAAACGTACAATTGGGTAAATGATTTCGGGATTTAACTTTCCAAATTTACCAAAATCCGACTTCAACCTCACGCTGTTTTAAAACTTCACTCTTAACATAGCCCGAACATCGGAGCGCACATTGCCGCTTATTTGTTCGTTTCCGGTGCCAATGTTTGTTTGGTTTGCCCAGTAAGTTTGCGCAAACCGGAGCCAAATATCTATGTTTTTAACCGGCGTATAGCGCAGGTTTAGGTAAAACCGGCTGCCTCTGTTATAGTAGGGCGGAATGCTGAACACAAACAGCACATCGTTTTCAAAGGCGTAAATGCGGGTGTTGTAGGAGTCGGTATCAAACAAAGCAAATCGGGTACTGAATGAAACAGGCGAGGAAAGGGGTTTGTAAATAATATCTTGCATGAGCATGTAGCCCTGTTCGTTTATTTGGCTGCCGTGTTTAAACCAAGTAGCCTCTACCCTGCTTTTAAGGGTTACGGTTTTGCTTAGGGTGGCTTGCAAATGGTAGCGCAGGCTGCCTCTGGTTTGGTTGCTCACAAAATCGGTAACGGTGGTGTTATCGGGTTGGTTTCTACCTTTGGTTTCGTTTCGGTAGCGCACATACATTTCAATGCCGCGCATGGGTTTATAGGAAACATTGAGCAGGTAATCCACCCCATTTGAGGGGGCATCGGTAAGAAAACGAAGCCAAGGGTGGCGGTACACATCGGCATAAGCGCTAATTTCTACTTTTCTGATGGGTTTTACAAACAAGCCTATAAATGTACCTTGCTCATTGTTGGGCAGGGTGCTTTCGGCAAAGGGGGCGGCAAAAAGGGTTTGGTAATTGCGCTGATAGTACCGGTGCAGTACCGACATAGAAACCTTAGCATCTAAGGCAAGCAACAAACCATTTAGGGTGGCAAGTCCTCCGTTTTGGCTCATGGCAGTTTCGCCAAAAAAGTGAAAATTGCGCCACAAATATCGGTAATCCAAACTCACATTGAGCAGTTCGCTTCCCGAAAACCGAAACTGGTTGTAGGCAGCCTGCCGGGGGTTTAGATTGGTACTCAAACGGGTATAAACGGCATTGGCATTCAGTACCAATCTTCGGGTTTTATAGCCCAAACTACCGCCGGTTACCAATTGGTTAATCGCTTGCCGGTCGGCAATTTCGGCATCGGTGCGGTGTAAGCCCGATAACAGCAAGGAGGAAACTTCGCTAATATCGGCGGCATCATCGGCATCGGGCAGTGGAATATCGGTCTCCTCATCTACCAAAAGCGAATCGGTTGGCAAAGGCGGGGCGGGGTTTACCACATTCCCGCTAATGGGTTTGTACGAGGCAAAAACGGTGGCTTCCCATTTTTTTCCGCCAAAAGTGGTGGCAGCTCCTCTAAAAAACAAAGCCTCGTTTACCGATGTATAGGCGCGTATGGGTTGGGCGTTTCGGGCTACGTTCATCACAAAACTGCCTTTTCTGAAACCCAATCCTGTCCAAACGGTTAGCCCTTGCCCCAGTTTTACCTCATAATCGCCTATGGCTATATGTTTAAACTTACCCACATTGCGGAGGTAAAAATGGGCGGAGTAAAAATCAAATCCGCGCTTTTGCGAGCCGCTGAAAAACTCCTCGCCCGGGTCTTTTTCTGCCGTAAATCCGTAGCTTATTTTATTGCCGTAGTTGTAGCGGTAGCGCAGGTAAAGGCGGTCGGGGCTGCCGCGGTAGGTAGGTCTGAATGTGCCATCGGGTTGCTCTTTGGCAAGGTAGCCGGCTTGTGCATTAAGGGTTCTTGACCATCGGAAATACACCTGATTTTGTCCGCCGCTCAATAATTGTTTAAAGGGTATGTTAAAATCGTCTAAATCGCCGGCAGAAAAAAACGGGGCTATTCTTCGGCAGGTTTCCAGGTCAAGTTGTGGCACTGCTTGCAGCTCATATATAGAAATAAACCTTCCCACTGTTTGCCTGTATGCCAAAATGCCTTGTATTTGAACATCTGTAAGCAATCCAAGGTCGGCAAGGTCTTCATACTCGGCAATGTTTAGTTTAATAGGCTTTTGAATATAATCGTATAGTTTTTCCTGATAGGTATCAAAATCAATTTCGGCATCTTCTAAGTCTTCGGTAAGGTTTTCAATAAATTCGTCCACATCGGGTAGCGAATCGTCTTTTGAGCCGGGCTTTTTTTGCGCCCAAGCATTGCCGGTACTTACCAGCAGCAGTAAAACAAACAGGAGATAAGTAATAATAGCAGAGGGTTTCATTTTCCGGTATGCGGTTTAACCGTGCCAAAGGTAATGTTTTTTGGTATAACTGCCACTATATACAGGTAATGTTGCGTATTTACGAACACATAGTTCAGCGCAACGGTATTCTTTATGGAAAATCTTACCCATTACCCTGCAAATGCGTTATAGGTTGGAATAGTAGTAGCTACTATTTTTTTAAAATCGGCGCTAATCAGTTGCGTCCGTGTTATCCGTGTGCTAATTGCTGTCGGATTTGGGTAGTGAGTAGTGGGTACTAAGAAATAACAACCAATTTGCGCCTTTGCGTCTTTACGTGAAATCTTACCCAATACCCTGCAAATGCGCCATGATTTTTTTAAAAAACTACCTATATCACACAAACCCCTTCTTTTTACCATGTCTCAAAAGTTTGCGCAAAAATTCCATC
>DDVC01000082.1:13497-18160 GCA_002345145.1 Bacteroidetes bacterium UBA2322
TGCGCAAAAATTCCATCGGGAAGGTTTTAAAAAAATAAAGTCCAAAGTGATAGAAAATTGGTGTTGGTAAACCATAATTTGCCAATAACGCTCTATATTTAGCGCAAAATTGATTTTTGCATGGGGGTAAAACAGCATTGGGGCTATACAAATGATGTGCACCTAAAAATAAACAACACCATGAAAACACAAAACTTACATTTTGCTTTTTGCTCCCTCAGTAATAAAGCAGTATTTTTAAAACTAATACTGATAATATTGGCAGCAATAGGCTTTAACACAGCTATATGGGCACAAAGCGCTTTTGAGTGTTTTACTATGCCCGCAAACTTGCAGGCACTTGAAAATGACTTGCCCATGCTTACTTGTGCTACCATCAATAGTTCTCCGGCATTCATCCAAAAATACAGGCTCAAAGAAACCTATATGCCCGATGCAAGTACCGGTATAAAAACTTTTCAGATTCAGTTTATTGTGATTACCGATAGCAACGACCCAAGCTACGAAAATTTTTCAGATACCGAGTCCCATAGAGCCATACTTACCAATCTTGTTAATTATATAAACGATGCCTACTTTAAATACGTAGATGCCCCGGCAGACCCTCGTAGTTGTGTTTGTGGCGCTTGCCATATACCCGACTCTAAAATACGCTTTGTAACGAAAGGCATAAACTTCATATCTGTTAGTAATTATTCCGATTTTTTTGTACCTGGCAATCCGCTCAATTCTGAATTTTTTAATTTTGACTATGCTTTTGCAAATATCGGGATAGATATATACAATACAATAAATGTATTTGTTTTAGGTACTGTAAATTACACGACATCAGGGAGAGTATCCGAAATACCTACTACTAATATCCAAAATTCTCCGTTGGGTATAGTAATAGACGATACTTATTACGTAGAAATAGACGGAGGAAGCGCGTCTAATAATTTTGCCCATGAATTGGGGCATATAGTAGGACTAAGGCATACCTATAATGATGTTATTTGCGACCCTGCCGAAATTGACTATCTATCCGATGTTTTTGGCTTAAGTCCTTGCACCACCCCTATTTGCCCACATACCTTAGAGTGGGATAGCGCAAATTGTAATGCTGTTTCCGGTCAATACTGTAGCGATAATCTCATGGGCGGCAACAACACCTCCAACCATATTTCTCCACAGCAAATGGGTATCATACATCGCAATCTAAGTTTACCCTCCTCTTTAAGAAAATATGTAACGGAATGTGGGATTATTGACCCCGCAACATACATAACTACATCGGAAGAATGGGATTTTGATTTTAGGGTTTATGGTAATGTAATTATTGAACCGGGCGCAACCCTCACCTTAAATTGCAGCAAGCTGCTTATGCCCGAAGGCGGAAAAATTATTGTAAAAAGAGGTGCTAAACTTATAGTAACGGATAGCAATGTTTCGGCTGCCTGCGTGGGCACGCGTTGGGGTGGTATTGAAGTGTGGGGAAATAGCGATATTGCTCATTCTGCTATATTTGGGGGGATTGCAAATGCAAACTCACTTATTATTGACGACTATATAAACGCAACATTAGGCGTTAATGACCCGGGCATGGTTATTCTGTATGCAACCCCACCCGGAAATCAATACACATACCTTACCAATGGTGCTAACCCAACTGTTACAACTAAAAATTCGCAGGAACCTTGGAATACAGCCTATTGGGGCGGCATAGTAGTAGCAGAAAATTTCAGGTTCAAAAATAACAGACGTGCAGTTGAAATATTGCCCTATGGCTTTACCAATTTTAGCCGGTTTATCAATTGCAAATTTATAGAACCCGACCCCAATACCATGTTCTCCGGTGTTACCATTTGGGGTTCTACCGGTATTGTGTTTGATAAATGCTATTTTGCTGCAACCAACCCTATACCAACAGACCAACACCGCAGTGCCATTATACTGCATGATGCAACAGCCACTATTCAAAATAATTGTATCTTTGAATATCTTGTAAATGCCATTGAAATACAAAATACAATGCCTCTTAGCGGCAGCGTAACCATTCGCAATTCCAGTTTTAGTTACAACCAAGTTGGTATTTTAGCAAATGCGCCTTACAATCTGGAAATAAGAAACAATACTTTTGGTGGCAATACCACCATTCTGGCAGATTTTGGGGTAGCTATTCGTGGCAATGGTAATTATACAGCCCAAGGCAATTGGTTTGGTACAAACCTGCTTACCGGGGTACTTACTCAACACACCGGCACGGGTGCCGGAATTATCGAATGTAACAGTTTTCTCACGACACACGGTATTTGGGTATTGGGCAACAACAGCGGGCTGCAAATAAGAAACAACAACCTAAATGCCCAAAGAAATGGCATACTCATCAGTTCTATTGGCGACCAAGCGGGAACTCTTTCAAATCAAGGCACTCTTCTTGAACCACGCTTTAATCTTTTTTCCAACCCTGCCGACCTCACTAAGCTGCACATCAATACCCTTAGCTTTCCGGGAACTCCTCCTACAGCCGAGTTCAACTATTTCTACCCCCAATCATCTCAACTTAGCGTAACCACCAATGCCCGCCTAAAACCCAAATGCGATTTAGACGATGCCTGTACCGTAGTTAATAACTTTTGGTCGATTGATGCGGGTGATGTCGATCCGTCTTCTTTTCCAAGCTCTTCCTGCTTATCACTCCCTCCCGATATTCCGCCCGGTCCCGAAGCATGTGAAACCCGCGAATGTTGGGAAGCCCTGCAACAAACCATTGCCCAACTCAAACAGCAGATAGATGCCGGACAGACAGAAAATCTCTTGTTTACGCTGGCAACAGCTCCCGATGCCCTTGAAACATATCAGGTACTGAAACAGGCAGGGAATTTATTGTCGGATACCGTTCTTATAGCAACTGCCATGGCAAACCAAATGGCAGAGTGGAAACGCGCCGATATTTTGTTAGACAATGCTCCCCTCAGCAGTACAGTAATGGGTTATGTGCAAAACCATGTTTCAACTTATGTATATGACCTGCTCTACGCTATCTCTTACTATCAGCAGCTCTCGGCAAGGCAGGTATTAGAGGCACAAATAAACAACCGGCAAGCAGAGCAAGACGAACTCCTGCACAAACTTTTAGACCAATATACCCACGAACAGAATTTTGCCGAAATAGAAAATCTTTTGCGTACCGATGGCAGCCTCTATGCAGTGCGTGCCTTAGTGGGGTGGTATGTAAAACAAGGCAATACCATACAGGCGCAAGCCGTATTAGACAGCCTACCCGTCAATACTTTAGATGACCAATGGTTTAAAGACCTGCAAACGCTCAATATACAGCGCGCCGGCAATACTGCTTTTGTACTGCAACCCCAGCAAGAGGCTATGCTCTATGCCATAGCCGGCAGCCAAAGTATCCAATCGGCTTATGCACAGGCTTTGCTTTCTTTGCTCAAAAGCGAAATCTTTGGACTGCCGGTGCCTCCCGATGATTTATCGGGTAAAACATCCGTCCCTGCCCGAAAAATGCCAAAGTTGAAGCAATCTGATTTGGAAACCCTTCAACTTATTCCCAACCCTGCCCGAACTCATGTATCTGTGTATATTCCGCCTATAACTGTCAATTCGGCCAGTGAATTAGAATTGTTCAACCAACAAGGAAACAGCGTATGTAAGCATACACTTTCTATGGGGCAAAGAGTTGCAAAAATAGACCTGCCACTACTACCCAAAGGCATTTATGTAGTTCATTTATCAGGACGTAAAAATCTTAGTGCGAAATTGGTTATTGAGTAATCGCTTTTCAACAAATCTAATCGGGATAAGCAATTTAATTCTTGTCCCGATTGTAAATTCCTTTATAATGAAACTAATTTTGTACCTTATACTTCTTTTCTGCTTTTGGGGATATATTGATTTGTTTGCCCAATTCGTCACTTTTGAAACCAGCATAGACCCCGATATAGAGCAAGGAAGTAATAATGGAGTTTGCATAGTATCTACATGGGATGGTTTACTTGTTGTAAGCGCTTCCTTGTGTGAAGGCAATAGTATTGGCTGTACAGATGTAGTGAAGGTAGATTGGAACAAGAACATTATTTGGCAAAGGCTATTCCATAATATTCCTTTCCGATTTTCGCCCTCTGGTGGTAATACCATTGTTAATACACAAGGTAATTATGTTATACTGGGCGGCGCACACTCGCAAGACAGCATTGCAAACTTTATGCTGGAAATTTCTCCAACCGGAGATAGCCTTTCTTATCAAACTTTTGGGTATAAAACCGGCGCTTTGGGCAAGTTATTACAGGTAAATGAGTTTGAGTATCTTGCCCTATACACCCGTGGCGAAGCTCCTTATTATGCCCATCCTGTAGTAGCTTTATTGAATACCGATAATCATACAACAGAATGGGAAAAAATCATTTATGAATTCCCATGGGGTTCAGGAGTAGGTATGTGCTTAGCCGACAATGAATGGATAATAGCCTATCAGGTAGCTCAGGAATCAGATAATGTGTTATACATTACAAGAGCAGATACTACGGGTAATATTCTGAAAAACATACCGGTAAACATGGTGCCTAAAGGTAATTATCTTGGGCGAGTTGAATATCTCGGAAACGGCAACCTCGCCATATCATGGTGCAACGATACACTCATAGGCGCATGGGGGCAAAACTAC
>DDVC01000227.1 GCA_002345145.1 Bacteroidetes bacterium UBA2322
ATATCTTTTATGTTAGATGCCAGCCCCACTTGCAATGGGCTGCCGCCTACATTGCGCATACAAATTTTGCCATCTCTATCTGATTGGACGCCACCTTCAATTACATTGGGTTTAGCATCGGCATACCATTACAATTACAGTACACCTAATGGCACCAAACCCGGCATTACCCACAACAGCGTTTGGCGTACCATAAACGGCGGTGAAGACCCTACCTCATTTCCGTTTATAGTGGGCGATTTTCTGTATCATGGTAGCATGAGGTTCAATTTTCACCCAAATATCAACTGGAACTACGACATGACCAACATGACCTTTGTTAATGCTGCTACTAATGTAGATTTCTATCAGGTAGTACTGCATGAAACAATGCACATGTTGGGCATCAGTTCGCTTATTAATAACAACGGCAACAGTAAATGGCAGCCGTTTTTGGGGTACAACCCGCCGGGCACAGGGCTTTACTCCCGATACGATAAGTACCTGTTTAACATAGACCCCACCGCCGCGCCTTTAATTCTTAATGCCGACAATTGCTATCAAACCGGTTTCAACCAGCCGGTTTCTTGCCTTACCGCCGGCTGCAACAGCAACGTCCGCTTTTTAGCCGCTTTTGCCCCTTTTGCCAACTTGGGTATATATGACCCCAACACGTGGAGTGGTGGCAGCAGTATCAGTCATTTTGGCGATTTTCCTCAAAACGACCCCGGCTGAGATGCAACGGTTTATTTAATGAGCCCCTTTATAGCAAATGGCACTACCGGGTTTGCCATACGCCGCCCTACCAACCCCGAAATAGAAGCCCTCTGCGCCATAGGATATAGGATAGAAGGCGGCTACGGCGATGGCACACTCCCCTTTCACTCTGCACAAAATGATGACTATTTGCCCATCTGCGGCGCTATTGCAGCAGGCGTTGACGATGACGGACCTAACTGCCACGACCGATACATTTTTTCTGCCTGCGACCTCATAGTCGACGCCCCATTTATCATTCCCATCAGCGAAATTTTAGCCAACGACAGGGGAGTGCAGCCTACCTTAGACCCCTCTTGCATAGATGCCATTGTGGGCAACATCATCTTTAACGCCACTACCACCAACATCACCATCACAGGGGCAAGTTTAGGCATGAACGTACTCAGTTATATACCCATAAGCGCTGCCACAGGCGAAGAAGCCAATACTACGTTCATTTATTTTACAGTAGAACCCTGCATAAACAATTGCATGCACTTAGAACCCTGTAATGTGGTCTGTAATAGTTCCCTCATAAATGACTGCACCTTCCTCAATCCGAATACCTACACGATTCCCCTTCCTCCCGGAGTTAGCATATTTAACCTCAACTTAGAAAATTGCGCCATTTTTGATGGCTGGCATTCATGTTTTGGCTCGCCCAATTTAATTTTAAATACTACCTTCCCCCTACTCCAAAATTTCCCCTCGCCCCCGGCTGCCATAGGAATGTGGTCAAGCAATCAAGGAGGAGAAGCGGTTATAGGTGCTGTAAATATTGCCGCCGGACAACGCTATATTTTATCGTTTCATAGAGCGGTTTCGCCTTTAGTGGGCGTTCTTGGCGGTGCTACATTACACAACTTGTTTGTAAGGCTGATAGATGCCGGCGATGCTTCATGCAATACAGCTATTTCTGTTATTCCTAACCCTATACCCAACAGCCAAACCATTTATACCGAAACCAATTTACCCGTTCAGGGTTGGCAGCAAGCTGTTACCTGTTTTACTGCAACAAACGCCTACAACTCCATACTAATCAATGGCATGCAGAATGGTGGTGGTCTCCCCTATTTCCTCATAGACGACATCAGCATTATGCCCGATACCTTCTTTTCGGGCGATACAACCATTAACACCACTTGTTGCAACAGCGTTATACTAAGCGGCAACTCCTGCGACAACGTTATACCCAATATGTTTTATACTTGGGAACTCCAAAACCCCAATAACGGAAACTGGGAACTCGTGGAAGGCGAAACCGAACCTACCTTAATGAGCGCCCCCGCCTGCGATAACTGCCTGCATTACCGCCTCATTCGCAATATACAAACCCAAGGTACAGCTTACCCCGTTACCGGCAACTTTGCCTGCCTGGCAGATACCGCCCATTTTACCGTTTGCGGCAATTGCTGCCCACCCGAGCCTATTCCTGTTGAACAAATTAACAGCAACTTCAACCTGCTTTGTTGTTTAGATACCGTAGCTTTTGCCCTGCAACCCGGTATGCCCCAAGTAACCAATGATGCTACTACCGATAACCGACCCGCCTACATTGTTCCTGCAAACGCTACTTGGACACCCACCAACAACGACTTTGTAACTCTTGGTCTTACCTCCTCCGGCAGCCCCATAGTCTTAGATGTGGATATTATTGTGCCTGCCGGCATTACGCTGTTTCTGCAAGACATACGTATGATTTTTAGCCCGAACACCCGATTTTTAGTCAAAAGGGGTGCACGTTTGTTGCTTAATTCTACTCAATTCCAAACTCATCTATCGGGAATGTGCAACAGCGTTTGGCAAGGCATACAGGTAGAGGGTCCCGGATTGGGCATCCAAAGAGGTTTTAATTCCGGCACAGGTTTCAATAATTTCGGTATAGTACTTACATTTGGAAGTGCACAAGTACAAGTGCTAATTGAAGATGCCATCATCGGAATAGCTACTCAAAACCTGCCAATTATGGATGTATATGGTATTAGCTTGGCATTTAACAATAATGCCATTTTCAACCCGCAAAATTCTACTTCATACCCCACACTGACTGCCGTGCTTCTCACAAACTACTTAAATCAAGCAGGCGCTTTGGCTACCGCCGGTGGAGTTAGTATTGTTAATAGTGATATGGCAACTTTCTTGAATTGCTTTCATGGAATCAATCTGAGTTGGTTTAATAATTCATTTAACGGACAACCCCGTTCCCAAGTGTTGAGGGCAAGATTTATCTCCGATGGTTTAAAATACCCGTTTTCCAATTTATTTACAATGCCAAGAACCGAAGCCGGGGTGTATATGCAAAACTACCGATCGGTAGAAATAGGCGAAATTGCAACCTCGGCTACCAATACTTTCACCGGACTTAAATATGGCATCCGTGCCGAAGAATGCACACGAGTTACCATCCTTAACAATCGGTTTGATGCCTGTACAGTTGGAATTTCTGCCGCCACGGCCAGTATATTCCCGTTAGCATCTCAATATATGGTGAATAACAATCAAATCAACAATGCCCGTGTAGCCATGCAGTTTAGTGGCACTTCTATGGAAGTTTCACAGAACAGCATCAATGCCACTCCAAGCAGTATAGGTATTATAGGCATTTTTGCCAGAGGTTGTCTGTTCAATATCGAAAACCAAAACATCATCAACAACAATACTTTTGGTTGCATTCTGATGAATACCGGACTTTTGCCCAACACAATCCGCAACAACGATTTTAACAACAACGCGGTTGGTATTTGGGCGTTTGGGAATAATGGTGTTCCCCTTTTGGGCGGGGTACAAATCACCTGCAATCGGTTCGACAACGGTGCTTTTGCCATTGTTACTCAAGACTATGTGGTAAACGGCACAGTCTTGACTGTTGGCAGCATAGACAATCAGGGAGATTGCTTATTTGGAAACCAAAACCCAGCCGATAATGTTTTTAACCCCGTACCCGGTTTGCCGACTATTTTTACCGATATAAGGGCGCTACACACAGGTGGAATGTTTACCTATTTCCACCGCGCCGATATTCCCGGTGTTGCCCAATTTATGCCTACCCTATCAGTCAATGTAATCAACTCGCTATGCACACCTCCTGATAGCCCCGAAGAGAACTGTGGAAACCGAAATTTATTGAGCGATAATGAAATAAGGGGAATGAACGTACTCGGTCTTTTAAACAGTGAAATGTTGCGCAAAGCCCGCTACTACGAAAAGGGGGGTGATACCTCAGCCGCCGTTAACCTGCTCGAAAGCGTAAACAACGAGTTTGCTCAACGCCTACTGCTACAAAAATATATGGAGCAAAACGATACCGCTATGATAAGCACTACTTTAACTGCTCTGCCCGCCGCCACCGAAGACCAACAACATTTCAGAAAGACGGCAGAAATACAATGGTTGCTGAAAAGCCAAAACAGAACCTATCTGCAACTGACGCCACAGGAAGAAACCGACCTGCGTAACATTGCCACAGCCTACTCGCCCTCTGCCCATTATGCACAAACCATGTTGCTGATAGCCCGTGGTGAGGAATATCCTGCTGTATTGCCCGATTTTCCGTCTTTTTTAGACACGGCTTTGTTAAATCAGCTTTTATTTGAAGGAATTAATTTTAAAAATAAACTGGAAGTGCCACTTGTAACAATAGGAAACTTGTATCCCAATCCGGCAAATAATATCGTTTATTTGGACTATGACTTGCCTGAAAAATTTCAAGCTGTATTTACCCTTTACGATGCAACCGGACGTGTTTTATACGTCAGCCATCTCCAAAATTCAGGACAAATGCAGTATGCTGTACCGCACCTACCCAATGGTATTTATTTCTACCATATTGCAGTAAATGGGCAACCGTGGCTATATAACAAATTAGTTTTAGTCCGTTAATTGTTATTTTAGCGGGGGCTGTCTAAAAAGTCTTTCGA
>DDVC01000209.1 GCA_002345145.1 Bacteroidetes bacterium UBA2322
TTGTCCGTTGCTCCATTGGTACGCGCCGCCGCCGGTGGCGGTTAAGGTAGTACTTTGCCCGAGGCAGATGTTTTTATCCGGTCCGGCGTTGGCAACTGCGCTGCCTACGGTTACCACCGCGCTATCCGTTGCTGTGCAGCCCGCGCCGCCGGTTACTGTTACCGTGTAAGTAGTAGTGCTTGTCGGGCTGACTGTGATGGTGGCAGTGGTTTGTCCGTTGCTCCATTGGTACGCGCCGCCGCCGGTGGCGGTAAGGGTAGTACTTTGTCCCAAACAAATGTTTTTATCCGGTCCGGCATTGGCAACTGCGCTGCCTACGGTTACCACTGCGCTATCTGTTGCTGTGCAGCCCGCACCGCTTGTTACTGTTACCGTGTAAGTAGTAGTGCTTGTCGGGCTAACGGTGATGGTTGCCGTAGTTTGTCCGTTGCTCCATTGGTACGCGCCGCCGCCGGTGGCGGTAAGGGTAGTATTTTCTCCCAAACAAATGTTTTTATCCGGTCCGGCATTGGCAACTGCACTGCCTACGGTTACCACTGCGCTATCCGTTGCTGTGCAGCCCGCACCGCTTGTTACCGTTACCGTGTAAGTGGTGGTACTGGTCGGGCTGACGGTGATGGTTGCCGTGGTTTGTCCGTTGCTCCATTGGTACGCGCCGCCGCCGGTGGCGGTTAAGGTAGTACTTTGCCCGAGGCAGATGTTTTTATCCGGTCCGGCGTTGGCAACTGCGCTGCCTACGGTTACGACTGCGCTATCTGTTGCTGTGCAGCCCGCGCTGCTTGTTACCGTTACCGTGTAAGTGGTAGTACTGGTCGGGCTTACGGTGATGGTTGCCGTGGTTTGTCCGTTGCTCCATTGGTACGCGCCGCCGCCGGTGGCGGTTAAGGTAGTACTTTGCCCGAGGCAGATGTTTTTATCCGGTCCGGCGTTTGCTGTGGCGCTGCCTACGGTTACCACTGCGCTATCCGTTGCCGTGCAGCCCGCGCCGCTTGTTACCGTTACCGTGTAAGTAGTGGTACTGGTCGGGCTTACTGTGATGGTTGCGGTGGTTTGTCCGTTGCTCCATTGGTACGCGCCGCCGCCGGTGGCGGTGAGGGTAGTACTTTGCCCGATACAGATGTTTTTATCCGGTCCGGCGTTTGCTGTGGCGGTATTTACCGAAACCGTAGTTTGCAACATCATCTGGCAGCCAAACGAATTGGTAACGGTTACGGAGTAAGTGGTAGAGGTAGCGGGGTTAACGATTATGTTAGCCGAAGTTTGACCGGTACTCCACAGGTAGGTTCCGCCGCCGTTGGCGGTAAGCGTTACAGATTGACCGGCACATATAGCCTGATTGGGCGTACAAGTGGCATTGGGATTGGGGTAAACCAACATAGTAACCACCTCTACCGGCAGGCAAATCGGATTTAAGATATTGGGATTACTCGGCGCAAGAATGACGTAAACGTTATAAGGATAAGGGAACGTGGTATTATTAGCCGGCAGAGAAATAGATACGGTAGTTTGTGTAGAACCCGGTACGGTAGTAACATTTGCAGCCAGCACGGTAGCTCCTCCGCTTCCGGCGCTGTATAGTTCCTGAGGGGTAAGGATGCTTCCGGTGTTGAGTAAAACCCTTATATTGCCAACGCCGGCAAGATGCTGCACATTGAGCGTAAGCGGATAACCGGAGCAAATGGCAGATGCAGGCTGCGGGGTAACGGTAACAAGGTAATCGGGGCAAAGCGCGCCGGTATTACCGTTCAACCCAAAATCGAGGGTGTGGTTATTTTGTCCTGCGGTGCCGGTAGTAAAGGCAATGTAGGGTAAACCGGCAGAGCTGATGGCGCTGATGCCACTGCTCATATTCACCACGGCATCGGAGTCGTTCATATCAGCATTAGTACCAAAGCCGGTATTGGCAGGCGAAATAGGTCCGTAAAAAGTAGAACCAATGGTTAAACCTACGCCAGAAGCATATTGCGCAGCGCTTAGTGCAACAACATAGTTTGTTGACTCGGCTAATCCGCCGGTAACATTGCTGCTGTTAAAGTAGTACTCGCCGTTGGCATTGGTGGTGGTGGTAGCCACCAGAGTGCCCGATGCGGTATAAAGATTCACCGTAACGCCTGCCAAACCCGGCTCGCCGGGGTCTTGCACGCCGTCTCCGTCGTAATCGCGCCATACGTAGTTGCCTATTTCAATAGGCGCCATATTGCAAAGCAGTTCCAAATCGCCTAAGCCATGAGCTTTACCCATAGTAAGCATATCTGAGCCATATACCTGATATTTTTTATCGGTATTGCCGGTGAGGTTGCTGAACCAAAAAATGCCGCCGGTATGTGTGGTAAAAGGATTGAGCATAGCTACCACAACCTGCCCAACGCCTTTGAGCAAGGCTAATGCGCCCATAGAGGCTTCCTGCTCTCCACCGGCGCCTATATCTCCGCAGTAAAATTCGCCGCCGCCAATGCCCGCGCCCGAACCTGCTCCGCACCCGGTAACGCCGCCCGATGTGCCGTTATTTTCTACTTGCCAGGTAGCGCCGGTTTTGGCAGCCCTAAGCAAATCGCCGCCACCAACGCCGGAGTGCAATACCATATCAGCCGGCAATGGGCTGTAATTGGCGCGCCCAAGCTGGTGCCCGGCACGATCCATAAAGCCCAATACCATTTCGTTGTTTATGTCAAACTCTATATCGGACAGAATGGGCTGTGGAAAACATACGCCATCAGTAAGGGTGTGGTGGTAAAAATCGGTATAAGTATCCGACCACGGCTCCCATCGGTTACAGTTATTGCTGATTGAAGTAGGAAAAGAAGTAAGCGTACCTTTAATATAGTTGAGTGGAAAATTGAGAACGGAGGTAAAACTACCCGATGAAGGGTTAAACTCATACACCGTAGCCAATAAATCGTTGGGATTTTTGGATGTTTCTGCGGAGCAAACCACGCCTACATACAACCTGCCGTTGTGCCACTTTAACCCAAACGGGCGGTTATTGCTGTTGGTACAACCCGGGTTGGGAATAGTCCATGTGGTAATGTTGGCGGCAGTGGGTAACGCTCCGGTAGCATTGTAATTGGTGATGTTGATAGCCACTAATTGTTTTTGGGCAAGGTTTACCACATACAACCGGTTGCCATCATCGGTAATATCAATATCGCCCAAACCGGCTTTACCAATGAGGGTAAATGCTTCGGCATCGCGACTGGGCGCGTTGCTGTTAGCCGGCAGGTTTCGGGGGCTAATAGTACCCACGTTTACACCCAAAGTTTGCAGGTTGATAAAATTGCTGTTTACCGGCATAGCACCCGATAAATTGGTAACGTAAATGCCGCCCAATCCCAACGACCCCAAACCCGAATGGCGTTTGAGAAACGCCGTAGAGAACAGCCTTTTGGTTTTTTTGTTGTAAGCTACCCCCCATACCGAGCCCATTTCACTACCCACGGCAATATGATTGGGATAGGGCGTAGTACCCTCGCTGTTATACCCCACCGAAACCAGTACATCGGCATTGGCTACATTGCTGCCGCTCAGCATTGGGTCGCCGCTTACATAACACGGCACCGCTATAGGCGGATTGTTTTGGCAGTATTCATCGGGCAGGTTAATGCCTAAATGTGCGCTGCAAATGGGGCTTTGCACAAAACGCACTGTTGTTCTTGAATCGGTACCATTGGGAGCAGACGCATTTCCCGATGGTAAACCCGAATACTCCAAACGAATTTGGGTGCCATTGGGTATTGATAGGGCAAAAATACCCGATGCGTTGGAAGTAACAGGTCCGTACTGCACATTGGAGCTGTTGTAGGCACGCACGGTTACGCCCGATACGCCGGGTTCGTACATACCTTTTAAGCCATCGCCGTTGTAATCTCTGAAAATAATGCCCTCCACCGTATTGGTGCAAGACTGAGCCATGAGCGAAGATGATGCATCGCCTTGTATGCCTAACCACACAACAAGGGTAAAGACAATAGCACGCATCAAGCGGCTCCAAAATTTCTTTAAAATGGTGTTTGTTTCAACTGAGCGGTAACAAGTGGTCATAACTGAGCTTTTAATAAGCAGACTTAATATGACCTCACCTTGCAAATAATTTGCCAAGTTTATCAATATGCAAGCTATGTTTACAAATTGCCCATAAACATGCCCTAACCATGCACACCTTATTGCTTTGGAATGCTTTTTTTTAAAGGAATTAAGTAAAGAATATCCAATAAACATTATTTTAAGTTTGCAAAGCAAAATACAACTGTAAATTGTAGCCGAAAATGAAACTGGAACAATTATTGTTGGTTTCAAGATATACTCACTCCAATATGAATAAGGCAGTATTTTTCTTAACCTGTGTTCTGGTTTCCTTGAATCTGTGGTGCAAGGCGGCAATTTTACCCTTACCGCCCGATTCTTGCATTACCCCTATTCACCACCTTTGTACGCAACCGGTAATTCCAAACATTATTTGCCCACAATTTTGCATAGAACAACCTTATACGGTTGTATCGGCACATGCTTTGTTTGATTGCAGCCTTACCCTAATGGGTGAATGTGTACGCTACATAGCCCTTCCCGGCTTTATTGCTACCGATTATGTACAGGTGGTTGCCTGCAATGATACTCAATGCGATACGGCTACCTTAGTTATAAATGTAGTTGCAAGCCCCAATTTATGTACCCCTACCCCGCCGCCGCCTTGCGAGGTTAGCCCCAATCAGGTATGTACCAACTGGAACGAAATGACCACAATTTGCCCCGAATTTTGCTTGCCCGATGTTTACAGTCTTGCAGCGGTTAGTTCGTTACACCCTTCTCTGGTTAGTTTATTGTCCAATAATTGCTTTGCCTATACTGCTACTGCTGAAAGTGTTAGCTGGGATTTGGTTACAGTGGTGGGCTGTACCGGTGCGGGTTTGTGCGATACGCTTCAAATACAAATTACGCTTGGCGATTGTACCCAACCCCCTCCTGTATCGCCCGATATTGTTTGCACCGGTGTTTTTAACCCTATTGACCTGTGTTTTAACATGGAGGCGGGTGAAGTTTTCAGCGCTACGGAGGTTGCTACTACTTTTCAGTGCAGCATTACCGCTTTTGCGCAATCTTGTATTACTTACTACCCGCCGCCCGGTTTTTCGGGTATAGATACGGTTTCTATACCTATTTGCCAACTGAGTAACCCATCAAACTGTCGCATACAGCGGTTTGTAGTATTTGTGGGTTGCGAACAATTGGTAAGTGTACATGATTTGGTGTATATTAGCGAAGCATGGGTGAGTGTAAACGGCTCAATTATACCCAATACTAACGGTTATGAAGGGGTTTTGATAGCTCCCTGGCAAAACGATTTGTTGCCCTGTGCAATGCCCGATAGTTTAACAATTGTAACGCCGCCCCAAAACGGCTCTCTTACCTTACTGCCCGATAACCTATTGTTTTATGTGCCTAATACCGGATTTAGCGGAACAGAACTGATAACCTTGCAATACTGTACTCCTTGTAATACCTGCACTACCGGCAACCTTACCATTCATGTAACTGCTCCGCAGGTTATTAGCAACACCGCATCGGTTAACAATCGGGGCAATGAAATAATAAGAGCAGTTTGGCAAAATGCTAACTCCCTGCAAATTTACTACCCCCAAACTTTATCGGGTAGTGAGGCGGGTTTTACCCTTTTTACCTCACAAGGACAAGTGGTTAGCCAACATTATGTTGCTTCCCTCCCTATACATACTACTACTCTTGCTCTTAACCAAACTCTGCCTGCGGGTTTGTACTTACTGCAAATGGGTTTGCCAAACGGAGGTAACTATGTGGTAAAGCTTTGGAAAGAGTGAAAAAGGATAAGCAATAATTGAATGGCATTGATTAGTTGGTACTAACCACTAATTATCCAACTTTTTGTGTGGTTGGTAAATTGTTGTTTGTTTTTTCGTAACTTTGTATTTCGTTTTTGAACTTAGGCATTGATACAATGTGTTTTATGTTCCAAATTATACCCTTACCCAATCCTAACCCAAACACCAATGCGTAAAGCAGTTTTTGTTGTCAGTCTTTTTGTGATTGTTTTGAGTATTGGTAGCATTTCAGCTAATGTTACAGGTACGTCTCTATCACTGAGCAAAGGGCGGATTTTTCCGGGCGACTCACTAATTATTAAAGATACCGTAAAGTTAGCTAACGGTTTGTTATTGGTAACAAGCATACTTAAAGTTACCGACACTGTCAGTCGTCCGGTTATTGTGAATGGGCAATGGCTTAAAAAAAAGGTTACTGTAACAGAATACTTCTCCCTTTCTGCCGATACTATTTACAATATACAATCTAATTCACCGGTTACTAATGCTGCTGAGCCTCCGGCAGCTCCTGCTAATTCGGGAGATGCCCAATTGAACCGTGGTTTAGAACAAATTCCGGTATTAAAACCTACTACGAAAAAACAACAAGAAAACAATCCAACTAAGCAACATTCGGCACAAGCATCGGGTAAGG
>DDVC01000190.1 GCA_002345145.1 Bacteroidetes bacterium UBA2322
GGAGTTGGCGTGGGGGGGGGAGTTGGAGAGGGTCCGGGGGTGGGCGGGGGTGGGGGAGGGGGCGGAATGGGTGCCGGATTTACATTATCCACCTGTCCGTTTTTAGCCATTTGCACCGCTTTCAGGGTATTTATTCTGCCGTAGCCAAAGTATATAGAGTGTCCGCTGCTGTCATAATCATTGGGCAAACCTATTTTATCGGTTGTTTTTTCTAAGATAGATTTTACCTGTGCGGCTGTAAGATTGGGATTTGCCGATAAAATGAGGGCACAAACACCTGCCACAAGCGGACAAGCGCTGGAAGTGCCGCCAAAACCCGATGTGTAATCGGAGGCATCGTAGCCTTTAAACGCGGTATCGCCACTGGGCAGCAGCATGGTGCCTCCTACATCGGCGGTAAGTACGCCGGCGCCGCCCGATCCATTAGAGGGGGCGCATACCGAAATTTGTTTGCCAAAATTGGAGTAAGAGGAGCGCTCATCGCGGCTGTTGGAGGCGGAAACGGCTATAACATTGGGGTGGGTGGCAAAACCCATTACCGCATTAGGGTTAGCTGCATTGCTGATGCTAACGTTGCTGTTGCCGGCAGCAAATACAATAATACAACCCCTGCCGTTTCTGCCTTGGGTGGCGGCTTTGCGCAGGGCTTCTATCATACGGGTAGAGAGTGTAAAGCCGGGCGATGATGCGCCCCAGCTATTGCTGATGATATCGGCTCCGTTCATAACGGCGTGGTTAAACATGCGCTCAATGTACGTATCCGAAATACCCACCGATCTTATAGGCAGCAGTTTGGCATTGGGGGCAGCGCCTACTATGCCTATGCCATTGGCAGCGCCCACAGCCACACCTGCACAGGGGGTACCGTGCCAGTCGCCGGCGCGGGGCGATACATCGGGCGTATCGGTATCAAAATCCCACGGGGCAACAATTTTACCGCCGTTGCCCTTTAAATCGGGGTGGTTAAGGTCAAATCCGCTGTCAATAACGGCAACGGTAATATTGCTGCTGCCGGTGCTTTTTAGCCAACTCCATGCATCTATCACTTTGGCATCGGCGCCGGCTTTAAATGCAGTGGCAGTCCAATTGCCGTGTTGCCCTCGGTTTTGCAGGTGCCATTGGTCTTTTAGCAGGTTATCGGTAGGCAGGGCAAAATTGTTAAAATTCATGGGCGCTTCTAATTCGGGCTCTGCCACTTCCACCAAGCCCGAATTTTGGAGGGCAACCGTTGTTTTAATGGGGTTGGGCGAATCGGGTGTTGTGTTTACAATGTATCGGTTTTCGCCCCGGTCTTCGGCAATAAGTAGGTAAAGGCTTTGCAGCAGTTGTTGCCGGGCATCGGGCAATACCTCTTTTTTAAATACTACATACAATTGCCCGGTAGGAATAAGGGGCATGTCGTTTTTTACCTCTGTATTGTGGTAAACATGCGTGCCAATGGTTACGGTGGGCAGGCTGCGCAGCTCATTAAGGGCGCTATCTACAGCAGCGGGGCTTTGGTTATAGGCTTCTATGAGTTCAAAACTGCCTAAATGCTCGGTTTCTTCCTTAAAAGTGGGTTTGCTGATGCGCCTTGTAATAGGCATGCCCGATAATATACTTCGGTCTTCTGCCGTTTGAACGGCTACGTATTTTTTACTTTTTGTGAGGGTAATAACGGTATTGCCATACTTAAACGTAGCCTCACCCATTTCGGTATCTAAGGTGGCGGTAACGTAATCTTCGGGCGGCGGCGGCTCTTGCGTTGTTTCTTTTTCGGTAGTTTCATTTTCCACTACCCGAGGGTTGGTTTCTTCTTCCTTTTTATCGGGCGAAAATATAGTAAACAAACTTTTTATAAAGTCAATTAAGACTTCTATCCACGATTTTTGAGGCGCTTGGGTAGTCATAGTAGTGCGAGTAATTTGTAAGCAGTGAAACAAAAAACGCTTAAAGGTAAGCGATTTTGCGAAATTATACCCATTTTTCACCTGACAAACGGTTGATTTTAGATAACTTGCATAATAAATCTTATGGGTTTGGAAGGTGCATAAGATTTTGTGAAAGGAAACCTATAAAACAACCAAAATTAACCGGCAAATACTTTTTACCGCATAATGTTTCCGATGTGTGTTTTAGGGGCAGTTAAGGCGTAGGCGCGGTAAAGTACGGGTTGGGCAGTTTTACGTCAAAGTATTGGGCAGTCCATTTTTGAGCAGGGGCGGGCGGGTCTCTTTCTATTACGGTTATTGGTTCTGTTTCGCCTCTGGTGTCGGTTTTGGGCGAAGGCAGGGCTTCCTGTTCAAACCCCGTTATAGAAAGCGGTTGCGTACTTGTAAGGAGCAATAACCCGAAAAAAGATTCATGGAAATTATAGTATTTAATAAATTCTTCCTGAACAAGCGGAATGGTATCGGTGCGTTTGCCGTTTGGCAGGGCAATGCCGGCATAAACGGTGGTTTTGGGCAGCATTAAAACAGAGCCGTTGGCAAAGGTATCGGTAACAATATCAAATAATTGCCCCATATACGCTAAGGCACAGTAATAGGGTGTGGTGGCAGCATGGTTGGTAATGGCTATTTTTACCAACCCTTCGGGCTGTTTGGTGGTACTGTTTTGCGGTGGTATTTGGGCATAACCGGCTACGCCTTTGTTTTGGTCATTAAAAGTTACCTCTTTTTGCGTTCCATCGGGCATTTGGTAAAATACTTTCAGCGAAATATCAAGAGGGTTGATAGCAGAAGCGGCATTGTTGTTTCGGAAATTTTTTTACATACTGCCATCGGGCTATATGCGTAAGGTAGGTAAACATGGCATTGGCGGCAGAGCGGGTATAACCCTCTATGGCTCTTGCCAAGGGCAGTTTGCTGTTGCCATAGGTGAGTTCATAGCGGTTGTTTTGGGCAGTAATGCGGTAGGCGTTGAGCATATTGCCTCGTTGGGCGGCAAAAATGTTTGACCGTTGAAGGCGGCGGCGGTTATCGGAATAAAAACTGTTTAGGAGGGCAATGCCGGCTGTGTTTCCGGCGGTGGTAAACAGCAAAGGCGTGGCAAGGACATCGCTCACAAAAGCGCCAAAGGTATCGGAAGTGCTGATATAGTTATTGGTGTTAATGGTAATTTCGGCATGGTTGGCAAAAACCTTTTTTACGGTTGCCTTAGCTATGGTGCTTTTGGTTTGGTCATTTACCACATCAACTTTAATGGTTTCTAACCCTATGGTGGGCAGCCCGTGTATAGCCCCCATATCTATTTGCCAGTAATTACCTATGGCATTATAGGTAACATTTGCATGTATGGGTTCGCCTTTTACCAACCCGCCCAAAAAGCGTTCGTACAGCACATCGGGCGCTGCTGATAGGGCGCTTTTATGGTTTTTATCGAAAACATAAATTTGAGGCGTTTGTTTACGGTTATAGACCGCCAAATTTTCATCGGCAAGCGCCAATAGTCGGTTATGGAGATTTTGGTAGGTGATATTGCCGGCGCTTTTGGTTAATACTTGCAGCAATGCATAGGTAAAAACGCCGTTATCGCCCACTTCAATTGCCTCCTCCTCTGATTTGCAGGCGGCAATATGTACATGTTTGCCCTGCGGAAGTACGGCATCTAAATTTGCGGCAGAGGCATTAGCCTTTGTTTCGGTTAACTCATTTGAAAAAATAAACTCTTTCCAACTGCGCTGAGCAAACACAGAGCCGAGTTTTTCCTTGGCTGGCGGAAAAATTTGTTTAACCCTGTAATCGGGGTCATTATGGCGGGTAACATCGCCGCTGTGGCAACTATCGGTAATAATAACTACATGCGGGTTTTTGGTCGATATTTTATGTATCAGGTAGCGGAGTTCTTTATCGGCTATACCGCGCACATAAGCAGAATCGTGGCAAATGAGGGTTTCCAGCGTATTGTCTTTTTCTGTGTGCCTAAAAGCCGGGTGCGCACTCTCTCGCCCTCCGTGCCCCGAAAAATAAAACAGCGCTACATCATCTTTGTCTGCCTGCCCCAGTTGTTTTTCAAAGGTGCGCAGCACTTTTTCGCGTGTTGCCTGCTCATCGGTCAGCATTACCAAGCTCAGTTTCGCTCCGCTTTGGGCGGCGGCTGTTTCTAAGTAGGTTTTCATATTGTTGGCATCGTTTATACAGGCGTTTAAGGGTTTGTCGGATGCCTGATACTTATTTATACCTACTAATAAAGCGTAAATAGTGTTTGCCATGGTTTTGTCATTTTTGAATTAAAAAATAGTAGAAAATAATTTTGGAGTAAGGTAGTTATTTTTTGGCAAGTTTTGTTGTGATGAACTAAATTAAACAAATTTTATTTGACAAAATAATTGGTTTGTATTCTTATCAGTTACACAAAGTTGTGTTTTTCTCCGTTGCTTGTAAAAGGTGAAAATATAACTCATGTTTAAAACTTATATGTTTTCAAAACCTATAAGTTTTTATATTACTATATTTCCCCGAATAAAACCAACCCTACCCCACTCAACCACTACGCACCCAAAATTGTCTTAACACTTAAGCTCAACCAATTATCTTGCCGCTACCAACAACAGCCTACACAGAACAGACAATGGTAAAAAACTAATTTATATGCCCACCAACCACCCAAACCCCACCCAAGCCCATACCCACCTGCAAACCGGCAACCTGCTGCTGCCAAAAAACTATTTTGTACAAGTACAAGGCGGTAGCTTTAACATGGGAAGTGATAAAGAAGCGGGTGAAAAAAGACACAAAGTAACCGTACCCACTTTTTACATAGCCCGATACCCCGTAACCCAAGCGCTATGGGAGGCGGTAATGGGCAACAACCCCAGCTACTTTAAAGGTAGCGAACACCCGGTAGAAAATGTATCATGGCGTGATGCACAGGCGTTTTGCGAAAAATTGAGTAAAACCACCGGCTACCGCTACCGCCTACCCACCGAGGCAGAGTGGGAGTTTGCCGCAAGAGGCGGTATAAACAGCCAAAACTATACCTATGCCGGCAGCAACAACCTGCACGAGGTAGGCTGGTATGGCGAAAACAGCCACCAACAAACCAAACCCGTAGGGCTTAAAAAACCAAACGAATTGGGCATTTACGATATGAGCGGTAATGTATGGGAGTGGTGCAGCAGCCTGTATAGACGTTACCCCTACAAGGCAGACGATGGCAGAGAAGACCTGACAGACACGGGCAACCGCGTTTGCCGCGGCGGTTCGTGGGACGACGACGCCCGCTACTGCCGCCTCGCCTACCGCGTCATCCTTCCCGATTTCGGGAACGGCCGCATCGGCTTTCGCCTCGCTGTCGCCCCAGTTTAGCGGGAAGCAAGGTAGGGGTTGAGAAAAAAAACAGTACCCTTTTTGTTCGGTTGCAGGGCGAGCAAGGCAAAGCGGTAGCGCCTTGCCGCAACTGCAACAAGAACAAAAAGGAACAAGAAGGGGCTGGGGCAGAGCCGATTTATTCTGTCCTACCCGCTATTTTTCTGAAAAAAACAGACATTAGCATCCTAAAAAGGCACCCCAAAACCTTGAAAAACGTACAATATAAACTCCCCCATTCTTTGAGGATGGGTTGGAGGGGAGAACAAAACGGCTCTGGGGATTGGGGGGAGCGCGGCGAAAAATATTTGACACATAAAATTAAATGTAATACGAAAATGCAAATCAAACTTTTCACCATTCCCATACTGCACAGCGAGGCATTTGAAACAGACATGAACCGTTTTTTGCGCAGTGTGCGGGTATTAGATATAGAGAGCAGGCTAATAGAAAAAGGCAGCAGTGTTTACTGGAGTTTTTGCATAAAATACCTACCTTTGCCGGTAGGGCAGCAAGAGAACAGACTGCGCGAGTCAACAGCCGTAAAAAAAGACTACCGCGCCCTGCTTGGCGAAGTAGGATACGCCAAATTTGACAAACTGCGTGTGTTGCGCAAAAAAATAGCCAACGAAGAAGCCGTAGCCGCTTACGTCATATTTACCGATGACGAACTCTCAAACATATCGCAGCTTACCGATGTATCTTTGGCAGGCATGAAAAGCATAAAAGGAATAGGAGAAAAAAAGATAGCCAAATACGGCGAGCAGTTTATAACCCTGCTACAGCAAATACAAACCCCCGAACTACCGGCAAATGAAACCGATAGGATACCTGATACCCCACATAACTGAGTTAGATAATCTGTATTTAGCCTACCACAAAGCCCAACGCGGCAAAATGCACCAGCCCGAAGTTCAAGCGTTTGTCAAAAACCTGCACCACCACTTACTTGCCTTGCAGCAAGAAATACGCAGCGGCAAGGTACAAATAGGCAACTACCGCTATTTTACCATTTATGACCCCAAAGAGCGCATTATTTGTGCCGGCAGTTTTAAGGAGCGGGTTTTGCACCACGCTCTCATGAATGTATGCCACCCTTATTTTGAAAAATACCAAATTTACGATAGTTATGCCTGCCGCCCGCAAAAAGGCACCTATAAAGCCCTTGACCGCGCCCGCTATTTTTCGGCAAAATACGCCTATTTTGCCAAATTAGACGTGCGCAAGTATTTTGAAACCATAGACCAAACCCTGCTCAAAACCGCACTGCGCCGTCTTTTTAAAGACAACCACCTCTTGCGCATTTTTTACCAAATTATAAACTCCTACCAAACCGCCCCACAAAAAGGACTGCCCATAGGCAACCTGTGCAGCCAGTACTTTGCCAACCACTTTTTAGCCCAAGCCGACCACTATGCCAAACAAACCCTGCGTATGCCCGCTTATGTACGCTACATGGACGATATGGTACTATGGCACCACCACCTGCCCACCCTGCACCGGCAAGTAAAACAATTTGAGCAATTTTTACAGCAGCAGCTCAATTGCACCCTTAAACCCACCATTATCAATGCTATCAGCCACGGGTTGCCTTATTTGGGCTATGTAGTATGGCAGCGCAGCCTAACCCTTGCCTCGCGCAGCCGCAAACGCTTTAAACGGAAAGCTCTAAACCTAAACCGGCAATTAGCTCAAAACACCCTTACACAAGAGCATTACCGGCAGCACATGCTGCCACTGCTGGCATTTGTACAAAAAGCAGCTTCTTACCGGCTACGGCAACAGGTTTTTGCTAACCTGCCATAACCTGCCCGCCTGCGCTTTGTCATTGTTTGGCGCATCTAAAAAAATGTTTACAGTAGTAGCTAAATAATTACAAAAACCCTACATTTGCCCTCAAGAAACAGCCAAGGCACAACGGGCAACCGCGTTTGCCGCGGCGGTTCGTGGAACAACAACGCCCACAACTGCCGCCTCGCCAACCGCAACAACAACCAACCCGATATCAGGAACAACCACATCGGCTTCCGCCTCGCTGTCGCCCCAGCTCAACCCCTATACTTGCTATACCGTTGAACAGGTTGTTTCTGCTGCCTTTACCGGCGCACACCCATACAACAGCAGCGCAAGTAGGCGCACCTCCGCTCCAAAGCGCTGCTGTTGAACTCACTTATTTGCCGCTCCGTTGTTTGTGCCCACACAAACAACACAAACAACACACAAACAAATAACAAACCCTCTGCCTACCATGCCCCCCGCCAACATTACCCACAACCAACTTACCCAACACCGTTTTCATAACAACCAAAGCCTTACCAATGCTAAGGTAGCCGATGTATTACAAAATGCCCGAAAAGAGAAAACCCAATTTTTAGACCTCAGCTGCAATAGGTTTACCCAACTAAACCTTACCGGCATACCCCCTCTGCCCGATGTAACCGTATTAGACATAAGCTACAACCAAGAAAAGTTGCAAGAAGTAGCGCTATCGGGCGCTGTTTTCCCCAATTTAAAATACCTGTATTTATACGAAAGCCAAATACAAAAAATCGCCCTGCAAGGCAGTTTTCCCCACCTCAAAGCCATCAACCTTGCCAACAATAACCTCCAAGAATTTGAACTGCCCAATGCGGCAGGTTTTCTCGAAATAGAAAGTATCAATTTAGAGGGGAATAAAAAATTAGGAAACCCGCCGCCCGAAATAGTGAGCCAAGGGCTGGAAGCCATGCTCCGGCATTGGGAAAGGCTGCAAAAAAGCGCTACCAAAAAGCTAAACGAAGCCAAATTGCTCATAGTAGGCGAGGCAAGGGTGGGGAAAACGTCGTTGCTTACAAAATTGTTAAATCCCACCAATGCTTTACCGGCAGAGGAACACAGCACACGCGGCATAGATGTACACGATTACACTTTTACCTACAATGACGAAACCTACACCATACATTTTTGGGATTTTGGCGGTCAGCAAATTTACCGATCTACCCACAATTTATTTTTAACCAACCGCTCTTTTTACCTCTTGGTAGATGATAGTAGTCGAGACGATACCCGACTTGATTATTGGTTGCAAAAAATTGAGCGATTGGCAGGACCCGAAACGCCTACTTTTTTGGTGCAAAACCAAAGGCATAATCGCCAGAAGCAGATAGATGAAAATGGGTTGTGGGGCAAATTTTCCCAGTTGCGCCATGCCGAAAAACCATACAAATTAGACCTCAGTTTTAAAGAGCAGGAAGATAAAGACACACGGGAAAAACTAAAATCGAAAATAGAATACGAAATTGCCAATATGCCCATTGTAGGAACAGCACTTCCCGAAAATTGGGTGAGGGTGCGAGAGCAGTTGGCAGCAAGGGAAAAAGAGAGCGCTTTTATGAGCCAACAAGATTTGCATACTTTATGTGCCAAACACAATATTACTCAATATGAAGAACTAAAAGACCTAAGCCAACTGTTTCACGATTTAGGCGTATTTCTCCATTTTCATGAAGACGCAGTTTTGAAACATTTGGTTATACTTCAAAAAGAATGGGCAACCGATGCCATATATTTTGTGCTTGACGACCCTATCATTGCCAACAACAACAAAGGGCGTTTTTGCAAAACGGATGTAATACGGATATGGACAGAGTCTGATAAAAAGCAGCAGCAAACGCACCCCAACCATGCCTCTTACCAGAATCATATAGATGAACTCATTGCGCTGATGGTGAAATTTGAGCTTTGTTATGAGCGTCAAGACCAAGCGGGCGAATACATCATACCGCAAATGTTGCCTGTTTCAACGCCAATATACGATTGGGGGGAGGGTGAAGAAATACAATTGTACTATGATTACGGCGCATTTATGCCGGAGGGTATCCTACACCGTCTAATTGTGCGTACACACCAGTATATAACCAATTTAAATGAAGCATGGGCAAGAGGTTGTATTTTATATGATACAGAAAGCGCCACTACCAAAGCCGAAATTATAGAGCCCTATGCCGAGAACCGCATCACACTTCGCGCTAAAGGAAGCCAAGCTAAAACGCTCTTGAGTTTCACAGCTCGTCAGTTAGACAGCATCAACCGCAGTTATGGTAAAGACGGTTTAAATCCCAAAAAATGGGTGCCTTGTATTTGCCCAACTTGTAAAAATAGAGTAGCCACTAAACAGAAACCTCATTTTTATGACTATGAAGACCTCCTACGTCGAAAAGAGAATGGGAAAGAAACAGTAGAATGTTCGGTTAGTTATATTGATGTAAGTGTTACCCGCTTAATTGAGGATGTTTTTGTAACTAATTTTTCCAAACCGAAATCGCTTAAAATTTTCATCTCCTATTCCAAAGTTGATGAAAGCTACAAAGAGGCATTAGAAGTACAATTAGGGCAGTTTAAACAGCAAGGTTTAATAAGCACATGGAGCGACAGCGAATTACAACCGGGAGAGGAATGGGATAAAAAAATTAAACAGGAGTTAATGACAGCGGATATTATCTTGTTCTTGGTTTCGCCTGATTTTATAAATACAAAATATATCTGGGATATAGAGATGAAGCAAGCCATGGGCCGACATGATAAGGGAGAAGCTCGCATTGTGCCCATTATAATACGTTCATGTTTATGGGATACTACCCCTTTTGCCAAGTTAAATGTTCTACCCAACAAGGGAACGCCCGTTAGCAAATATAAGCGTAAAGACGAGGCATGGACGGAGATTGTTGGGAAACTAAGAGATATTATTACTGTGTTTGGCAATTTGAAATTAAACTAAAAATTAAACTTATGGGATTTAGGCACTCTGTTTTTATTAGCTATCGGAATGGAAGGTTTGAGCAAGGTACGCTTAATACCGTTGCTAACCAATTATATACTGCTTTGTGTAACGAAATGGAAATGTGGAATATTGGCGATATGTTTATGCCTGTTTTTTTAGACCAACAAGCTATGCGCGGGGCTCCACTTATAAATGATATTTTTTCGGAGGCGGTTTATTACAGTTGTACGTTTATAGTGGTATTTACGCCTAACTATTTTAGCAATCGAAGCCCTTTCTGTGCCTCAGAATTGGAAGGTATGCTACGACGTGAACAAGAATTTAGACAATTGCTACAAAATAATAACATTTCCTGTATCATACCTATTATTTTAAGGGGAAGAGACCAGATACCTGATTTACTCACAGTTCGCCGTTATTATGCTGATTTTTGTGATTTTGACCCCGATGTTGAGGGAACACCTCCCATACACAGACACCCTAAGCTAAAACCGTTGGTAAGGGAGATTGTTGAATACATAGACAGCGTAAGTGCAAATTTGCGTAATCAGGAGGGGGAGTTATGCAGGAATAGCGCTAATTTTGTCCTGATAGATTTTGAAAGTCAAGAAGGATTGCAGGAAATAACCAATTTTATCGACACAAATAGACCCAATCGTCCACCTTACCCTCACCTATACTAAGTTAGTTATGGCAAATATCATTACATTTTATTCCTATAAAGGTGGTGTGGGGCGCAGCATGGCATTGGCTAATATGGCTTGTTTGATAGCGCAAAGTGGTAGGCGGGTTCTAATGATTGATTGGGATTTGGAAGCGCCGGGCTTACACAAATACTTTTACCCATACTTAGCAAATGACCACCACAATAAATTGGGGTTAATTGATTTTTATATACGAGCCAGCAATGAGTTGGATAGTATTCCTTATGGTGCAGAAAATGAAAGTAGCATCAACACTTTTTTGTCGAACTTACCTGATTATACCCAAGATATAGTATTGTCAAACACTATGCGCCTTTCATTTATTCAGGCGGGGAGCTTGTCTGCTTCTTATGCCAAAAATGTGGACGAATTTGATTGGGAGCGTTTTTTTAAAAAAATACCCTCATTCTTCAGCTATTTTGCCGATTATATTTCATCGCAGTACGATTATGTACTGATAGATTCTCGCACCGGTTATACCGATATGGGAGGTATATGTACTGTACTGTTGCCAACTAAATTAGTGTTGGTATTTTCGCCAAACCAACAAAACCTCGATAGTGTGTTTGAGGTGGGTAAAAAAGCGATGGAATATCGTCGCAGATGGGGTAGTAATAGTTTGTCTATATACCCCTTGCCTTCACGAATAGAAATGCAAGAGCAACAACTGAGAATAGAATGGGAAGCTATATACAAAAGAAAATTTGAGGATTTTTATAGTGAGTTATATCAACTCAATAATTTGAGTTTAGACGATTACTTTTCAAACATTAAAATACCACACTTTTCCTTTTATTCGTATGGGGAAAAAATAGCAGTAATTGAGGAAAGTCCTCAAGCAGCAGATACCCTAGCTAATGCCTACTACCGTTTTTATCTTCGTTTAACTGAACAAACAAGTATTTGGGAACTAAAAATAATTCCTTTTTATCTAAGCTATATCGCTTCAGGTGAAAATAACAACTCGGAAGTTAGCAACAGATTTATTGGTGAATTAAATATGTTGGTGAATGCAGGGCTAATTTTGCCCCCTACCAACCCCATTGTATCTCCGTTTTGCGAAGCATGGAATGATAATCATGTAAGAGAAATACATTATTTGTTGCAAAATCCACAACCATACCATTTGTTGGTTTATATATTATCAACAGAATTGCTGCAAACAGAATGGTATAGGCAAATTAGTCCCCAAAATTGTTTGGTAGTATTGTTACCTCAAACGCCCAATTTTAATCAACTAAAAAGCGAAATCAGAAAGTTGCGAGAGAGAAACATCGCAGTCATTACTACATTTGAGCCAGATAGTGATGCATCTTGGGTTGATTTGGTTCGCAAGTTAAAAGACCATCTAATGTTAGTAACTTATCAAAGAAGATAACTTTACCTTTAAAATCTCTAAACAATAGCCGCCTTTAACGAAGAATTAACCATTTTTGCTTCATCTTTAAATCCTTTGTCCACATGACCCCCGAAAACCTCAACTATCACAAAGAAATCCTGCAAAAAGAATTGGCTCTGATACAAGACGTAATTAAGCGCATGGCAAGCAATTCTTTCCAAGTTAAGGCTTGGACAATTGCCTTATTTAGCGCCATTATTGCTTTTTCCATAGATAAGTTAACGGCACAGAACAATCAGGTTATGGGTATTTTTACCTCTACCTTGCTACTGGTGCCCATACTGTGTTTTTGGTATTTAGATGCCTTTTTCCTCAGTACCGAAAGGCTGTACCGAAATATATACAAGTGGGTGGTACAATATCGCATGTTTAATAAAGAGGCTTACTTGTATGACCTAAATACCTTTACTCGCATTACAAAATTGGCTGACGACAGCACAAAAACGTACTATATCAGCAACCATGTCATTTCTGAGAGTGAGCCTGTAAAAGCATCTACGCTTAGCTTAATGTTTTCAGTAACTTTATGGCGTTTTTATATAGGCCCGCTGGCGTTTGCCATTGTGTTGTTGGGCTATAACCTGTTTAAATACATGGCATAAACTAAACAGGCAAACACGGGTAGGAGTAGTTTTGGTGTAGCCACACCACTCACTGCTTCCTACCTATTACTTCCTATACTTTTCTATCAATTCGCGGAGTTTTCGGGCTATGAGTGTGTAGGCGGCATCTTTATCTGCCCACTGGCTGATGAACCATTTTTCGTGTTCATCGGGCAGTCCTTTCAGTCTTACAAAATCGGGGTAATAATCGGGAATTTTAATGTTTTCGCCCCTTACGTCTGTTTCCTTAAAGAAAATTGGGATAACCGTGGCGGTTTTTGCTCTGTGGCGTTGGGTAGCAATTTCTTCTATCTCTTGCGTTTCGGGCGAAAAAAGGAAATCGGGGCTAATGACCAAGAGGATAATAGCGGCATTGAGGAGTTGGCGTTTCAGTTCTTTATCGGGCTCCTCGCCGGCGGCTATTTTTGCCGAGTCAAAAATAGAAATTTGTCCGGCTCTGCTCAGTAGGCTTAGGTGTTTGGTCATTTCTTTCACACATTCCAAATCGGTCGGGTGGTTGGCAATAAAGATGGGCACCTTTGGTTTTTCGCCATAAAACACGCCTGCCTGAATTATGCTCCAGTTGGGGTTGGTAAAGTATTTTTCCCAAGGCAGGTTTTGGCTTGTGTTTTCGGGTTTTGATTTCCAAACTAAGGCGCGCATATCGGTGCTGCCCGATGTGGTTTGCATATAGGCTTCGGCATTGGCAAAAGCGGTTTCAAGGGTGGCTTTGCTGCCTATGGCTTGGTAAAAAGCGCTTGCAAAGTTTACCGCTGCATCATCGTTAATGAGGGTATTGGTGGCTATGATATTTTTAACGCCCTGTTGCTGAAGCAGATTTACCTGTGCATTGTTGGCGCACCCGTTCAGGAAAACCAATTGCAGGTTTTGTTGCAGTCCAAACAACCGGGCTAATCCGGTGGCATTAGCCAATTGGTTTACAATGCCTTCGGTTTCAAGGTGCAATCCTCCTGCTTCGGAGTGTCCGGCGTAGTGAAAAATAGCAATGCGGTCTTTATATTGGTTAAAAACCCTAAAAACATCATCTACGGTAGCATCGGGCTCTACCACCAGCTCGCATAGCCGCTCATCTACAAGGGGTTGAAGCTCTTGCGGTATGCGTATTCGTTCTTTTTTTAGCGCTTGGAGGTAGCTGCTATGGTCATTGGCAAAGGCAAGAAAAATAACCGGTTTAACATTCATGGCACATTTGTATAGGTTGATTTAGGAAGCAGCAACATTTGGCGCCGGCAGATGTGGTTATGTAAGTATTTCGGCGCCTCTTGTATTGAGTTTGGAGATGTAAGCAGTGCAGTTTATTTGGTGCAATTGCAGTATTTTGCACACTTCATTTGCTACTTTTGCGGTAGCAGGTTGAGTAGGGGCAATAGCAAAAACAGAAGGACCCGAACCCGATATGCCAAAAGCAACAGCGCCATTAGCCAGGGCGGTTTGTTTGAGCTCTGCAAAATAGGGTATTGCCTTTGCTCTATAGGGTTCTGCAAACAAGTCGGTCATACTTCGGCTAAGTAGCGCTGTATCTCTTTCGTACAATGCGGCAATAAATGCGGCTATATTACCGGTTTGGTTAATTGCTACGGCAAGCGGAATTTGTTGTGGCAGTATAAGTCGGGCTTCTTTGGTCAGTATTTCTACTTGCGGGTGAACCACCACTATGTTTAAGTTTCGGGCAAAGGGCAGCTCTATAATATCGAGAGGGTCATATGACCGTATGAGTGTTAATCCGCCCAATAAAGAGGGCGCAACATTATCGGCATGACGAGCGCCGCTGGCAACTTCTTCACCGTCTAAGGCAAATGCCACCAATTCGCGTTTAGTAAGCGGGTTGCCCAGCAGGTGGTTGGCAGCCACTACGCCGGCTACTGCACTGGCTGCGCTGCTACCTAAGCCGGAGCCAAGCGGCATATTTTTCCTGATGATTACGTCCACGCCTTTTTTAGCGTTTACGTGCCGCAATAGGGTTACAATGCCGGCAGTAGCGGTATTTTTTTGGGGGTCATAAGACAATTTACCCCCATCGCCTTCTATTTGCTGAATACGCACTTGTCCTTTGGTTTCATTAAACCAAACGCTTACTTCATCGCCGGGTGCGTCAATGGCTAAACCCAGCACGTCAAATCCGCAGTTTAAGTTGGCTACAGTAGCCGGGGCAAAAGCTGTTACCATAGTATTTATTTTTAAACGGCTGTATATTGCAAAGGTAAACCCAAAAAGTATTGGGTGATACAGATTGGCTTATTTTGTTGGAGGCAGGTTAAAAATTACTTGGGTAGGTTTCTTTGTGGGTGGTTGTTTTGTATAGGTTGTGGGTAAAACCAATAGCTGCCAGCAGTAATACACTCAATAAAACAGAGCCCTCAAAGCCAAAACTGCCGCCGGTGAGCCAAACACTGCCGCTTACCTCTTGTTCTATAATGCCACTGAGGTTAGTACCGCTTACTTCAAAACCAAAAACCGGACCCTGAAAAAAGTTCCACGCAAAGTGGAGGGTAAAAGGAAACCACAAATTTTTTTGATGCACATAGTATATTCCCAGCAGCACACCGGCTAATATGATATTGAGCAGCGCTACGGCGCTAAAATTGGGGTTCAGGGCATGAAGAACACCAAACACCACAGCCGAAATTGCTAAGGCAACATACTTATCAAAAGACTGAAGCAGGTTAAAAAGCATATACCCTCTAACCGATATTTCTTCATTTAGCGATACTGCAATAAGCAGCAACACAAACAAAAACAGGTTTAACGGGTGAACATGAAACCCGATGATTTTTATTGCCCCGATTGCCCATAACAACACAAACCCGATGGCAATTAACCCTGCTCCTACGCCAAAACCCATAATTGCATCATTAAACCGATGTTGGTAATCAAACCCCAAAGACCATACGGTTTGCCTGTCGATAAAATGCCTGAACACCCAAGTTGCCAGTATGGTGCCGCTGAGCGCCATTATTTGAACAACTAAAAAATACGGTGTTCCTTCTGTTGTTTCTAACGATTGCAAAATGGCATTCACTCCCTGTCCGGTGGCAACGGAAAGTAAAAGTAAGCCCAAACCTTGCATTAGAGCGCTAATCACCAAAAAAAATACAAAATACAACAAGGCTCGCAGCCAGCCCTGTGCAATAAGGGGTTGGGGGGGTATGGGTGTGGCTTGCTCAGATTCCGAAGGCGGAAATGGGTTAAAAGGAGTGTAATTATTCATGCCGGTGAAAATTAAGGTAATTTACCGGCGGCAAATATAGGTATTTATACCCGATTTTAAGGGGTAAACCAAGTGTTAGTGTTGGCGGAATCTGTTTTTTTGCTTTATCTAACTTACCAAAGTTCCCACTTTTTCGCCTAAGATGATTTTTCGGAGGTTGCCCACTTTGTTCATATCAAACACTATAACAGGCAAGTCGTTTTCTTTACAGAGGGTAAAGGCGGTTAAATCCATTACGTTGAGTTCTTTGGTAATTACTTCATTAAAAGAAACGGTATCATATTTAGTAGCTGTTTTATCTTTTTCGGGGTCGGCGGTATAAACACCATCCACGCGGGTAGCTTTTAGTAATACATCAGCTTCAATTTCTACGGCTCTGAGTGAGGCTGCGGTGTCGGTGGTAAAATAGGGGTGTCCGGTACCGGCAGAAAAAATGACCACCCTTCCTTTTTCGAGGTGTCTGATGGCGCGGCGTCTGATATAAGGTTCACAAATTTTAGGCATTTCTATGGCAGAGGTTAATCGGGTATATAAGCCTATTTTTTCTAAGGCGCTTTGCAAAGCAATTCCGTTCATAACCGTTGCCAGCATACCCATATAATCGCCCGATGCTCTGTCTATACCCAAATCGGAAGCGTCCATACCTCTGAATATATTTCCACCGCCTATTACAATTGCCAGTTCAATTCCATCTATTTTTACTATTTCTTTTATTTGGTAGGCATACTCCATCATTCTTTCGGCATCTATACCATATTCATGATTACCCATTAGCGCTTCACCACTCAATTTTAGTAATACTCGTTTAAATTTAGGTCTTTGTTTTGCGTTTTTCATAGCGCCTGCGGTTTCGTTATCAAAGCCATAGTTGCCGTTTGGCGAAGAGATGTTAAAAGAAATGCCATGCGAGTGTGGCAAGGCAATAGGCGGGCAACTGTTAGGAAATGCGTTATTTTTGGTGTGCTTCCTGTTCATGGGTGTTTTTTAGGGGGAAAATTACAAAAAAAAGAGAGAACAGTAAACCATTCTCTCTTTTAAACGAAAAATTTATTTTGCTATTGCAGCTCTTTTAAAATCAATTACTGCCAGTTCCTTGTCAATTGATTTAACGTAGTCTCTAACAGTAAGGTTATTGTCTTTTACAAACTGCTGGTTGAGCAAGGTGCTGTCTTTAAAATACTTTTTAAGTTTACCTTGGGCAATTTTTTCTGCCATTTCAGCGGGTTTACCCTCAGCAATAGCTTGTTCTTTGCCAATTTCCAACTCTTTTTCAATAACACTTTGGGGCACGCTGCTTTCATCAAGGGCTATGGGCATCATAGCGGCTACTTGCATAGCTACATCTTTGCCTACTTCCTCAATGGCGGTGTTTACGGCTTTATTTACTGCTACCAATACGCCAATGCGGTTGCCTGCATGGATATAAGGAATAAGACCCGGCGCTTCAACAGCGGCAAACTGCGAGATTTCGATTTTTTCTCCAATTTTACCTATTTGCTCAGTCAGTCGGTCAGCAATGCTCACGCCTTCTAAGTCAAGGCTCAGTAATGCATATAAATCTGCCGGCATAGTGGCAAGGGCTACATCGGCAACTTTGTGGGCAAAACCAACAAAATCTTGATTTTTAGCCACAAAATCGGTTTCGCAGCCCAAAACCAACACCACACCTTTTGTGCAATCGGCATTGGTTTTAGCTATGGCAGCGCCTTCGGTAGCGCTACGGTCGGCACGGTTGGCGGCTACTTTTTGTCCTTTTTTACGGAGGTACTCAATGGCAGCTTCAAAATCGCCGTTTGCTTCTACTAAGGCTTTTTTGCAGTCCATCATACCGGCTCCGGTAATTTGCCTAAGTTCATTAACTTCTTTGGCAGTTATTTTAACAGAAGAATCCATGATTCAAATGGGGGGTTAAGTTTTAGTTAATGCAGTAAAATAAATAAGAAAGGAACAAGATAATGTTTTCACAAGAGGCATATTGCTTTATTTGTATTTTAACCTAACCGGAGGAGCCGGAGTTTTAAATTAGCAGTACGTGTAAAGCTAACATTTGTTAAAAACAGACAATCTTGTGTAGTTGTTTCAGAAAAGGCGATTATTCTGCTCCCGGTTTGCGTTTTCTATTGCGCAGGTTGCGGCGGCGTGCTTCCTGATTTTTATCAGCGCCGGCATCGTCTTGTTGGTTTGTGCTGTTGTCATCATCGTGGTCGGCGGCTTCTACTTCTTCTTTATCTTTCTGACGTTCAGCCAAACCTTCTTTAATGCTGCTTACTAAATAATTGGTAATAAGACCAACAGACTTAGAGGCATCGTCGTTTGCCGGAATAGCAAAATCAACCAATGTGGGGTCGGAGTTAGTATCTACCATGGCAAAAGTGGCAATACCCAATCGTTTTGCTTCGGCAAGGGCAATATGTTCATGTGAAATATCCACAATAAATAGAGCTGCCGGCGTGCGCGACATATCTTCTACACCGCCCAGCACGCGCTCCAATTTATCGCGCTCGCGCGATAGCATAAGTCGTTCTTTTTTGGTTAGCGCAGTACCTTTTTCAGAAAGGAGTTTTTCTATGGTTTGTTTTTTCTTGATAGATTTGCGAATGGTGGCAAAATTGGTAAGCATACCACCTAACCAACGTTCGGTTACAAAAGGCATTCCTATTTCTTGGGCAGCTTTGGCAACTAAATCTTTGGCTTGTTTTTTAGTAGCTACAAACAAGATTTTTTTACCACTTTTGGCTAATCGCTGCATGGCAGCGGCTGCTTTTACCAGCCCTTCGTTGGTTTTGTTTAAGTCAATAATATGGATGCCTTTGCGCTCCATAAAGATATAAGGAAGCATTTTGGGATTCCATTTTTTGCGAAGGTGCCCAAAATGTACGCCGGCATCTAACATTTCCTGTTGGGAAAGACCGCTCATTATGTTTAGTTTAAAATTTTTTCGGTAATAAAATGAAAACTGCTGTAAAAATTAACGTTTGCTGAACTGTGTACGGCGGCGGGCTTTGCGCAAACCGGGTTTTTTGCGTTCTACGGCGCGGGCATCGCGGGTAAGTAGGGAGTAGGGCTTGAGTACTTTTTTATTTTCCTCGTTTTCTTCTACCAATGCGCGCGAAATACCTAAGCGCAATGCTTCGGCTTGTCCTTTAATGCCGCCGCCCTTAATGTTTGCTTTGATGTCAAATTTAGCCTCAGCGCCAAGTAGTCTAAGCGGTTGCATGATACTGTCGTACAAGTGCGATACGGTAAAGTACTGCGCAATATCTTTACCGTTTACGGTAATGTTGCCGGAACCTTCTTTCACAAAAACACGGGCAACTGCCGTTTTTCTTCTGCCTAATTGATTTATTTGCTCCATATAAATTACAGTTCAAGTTTTTGAGGTTGTTGAGCCTTGTGCGGATGCTCAGCTCCCGAGTAAACAAATAATTTACCATACACTTGTCGTCCTAACCTGTTTTTGGGTAACATACCTTTAACCGCTTTTTCCAAGATGCGTTCGGGGTGTTTTGCCATTAACTCGGCAGGAGTGGTAAAGCGCTGACCACCCGGGTATCCGGTATGATGCACATATACTTTATCAGACATTTTATTGCCCGTAAAGCGAATCTTGTCCGCATTGATTACTATTACATAATCGCCGCAATCCATGTTTGGGCTGTACCAAACTTTGTTTTTTCCACGTAAGAGCGTTACTATGGCAGTAGCCAAACGACCTACCACCATGTTTTGTGCATCTATTACGTACCAATCATGAGTAACGTCTTTTTTACTCACCGATGGGGTTTTGTAACTTAATGTATCCACTGTGTGTGTTGTTTTTCTTTATCGGTTTAAAATTTTAGCGTGCAAAGGTACTATTTATTTGTTGTTTTTGTTGCCGGTTTGTCTTGTTTTTTTTAGGTATAATCTTCTAACTTGCTGATAATCAGGTAAAAAAAGTTTTATGCTGAATTTGTTTGGCATCAAAACCGGCTGATATAAAGGCTGAGAACACCCAATTTTTTGCTTGTTTTGCTCATACAAATAGGGAAAGCAAGCCGTTGCCTATTCTAAATATATAGCCCGATGTATTTCTTATTCTTACGATAGAGCAAAAATGTGGTTTGAAAAGACAAAACAATGGTAGGGCGGAACTATTTTTTACTTTTTAAGGTTAAATTACGCAAACTGCACAATAAAACAACTCCTTTTTCCGATTTTTAGCTGTGCTTGTAACTTTCGGCAGTTTTTAAAGTCTAAAACTCGCGTTCTTACTTGTACGCTATCTAAGTTTTTAAACAAAAATTTTCATAACCAACCCTTCAAGCATTTAAGATGAAGTACCTACACCGCCTTACAACTGTTTTAATGTTATTGGTAATGGTTTTTGCTGCCGGCAATACTATTAACGCACAAAGCAATAACGAACTATTGGACAAATTCCAACAACTTTTTACCGGAAATGAAGCCCAGCAAAAAACTTTCTACAACAAAAACAAACAAAAAGTAACCGTTACGGTTAAAGATTTGGAATGGACCGATGTGCTTACCTACAGCAGTATTAAAGAGAGCCTATCTACCGCACTTGCCGGAAGTACTAATTTAAATGTGAAGGAAATTAACTTTGCACCCGATTTTGAAGAAGGTTTTTATTTCCTCAGCTTCAATGTAGATGACACGGAGTCAACCAAAGTGGTTATCTTAGATGTAGCCGGCAAAGAAGTACACAGCGAAACCATTGATGAGTTTTCGGGTACTTATGAAAGCCGCATCAATATACCCGCCAATCAAAAAGGCACCTATTTTTTAAAAGTTATTCAAGGCTTCAGCCTCCTCAACAAAAAGTTGGTTATTGAATAGGCGTAAATAAACAGAAAAAGAATTGCCGTAAAAGCCGGATGCACTGCCTTGTGTGTCCGGCTTTTTCATTACCTTGTTGCCCTTTTCTAACTTGTTTCAATTAATATGCAGCTACCCAAAAACCTCATCACCACTATAAAAGTAATACACGAAGACAACGATATAATAGTGGTTAATAAACCTGCCTATTTGCTCAGTATTCCCGATAGGTATAACCCCAATATCCCCAACCTGCAAGCCTTTTTGCGCAATAGGCTGCCCTCTGTGCTTACCGTACACCGAATAGACCGCGAAACCAGCGGCATCATCTGTTTTGCTAAAAACGAAGCAGCACACAGAGATTTATCTATGCAGTTTGAAAAACATACCGTGCGCAAAATTTACCACGCCATTGTAGAAGGTATCCTGCCCGAAGAGGTTGCCGAAATAGATTTGCCCATAGCCGAAATTCCGTCTAAACGCGGCGTAATGAACATAAACTATCAAACAGGCAAGCCTTCGGTAAGCAAATACCGCATTATAGAGCAGTTTAAAAATTATGCCTACGTAGAAATTTTATTAAAAACCGGCAGAACCCACCAGATAAGGGTGCATTTTCAGGCTATCGGGCACCCGCTTGCGGTAGATAGTGTTTATGGAGGTAAAGAAGCCTTTTATCTTTCCTCTGTCAAAAAAAACTACCACTTAAAAAAGTATGAAGATGAAAAACCCATGACAGACCGCATTACCCTGCATGCCTACTCCTTAGAGTTTATTCACCCTACCACCAACGAAACAGTGCTTTATACTGCCCCATTGCCCAAAGACATGAGCGCTATGCTCAAACAACTGCAAAACTATAACCGCTTTTAATGGCTATTTACCGCTTACCACAATGAAACATTTTATTACCTCCAATTTAGTTTTAATTTTGACGCTTTTGTTTTTTGTTTTTACGGCTAAGGCACAACCACCCGCTTTTCCTCAGGCACAGGGTTTTGGCGCATACCAAACAAGTGGTGGCAGGGGAGGCCAGGTGTTATATGTTACCAATCTTAATTGTAGCGGACCGGGTTCGCTCAACGCAGCACTGGCTACACCCGGCGTTAGGTACATACTTTTTAAAGTGAGCGGTATTATAGATTGCGCTGCCGAAATTGTATATGGCAACTGCTACATTGCCGGACAAACATCGCCGGGCGGCATTATGGTGCGCGGCATCATAGCAGACGACTGGTATGAACCCGCCGGTAGCGCTCAAAATATCATTGTAAGGCATCTTACCTCGCGTCCTGCTACTGCCACCGTAAGACCAGGCACCGGTTGGGTTGCCGATGATGCCATGCGCCTTGATGCTGCTCGTAATGTGGTAATAGATCACTGCTCTTTTGCTAATGCTACCGATGAATCTATACAAATATCGCGTTCCTCAAACATTACGCTCCAGTACTGTATGTTGGCTGAAACCTTAGGCAGCCATTTTGATTACGGCGGGCTGTTGATGAATTATTCGGTAGCCAACCACCGCTTAGACAGTATTACCATTCACCATTGTTTGTGGAACAGAATAGGCGGACGGTTGCCCGAAATTAGCTGCGAGATTAGCGCCGAAGCATCTTCTGATATGGATTGTTTTAACACCCTGCGCCGCTATGAAATTTCCAATAACCTTTTTTGGGACTTGCCTATTCAAATGTGGTATGGCTCCGATAATCCCGATGTGCCCAACCATACCCTGCAAATTAACTTAATCAACAACCACGCTGTTGCCCGAAACGCTTACCACGGACCCTTTTTTAACCACGCTTTTTTAGACCATACACCCAACCAAATTTTTGCATCGGGTAATACCATGAACTTGTACCCTGCTTTATCAGATTATCAATTGTTTTACTGCTGTAACGATTTTAACCAGTTTTATCCAAATACCGATTTGGGCTCTGCCTCTTTGTTGAGCGCCCGATTGCCCTATCCCACCATCAGCTATACGCCCACCGCCGAACTCACTAACCACCTGCTTTGTAACGTAGGCGCATTTAACAACCATAGCCCAAACCGCCGTAATACTATGGACAGAAGACTGCTGCAAGCCCTCCAAAACGGGGCAATAAACAGCAATCCGGTAAATGGCAATGATTATTTTAACGATGCCTTTACCTTAGATTTTACCGTTGCACCTGCCGCCCCTCAAGATACCGATAACGATGGTATGCCCGATGTGTGGGAATCTGCCCATGGGCTCAACCCTTCTGTGCAAGACCACAACCTAACCAACTTATCGGTTGCCCTTACCGGATTTAGCGGATATACCAATTTAGAGTGCTATTTAAACCGGTTAGCCGCCACATTATCCGGGGCAGCGCCAATCATTAGTGGTCCTACGGCAGTTTGCGGTAGTGTCATAAGCAACTATAGCGTGTCAGAGCAAACCGGAGCAGTTTATTTGTGGACAGTAACAGGCGGCAACATCATAAGCGGACAAGGAACGCACACCGTACAGGTACAATGGACATCTGCCGTAGGCTGCAATATACAGGTGGCAGTTTTGGAGTAGTTGCATTGTTAAACATTTCTTGGCGAGTGCAGGCTATTCATTTTTCTGCCAGGCGGCATTGATTACCTCGTCTAATTCTGCCTTGCTAAACTCGCGCTCATAAAAGCGGCGGTAGGCGTTTTTCTTGCTTATAATTAAGGTAGCCGGAATAGAACCCGACCATACAGGGTCAATTCGGTTAATCCAAGCATTAGGGTTAGAGCCGCCATTTAGCACCAACACTTCTTGCCGGAGGTTTTTTTTCTGCACAAAGGGTACCACACGGCTCTCTAATTGATCGGTAAAATCGAGGCTTACAAGGGTAACTTTCAGTTTTTTGTTGCTGTATTTGGCTGCTAATTCTTCAAAGTACGGCAGCTCTTCTATGCAAGGTTTACACCAAGTAGCCCAAAAATTGTAAACATACAAGGTATCGGTTTGTTGGTTAAAGCGCCGTAAAAGTTGGTCAACAGTAATCAGTTCAATATCTTTGTTGATAGTACTTGGCGTTTTGTTGGCTGTGGCAGTATTACTGCTCTTTTTTTGTTGTGGGGCAGGTTTACTGCAACCCAACCCTAAAAACAGATACAAGCAAGTTGCTAATACATAGGTTACACTTGTGCCGGAGCGGGGTAGGAGTAGTTGGTTAGACATGATACTACAACCATTTTTTAGCATCTTCGGTAAACTTAGCAAGCCCTATATCGGTAAGCGGGTGGTTGAGCAACCCCATTATAGAACTAAGCGGACAGGTTACCACATCAGCGCCCGCTTCGGCACATTTTACTATGTGGAGTGGATTTCTGATAGAAGCGGCTAATATCTCAGTATCATAACCACAGGTGCCGTAAATGGATACCAGTTGCTCTATCAAACTCATACCGTCCCATGAAATATCGTCAATTCTGCCTATAAATGGAGAAACATAAGTAGCGCCGGCTTTGGCTGCCAGTATTGCCTGGCCTGCCGAAAAAACCAAAGTGCAGTTGGTACTGATACCATTTTGGGTAAAATAGCTGATGGCTTTAATACCATCTTTGGTCATGGGCACTTTTACCACAATATTATCGGCAATTTCGGCAAGTTGTTCCCCCTCACGTATCATGCCGTTGTAATCAAGGCTCACTACTTCGGCGCTAACATCGCCCTCTACTATCTTGCAAATTTTTTCGTAATGTTGAAGAATATTGTCTAAACCCTTAATGCCTTCTTTGGCTATTAATGACGGATTGGTAGTAACACCATCAAGAATGCCTAATTCATTGGCTTCTTTTATTTCTTGTAAGTTTGCAGTGTCTATAAAAAATTTCATGCCAGCTATTTTTTTGCAAAGGTAGTTAAATAAACACAATAACACCCGTCAATACCGTATTATCTGCCGAACAATTACCCCCTTTACCAAGTTTGTGTAAAGTTGTGCATTGTTTGCTGTAGTTTGCAGCAGAGCAGACAACAATTTATTAACCAACCAACATTTTACTTTTTATGGAAATGGAATACAGACGTTTGGGCTCATCGGGTTTACAGGTGAGCGCACTTTCTTTTGGCTCATGGGTTACTTTTGGTGCGCAAATTGACGACACCTCATCGGAAGAACTTATGGTAGCGGCTTATGAAGCAGGCATCAACTTTTTTGACAATGCCGAAGTATATGCACACGGTAAATCGGAAATAGTAATGGGCAATGTGCTCAAAAAAACAGGCTGGGACCGCACTTCTTATGTCGTATCCAGCAAAGTTTTTTTTGGCGATGGCAGACGTAAACCTAATCAAACCGGGCTTAGCCGAAAACACGTTTTTGAAGCCTGCCATGATGCCCTGCGCCGATTGCAGGTTGATTACCTTGACCTCTATTTTTGCCACAGACCCGATAAAAATACACCCATTGCCGAAACAGTGTGGGCAATGAACCACCTTATACAGCAAGGCAAGGTGTTATACTGGGGCACATCGGAGTGGAGCGCTCAGCAAATTACCGAAGCCCATTTGGTAGCCGAGCGTTACAATCTTATTGGTCCGGTTATGGAGCAGCCGCAGTATAATATGTTGCACCGCGAGCGGTTTGAAAAGGAATATAAACCCTTGTATAAAAATTTTGGCTTAGGTACTACCATTTGGTCGCCTTTGGCATCGGGCGTATTAACCGGTAAATACAACAACGGTTTGCCCAACGATGGTTCTCGTTTATCAAGAGAAAACTTAGCTTGGCTTAGAGAAAATAACCTTACTCCCGAGAGGTTAGACAAAGTGCGTAAACTAACGGCTTTTGCCAAAGATGAATTAGGTATAAGCATGGCAACACTGGCGCTTGCATGGTGTTTGCGAAACCCTAATGTGAGTACCGTAATTTTGGGCGCTACAAAAAGAAGCCAATTAGACGAAAATTTACAATCGTTACAAGCTGTGTTGCTGCTTACCGATGAGGTAATGCAAAAAATAGAAGCGATATTAGACAATAAACCCGAATAATACGGCTGCTGCCCGATGTTGCGTTTAATCTTATGCCGTAGCAGTGGTGTAAAACCCTGTTTATCGGCATAAGATTAAACTATCGGGTAAAACTGACCCAAACCATAACTGCTGGAACTACTTGCCTCAACGCATTACCCTACCAATCCAAGATTTTCGCGCCGCCTAAAATCTTTGATGAGCAGATGATAACTTGCCACACCTACCACATAAAATCCTGCGGTAATGTAAATGATGTAACCATAGTGCAAATCCATTGCCCTGAGATAGCGGAACAGGATAGCGCTGAAAAACCAACTGCCCGACCATATAGTGGAAGTAATGGCGCTTACTATTTCCTGATTTTGTTTTCCTACATAATACATGGTCATTTGTGATGACATGGGATTTGCCAAATTCATAAGCGGCTGCCTGATGATAAAACAAAAAGCGGCAAGGTAAAAGGCTATGTTGTAGTCGCTAAAAAATCCCGATGTACCCAATAACACTAAGGCAATAATAGCTAACAATTGTGTGCCGGTAATGGCTTCGTACCCAAAACGTTTTTTTACCAATGGCGCTTGCAATGAAAAAAGGGCAACTATGACCGCTGTAATGGAGCCTAACAGTGAAAAACTGCCCGAACCTACCCCAAAAATATGGTAAAAATACAGGTTCATAAACGGAATGCTTAAACCTGCCCCAATGGCTATCATGCCGGTAGGCACTACGGCTTTGGCTATCAGCGCCCAATCATAGTTGGCAAGTTTAGATTTACCGCTGCCGGTAGCCGGTTTTACCGGTTCTTCTGTGGTCATTTGCCATATAAACCAAGCGCCCGCAAAACCTGCTACCGAAAAAAGTTGCAATAACACCTTATCATTAAACAGTGTGGGGTTAATGCCCGAAAACCCGTAAATAACCACACCCGATACTATGGTTGCCAAACTCCAAACACTGGCATTTAGCGAAATGCTTTCGGTATGCGTATCGGTAGAGGAGTTGCGCAAAATAAAGGGTAAAATGGCTATTTGATTGGCGGTAAAGCAAATACCCCAAACAATCATTGCTAATAAGAGTATTTCGTTTTGTTTGTGCGTAATTGCCTCCAAAATAATGAGCGAAACTACCGGCAAGGCAATAGCCGAGAGCAACAACAGGGGTTTTATGCGTCTGTTTTGGATAAACAAACCAAATGGCACGGCAAAAAACACCAGCGACATAAATCGGTAAGAAACAAAAGAGGCTATTTCATGGTCGGCATACCCTTGTTGGGTCATAAAAAGGTTCAAAACCAAGGTAAAAGAGCTGTTGATGAGTTGTAAAAACAACTCTGCAACCATTAGCTTAAAAATGGTGGGTGGAACTTTTCGGTAGGTTTTTAGAAAATTAATCATGATGGCTGGTTAGTGCTTAGATAGTAGTTGATAAATGGTATTCATAATTCACAGTTCATAACTCATAACTCATAGTTCCCTCTATGGCAGTAACTCAATTATGGTTATTTGGCACAAAGCATTTGCACCAATTGGGCAGTTTCGAGGGGTTTTTCAAAAGGAAAGAGGTGTCCTGCATTAAAAGGGAGCAGTTTTATGGTGGGAAAAAAGTGTGCAATCCACTCCAAATCCTTTTTCCACAACACTTCGTATTGCGTTGAGTAAATCAGGTAAGCCGGCATGGTAAGGGGCAGTTTTTTATATCGGGCGGGTGTGGTGCAAAACAAACGATATTCGGTCTTGGCATCAAAAGCAAGGTAGTATGTATTGTTTGATGGGTGAGGTAAAAGTCCGTGCTGCACATAGTTGGCAAGAGAGGTAGGGGTAAAATGCTTAAACAGGGGTTTTGCTGCAAAAAAAGATAGGGCTTCCTGCCGGCTTTCAAAAAATGTGCGCCGTTTTTTTGCCCTACTTGCGGGCGGATATCTGCCGCTGATACCTAAAACATAAGTAAGTAGCATAAACCACTGTTTAGCCGGTCCAAAAATGGGCGGGTCTAACAAAATAATTTTGCTGTATAAGTGCGGCTGCCGCTGGGCAGTGAGTAGGGTAAGCACGCCGCCCATAGAATGACCCAACCCCACAACGGGTTGCCGGTGGTGCAGGGTAATGGCTTGGGCAAGTTCTTTTTGGAGGTAATGCCAGCCCCAGCTTGGTTTAAAGTGGGCATGTGCGGTTTTGTTGAGGTAGGTAAACCGGAAGGGTGGCTGCGGAAAACAATTAAAAAACTCTTCGTAGCACGCTGAGGGAAAACCGTTAGCATGCGAAAAATGGATTACCTGCTCCATACAATCCCGATGTTGCTGGGGCGGTTAGTTTGCCAATTCAGCGCCATTATTCAGCACCGGCAAGGCAACAAAAGATTTGGGTTGTTCTTGGGGCGGCTCGGTTACGCTGTAATCGGTTAATACATTGTAAACACTATCGCGCTCAATAGGGCATCTACCTACTGCCTTTATAAGTTGCACAATTTGTAGGGTAGTAAGGGCGGGGTTTTGCTCTTCGGAACCTGCCATGGAGTAAATTTTGGTAGTATCGTCCACTGTTCCATCTATATCGTCCACACCAAAGGAGAGCGATAGTTGAGCAGTAGTGCGTCCTATCATAGGCCAGTAAGCCTTAATATGGTCAAAATTATCTAAAAAAATTCGGGCAACGGCGTAGTTGCGCAAATCTTCTATTACCGATACTTCGCCCAAATGAGCCATTTCGTTGTTGGCAGCCCTAAATTTGAGCGGAATAAAACAGTTAAACCCGCCGGTTTTGTCTTGTAAATTGCGCAGTCGGTTCATGTGGTCTATGCGGTGGGCATAGTTTTCTATATGTCCATACAGCATGGTAGCATTAGACGGAATACCCATGTTATGGGCGGTTTCATGAATATCTAACCATTGCTGGGCGGTACATTTATCGGCGCAAATAATGTTTCGGATTTCTTCGTCAAAAATTTCAGCGCCTCCGCCGGGTATAGAGTCAAGACCGGCATCGCGCAGTATTTGCAACCCTTCGCGATAGCTTACCTTTGCCTTTTTAAACATGTAATAGTACTCAACGGGGGTAAAGGCTTTTACGTGCAGCGAGGGGCGGTGAGCTTTAATTTTACTAATGAGCGAGGCAAAAAAATGCAAGCCCATTTGCGGAATTACCCCACCTACCAAATGCACTTCGGTAACCGGTTTGCCGTCGTAACTCCTTACTATATTGAGCATTTCTTCCTCAGTCATTATCCAGCCTTCTTCGCGTTGTTTAATCAGGCGCGAGTAAGAGCAAAACTTGCAGGTATAAACACACAGATTGGTAGGCTCTATGTGAAAATTGCGGTTAAAATAGGTGTTGTTGCCGTGTTTTTGCTCGCGCACATAGTTGGCAAGCGACCCTAAAAAGCCCGGCTCTCCTTTTTCATAGAGGGTAATGCCTTCTTGTACGGTAATGCGTTGTTGGTTTAAAACTTTTTGGGCTATATGGCGCAGGTTTTCGTCTAAGCGGGGGTCTTGCAATATAACATCGGGCGTAATAACGGCAGTTTGCATACGCTTCAAAAATTGAGGGTGGGTAAAACAAGTTTCAATCAAAACTGAAAATTACGTTACTAAAACGAAAATGAGGCGGTTAAGGTTTACTATTTTGATGCAAGGATTTTTTTTGCCTAAAAATGGCACAGTAGGTGAGGGGTAAATTGTTGTACTCTTGTTTAACTTTTTTGTCAAAAATCTAAACAAAAACTCAACACACTTGTTTTAACTACCAAACAAGCAATCTTATGAAAAAGAAAGCCCTGATTATTGGCACCGGTTTGGGTGGTTTGGCTACTGCCCTGCGTCTTACAGCACATGGTTACGAAGTTGAAATGTTGGAAAAACACCACCAACCCGGTGGCAGACTTAACCAACTCAAAAAAGATGGCTTCACTTTTGACGTGGGTCCGTCTTTTTTTAGCATGAGTTACGAGTTTAAGGAGTTGTTTGATTACTGCAACATACCCAATCCGCTTGAATTGCATGAGCTGAATCCGGTATATTCGGTTTATTTTGAGAATAAAGAAAAACCGTATCTTATACACAAAGACCTTCAAAAACTTGCCGAAGAGTTTAAAGCCATAGAGCCCGATTTTGAGGCAAAAGCCCGCCGATATTTGTCTCAAGCAAAATCGGTATTTCATGATACAGAGTATCGGATAGTAAAAAAGAATTTTGACGGGTTATTGTCGTATGCTCTTGGGCTGATGACGGTTCCGCTCAAACACAGCCCCATGTTGTTCAGGAGTATGTGGCGCGAGTTGGAGCGGCATTTTACCTCACAAGAGGTAAAAGTTATTTTTTCGTTGGTGGCATTCTTTTTAGGCTCTACTCCGTTTGATACGCCGGCTGTTTACAGCCTACTCAATTATACCGAACTGGAACACGATGGCTATTGGTGTGTAAAAGGTGGTATGTATAGAATTGTAGAAACCATAACCAACCTGCTCAAAGAGCGCGGTGTAAAAATGCACTTTAACACCGAGGTGGTGGCAGCCCAAGAGAAAAACGGTAAATTAGACGGCTTCATAGATGCAAACGGCAACCTTTGGCAAGCTGATGTATATGTGTGTAACGCCGATGCTGCTTTTTTCAGAGGAGAAATTCTGAAACGCCCCAATTTTACCGAGCAAAAATTGGATAATATGAAGTGGACATTAGCGCCCTTTACCATTTACCTTGGCGTAAAAGGTACTATACCCGATTTGTACCACCACAACTACTTTTTGGGCAACAACTTTAATGAGTATGCACACACTATATTTAAAACATCGGTAAGTCCGCAAAAACCGTATTATTACGTAAATGTAAGCTCTAAAACCACGCCCGATTGTGCGCCCGAAGGTTGCGAAAACATCTTTATCCTTTGTCCGGTGCCCGATTTGCGCTATAAACCCGATTGGAGCGACTCTGAACAACTTGCCGATAACATTATTGCCGATATGAGTGAACGCATAGGGTTTAACCTTCAAGCCAACACCCTTACCCGAACCATTTATAACCCGATAGACTGGCGCAATATGTTTAACTTGTATAAAGGCAGCGGACTTGGGTTGGCACACGGTTTAGACCAAGTAGCCGGTTTGCGCCCCAAAAACATAGACGAAAAATACAGTAATCTCTTTTATGTTGGCGCTTCTACCGTGCCGGGTACCGGTTTGCCCATTGTACTTATCAGCTCAAAATTAGCTACTGAGCGCATTACCGGCGCTACACAAAAACCGCAGCCAAAGCTAACCATACACAAACCTTCTGCTAAAGTAACGGAAAGCGTTGGCGTATAACCCCAACGCACATTGTTTTCAAAATTCTACCTCACTACTAAACCAACACGCCAAGCTATGATGACACTGTTTCAAACCACCTGTAATGAGTGTAGTAAACTCATTACCCAAAATTACAGTACTTCGTTTACCATGGGCATTAAGGTGTTTGATAAAAAGTTTCAAAACCCCATTTATGCCATTTACGGTTACGTTCGTTTTGCTGATGAAATTGTGGACACTTTTCACCAATACGACAAACAAACCTTGCTTGCCGAGTTTAGGGAAGATACGGTTAAAGCTATTGAACGAGGCATCAGCACCAATCCGGTTATTCAGGCGTTTCAGGAAGTGGTACACAAATACCATATTGAATGGGAGCTTATAGACGCTTTCCTGAAAAGTATGGAAATGGATTTGGATAAAACCGATTATAGCCTTGCTCTCTACGATACTTATATTTACGGCTCTGCCGAAGTGGTGGGGTTGATGTGTCTGCGCGTGTTTTGTGAGGGCGATGACCAACTGTATAACCACCTTAAAGATGCTGCCCGAAGATTAGGCGCCGCATTTCAGAAGGTAAATTTCCTGCGCGATATGAAAAGCGATTTTGAAGACCGAGGCAGGGTTTATTTTCCTGATATTGACTACACCGATTTTAATGCTCAAACCAAAAAACTCATTGAGCAGGATATTCAAGCCGATTTTGATGCTGCCTACCAAGGTATTTTGCAACTGCCCAAAGGCGCACAGTTTGGGGTTTATACTGCTTACAAATACTATCTTAATCTGTTTCTTAAAATTGTACACGCCCCACCACAAAAAGTACTCCAAGAGCGCATAAGAGTTCCAAATCAACAAAAATTGGTTATCTTGGTCAAATCTATGCTCCGTTACCAACTCAATGTACTTTGATAGTGGTTAGTTGTTAGTATAGTAAATGATAGTTGGTATTGGGTACTAAAAATAAGAACTAATTTGCACCTTTGCGAGAAACAAAAGCGGGCAAGGTTTTTTTGGAAAGCACAAGCACGGTCAATAAACTCATAACTCATAACTCATAACTCCCTCTGTGGCAGCATTCACCTATTTGTTACTCAATTTGTTTACCATATCTTTCCCCTTAGTGCGCAGTTTTGAGCATCGGGTAAACTATGTAAGCAAGTGGCGATATTTATTTCCGGCAATAGCCATTACCGGATTTGTGTTTATTGTTTGGGATATTTGGTTTACCCAATCGGGTGTTTGGTCATTTAATGCGCCCTATCTGCTGGGCATATACCTGTTCCACTTGCCTATAGAAGAATGGTTGTTTTTTCTTGCCGTACCATTTGCCTGTGTGTTCATTTACGAAGTACTTAGGTATTTTGTAAAAACCGATATTTTAGCTAATCTGCACACCAAAATATCGTGGGCATTGGTTGTGGTGTTAGGTGCGCTGTTAATTGCAAATTTTGGCAAGTTATACACTACCGTTTGTTTTGCTTTTACCATAACATGGCTACTGTTGCAGCTATTGTTTATAAGGGGCAGTTATATGGGCAGGTTTTACCTCACCTTTTTGCTCAGCCTGATACCTTTTATGATAGTAAACGGGGTACTTACTTCGCTTCCGGTGGTTATGTATAACGATGCTCAAAACCTTGGCATAAGGCTCTATACCATACCGGTAGAAGATACTATGTATAATTTATCTATGCTGCTTATGAACATCAGCATTTATGAGTACCTAATGGAGCGTTATTCTGCCACTACACACCAAAATACCTCCCAAACTGCCGCCATTATCAATCAATAATAAAATACTTTTGCAAATTTATGCACAGCTACACCTTGCCTAAAAATTCCCGAAAAGGGGTCATCATAGGGCTTACCATTATTGCGCTTTGGTTTGCTGCTACGGCATGGGCATTAACCGGCAGCTCAAGCCTGTGGCAAGTGAGTACATGGGTAAAAATGCTGCTCATAACCCATCTTTACACCGGCATTTTTATTACCGCTCACGATGCCATGCACGGTACCGTATCGTGGAACAGGAGAGTAAACATAGCCATTGGTAAACTTTGCACCACTTTGTTTATGTTTAACTCATTCAGTTTATTGTCGCCCAAACATTACGACCACCACAAATACGCCGGAACAGAAAATGACCCCGATTTTCACCCGCCGCATTTTTGGAGCTGGTATTTCCATTTTTTAATGGAGTATCTCAGCATTAGGCAGTTTATTTTAACCGCCATTGCTTTTAACCTGCTTCAACTTGTTTTTCCGGTTCAAAATCTGGTACTTTTTTGGATAATTCCCTCTGTACTTAGCACTTTTCAGTTGTTTATTTTTGGTACTTACCTGCCTCACCGAGGCACTCACCATAACCCACACAATGCCCGAAGCCAAAACACTAACCACTTGTTAGCATTTGTTACCTGTTACTTTTTTGGCTACCACTATGAACACCACGATTCGCCAAGCACCCCTTGGTGGCTGTTGTATAAGACCAAAACCTAACAACACCCTATAAAAAGCCCTGCCAAGTATTGGAACAATGGCAGGGCTTTTTGTTTATTAGGAGTAAACCCAAGGTAAAGGGTTCAAATCGGCAAATCTCTTGTGGCAAGCATTAATTGTTAAATCTACTTTACAACTATAAGAGGTATAATATCTTGATGAGTGCAATTGACATAGTCTATAACAATGGCATATCTACCCGATGCCAATTGACCGGCATCAATAACAAGTTTATGGGGTATATTAGCTTGGATAATACCGGCAAACAACCGGAAAATCTGATTTCCTTGCAAGGAGTATATGGCTGCTGTTGCAAATGTGGCAGTTGGGGAGGTAAAGGTAAGTGTGGCGTTGTTTACAACCGGATTGGGGTAAAGTGCGTAATTTACATATTGGGTTGCATATTTTACCGGCGAAATACCTATTGTTATGCCAACTTCATACGCCCCTAAATCGGGATGGGCGCTTCGGGAGTTGCCTAATATATCGGTAATGGGGTTATTGGCAGAGGCAATACCGGCTTGTATAGCAGGGCTACCCCCCAACAGTTTGAGCCCGTCGTCTTCGGTACGAAATACCGAATCTATACCTGCGGCATTTTGAGCATCGACAAACATAGGGTTCTGTGCAAATAAATTTCCCGATGCCCATGCGCCTAAGTAAAAATTGCCGCTATTGGTAGTGGAGTAGGAGTAAGCAGGCAATTGCAAAAGGTTGTGCAAAAAGGTATTTGTACTGTTGGTGGCATAAAAATCGGCGCTGGGTGTGTTGGTATTTTCGCCCAAAGCATTAGCCCAAAATAAGTTGTTAGAAATAGAAAAGTTGGTTTGGTTAGTATATAAACCGCCGCCATTTAAAGTAGCCCTATTTCCTACAAGTGTATTGTTTATATAGGCACATGTTCCCAGCAAAGCATAAATACCGCCCCCCACCGCCGATTCGTTGTTCAGCAATACATTATTGGTAAGGGTAACGGTGTTGTTCCATTTATACAAACCTCCTCCCGAAACAGTTGCTGTGTTATGGTACATAACGTTATTGCGCAGCAGTCCTGTTGAATTATGTAAGTGCATACCGCCGCCGGTGCTTGCCCTATTATTGAATACCGTGTTGGTATAAAAGTTGCATTCGCTAAAATAGGCACAAATGGCACCGCCCTGATCAGCAGCGTTGTTGGAGGTAAAAATGTTGTTTTGAAGAAGTATATCGCCATATATGCCATACAGTCCGGCACCCGAATTGCGAAAAAAAATGGTACTTTGCAACGATACTGAGCCGGTGCCATTGGCATTACCGTTTCTTATGGTAAAGCCATCTAAAGTCATACTGGAATATATGGCATTGTTTCCTTTGGCAAGTACTACATGATAGGCATTATCATCAGGATTGTCCAAAATGCCAATATCGCCGCATAGTATAGTAGGGTGTGCGGCAATATCTCTGGTTCCGCCACCGGTAGGATAACCGCCTTGCAGTTTTAACCCATTGGGCAGGTGGAAACAAACATCTCTCGGATCATTGGTATTTATTTCGCCAAATGACTGAAACGGTTTCTTTTCGGGCTTGTAAATTCCTTCTGCAACATAAATAGTAGTTACCCAAGGGCTGTAGTATGCCAGCTCTATAGCATCACTCAAATTATTTAAGGCTGTTTGCCAACTGCCACCATTGCCCGGCTCGGTTATACCGGCATCTACATACAGAGCAGGGCTTAAAGAAAAAATAGGATACTCATACGCTCCTATATCGGGTTGCTCAAAATGGGGTATGCCCAGCAAATCGGTAGTGTGTGTGCCAATGGCTATGCCGGCATTAACAGCAGGGCTGGTCAATAAAAGCCGCAAACCATCGTCGTTTGAGCCGAGAATTCCATCAAATCCGGCGGGTAAGTTTATATAGGCAAACATAGGGCTCTGTGCAAATACATTTCCCGATGCCAATGCGCCTAAATCGTTATTGACAGTAGTATAGGCATCTTCGGGTAATTGAAGCAAATTGTTTAAAAAGGTGGCAGGCATACCAGAATAATGGAAATAATCGGCGCCGGCGGTTGTTTCTGAAGTGTTTAATTTATTAGCCCACAAGATATTATTGGCAAACAAAGTATTGGTAGTGGGCGCAAATGCTGTGTAAATACCTCCCCCTTTGTTTCCACTACTTGTGCCGGAAACGCTGTTTTTTACAATAGTGTTATTTATGATGTTGTGCTGCCCCCCTGTTATGTACATGCCCCCTCCACTATTGGCCGAGTTGTTGTAAATAACGTTATTAAAAACGATATTTGCTCCGCCATCCATATGTATTCCACCTCCATAGGTAGCTGAATTGTCTGTAATAAAATTACCTGCTATAGTATTGTTGCTCCCTGACCACAGACTGATGCCTGCACCCCGCCCTTCATTCTCAATTTGGTTGTTTTTTATAGTGTTATTGTAAATAGCATTAGTTCCACCTATTATGGTTACTCCACAACCAGAACCCTCATAAGATGAATTACCGTGTATATTGTTGTTTGCTATCAAATTTTCGCCATCCCAAATAACAATTCCAGCACCGGCATTTTCTATCATCGCAGCACAACAATTCAATCTATTATCAGTTATTTCATTGTTTACTATAGTGTTGGTACCGCTTTCTATGTAAATGCCGCCTCCATACAAGCTATTATTCTTCCAGATTTTATTGTAGGCAATATAATTGTTTATTCCTTGTGCAATGTAGATACCGCCTCCAAAATCAATCTGGCAGTCCATAAAAGTATTATTAGTTATGGTGTTTGTGCCACCATAAAGAATAGCGCCTCCGCCTTTATAGGGATAGATTTGAAGCCCATTTACAGAAATTGATGCTGCCCCCCAGCCCGAAGCATTTTTTACCGTAAATCCGTTTATGGTTACACCTGCTCCGTTGGTTGGAGCTATTGCCATCAACACATGGTTGGAGTTGTCTGACCAACTGCTTATACCCACATTACCATCTAAGGTGGTGGTATTAGCTGTTATGTTTCGCTGGGTTATATTGGTTTCGTTTCCGGCAAAACCGCCGTACAAACTTACGCCGTCATTCACAAAAAAAGTATAATTCCTAACGGAGCTGCAACCAACACAATTTGGAGGGTAAGCGGTAGGTTTGTAAGTGCCTGCTGCCACCCATACTTCATCGCCCGCTTCGGAGGCGAGCAGCATGGCGGTTAAATCATCAGAGGCATGCTCCCAACTTACTCCGGTTCCCAATCCGGCGGCAACCGGTTTTACATATCTCACTGTAGCATAAGTGGGCATTACCCATACCTGTAAAACCCCAAATAACATGGCAAGCACTTGTGTTGAACGTTTCATATTTACCTAAATTTAGTTGCTAAAATATATCTGGTATTTTGTCTGCTCATACAGAGTAGGTAATTGTTAAAATGGTTGTATGTGCATAGCTGTTTTTTTATTGTACCTGCCTACTACACAGCATAAAAACCTAACAATACCCTATAAAAAGCCCTGCCATCGGGTTTACCTATGGCAGGGCTTTTTGTTTATTAGGAGTAAACCCAAGGTAAAGGGTTCAAATCGGCAAATCTCTTGTGGCAAGCATTAATTTCGCTCCGGTTCTAATTTCCACGATTCGGGCGAGCGCCAAAGGGCAGAAAGCAGAAGTTCGCGCATAAACAAAAACTCTTTGGGCAGCCGGTCGTAGCCGCGTTCAAACAGTTCTTCGTGGGCAAGGAGTTCTTTTTTCCAGAGTTCGCGGTCCACCGTCATAACCGAGTCAAAGTTTTCGCTGGTAAAGTTTTCTAATCCGGTCCATTCAATATCGGTGTAGCGGGGCATCCAGCCTATAGGGCTTTCAACGGCAGAAGCCTTACCCCTTGCACGCTGAATAACCCATTGCAGCACGCGCATATTTTCGCCAAAACCGGGCCAAATAAAGTTGCCGTCTTTATCTTTTCTAAACCAGTTTGCGCTAAAAATGCGGGGCGGATTGGGCAGTTTGCGTCCCAGTTGTAGCCAGTGGTTAAAATAGTCGCCCATATGGTAGCCCATAAAAGGGAGCATGGCAAAGGGGTCGCGGCGCACTTGTCCTATATTACCAAAAGCGGCGGCAGTCATTTCTGAGCCCATGGTGGCAGCCATATAAACGCCAAAGTTCCAGTTAAAAGCCTGATAAACCAGCGGCACGGTAGAAGTGCGGCGACCTCCAAAAATAAAAGCGGCAATAGGCACGCCGGCGGGGTTTTCCCAGTCGGGGTCTATGCTTGGGCATTGCGAGGCGGGTGTGGTAAATCGGGAGTTGGCATGTGCGGCAGGTTTACCACCGGTGGGGTCATAGGGTTTGCCCTGCCAGTCGGTAAGTCCGTTGGGTATTTCTTTGGTTAAACCTTCCCACCACACATCGCCATCGGGCGTAATGGCTACATTGGTAAAGATGGTATTTTTGGCTATGGTAGCCATTGCATTGGGGTTGGTTTTCCAGTTGGTGCCGGGCGCTACGCCAAAATAACCGGCTTCGGGGTTAATGGCGTGCAGCCTGCCGTCATCGCCGGGTTTAATCCATGCTATGTCATCGCCTACGGTGGTAATTTTCCAGCCGTTCATGCTATCGGGCGGAATGAGCATGGCAAAATTGGTTTTACCGCAGGCGCTCGGAAAAGCGGCAGCGATATATGTTTTTTCGCCCGATGGTGATTGTGCGCCTAAAATTAGCATGTGTTCTGCCAGCCAGCCTTCTTCGCGGGCTATGCTGGAAGCAATGCGCAGGGCAAAACATTTTTTACCCAGCAAGGCATTGCCGCCATAACCACTGCCATAAGAAATAATGAGCCTTTCAGAGGGGAAATGGGTAATGTACTTAACCGTAGGGTTGCAGGGCCATTTACTGTCTTCTTGCCCGGGTTCAAGCGGAGCGCCTACCGAATGGATACATTTTACATAGTTATCGTTGTTAATTTTTTCCAGCACGTGGCTGCCCATGCGGGTCATAATGCGCATATTTACCACCACATATTCAGAGTCGGTTACTTGTATGCCGTATTTAGAAAGCGGCGAGCCTAATGGTCCCATGCAAAAGGGTATCACATACATGGTACGTCCGCGCATACAACCTCTGAACAGCTCGTTAAGAATGTTTTTCATTTCTCGCGGGTCCATCCAATTATTGTTGGGTCCGGCATCTTCGCGGCGACGGCTGCAAATAAAAGTGCGGTCTTCTACACGGGCTACATCGCTGGGGTCAGAAAAACAAGCGTAGCTGTTGGGGCGCTTTTCGGGATTTAGTTTAATGAAAGTGCCTTTTTGCACCAGTTCATCGCAAAGTTTGTTGTATTCTTCTTCCGAGCCGTTACACCAATATACGTTTTGGGGTTCAAAAAACTCGGTTAGGTCTTGTACCCATTGTTCTAATCCCAGCGCTTGGGTTTTACCAAATGCCGATGTTTCGGGAGTTAAAGATGAATTAGGCATAAAATTTGGTTAATTGATTTAGTAGTAAAATTAGTTTGTATTTAGTTTGGAGTTGCTGTTTTTACCTGTTGTGTATAGCAAAATGCTATTTGCAATAGGCAAATGAATTTAGCACAAAAGTAGGGTATTTGTGCCAAAAAATGGAGAAATAGGGGTTAAAATGGGTTGTTAGTTAAAAGAATTTAACAAAACAGGTGTTGTTTCGGGTCCTAAGGCAAAAAGGAGGTCAATAATGCTGATGTTGGGTAAAAACCCGATTTTATGGGCAAAAACCTGATAGTAAGTAGGGGGAGAAAACCCCAATTGTTGGCGCAGCATCGGGTTTTGGTTGGGTATTAGGATATTTCGGCAATCTTTTACATCGGGAGATAGATGGTTTTTATGATAAGATTCGGTAAACAAGAGGTTAATGTTTGCTTTTAGTAGTTTGATGAGTGTTGCTAATAACCCGATATTTAAATCAAATAAAAATTTGTGTATTTTGGTATAAAATGGCAATAGCGCATCAAAATAGTATTCAAAGTAGGCAGTAGAACGGTAAGCGCTTTCTATACTGTGGCGGTGTATTTTTTGCCAGTTTTGACGGTTATCTATTTGCACGTTGCGGGTAAGGCAGTTTTGTTGCCTACCACCCAGTAGCGGAATAGAGAGCATGAGTTTACCATTGCTGCCGGCTATATAGCATCGGTTTCGGCAGGTGCTTTTTTCAAAGTTTTCGCATTGTTCTATGAGCAAACTGCCTTGTTTGGCTGCAAGCGCCATGTATTCAATGGCGGGTAGGTAGTGGGCTTCTATTAGTAGGCTCAAATGAGTTATGAGTTATGAGTTATGAGTTGTGAGTTATGAGTTGTGAGTTATGAGTTATGAGTTATGAGTTATGCGTTGTGAGTTACCAATTCAATTATCAATTACCATCTTCCTCGCTACCATTTACGGGCAGCCGGCGGGTTGTAGGGTGGCAATCCAATCGGCTATAAGTTGAAGACCCTCTGTATGAATAACCGACCTGCCAAGTTCGGGCATGGCAACGTCTAACACGGTTGAGTTCATTCTATAAACTAATATGGATTCATCGGGTTTACCCGGCACAATGCTGTACAACAATCCGCCTGAGCCTTGCCCGGCAGCAATGGGCGGTTTGCAAACACCCAAGTGAAAAGCATTGGTTTCTAATAAAGAGAGCGATAAGCCCGAATTGTTTGCCGGGCCATTAGGGTTGTGGCAGTGGGCACAGTTAATATCGAGGTAGGCGCGGGCTCTTTGTTCTAATGTGCCCGATGAGGGGTTGTTCCAAACGGCGGCTTTTGGGGCGGCATCGGGGTTGGCGGGTGTGCCGTTTAGGTAGCCCACCTCAGTCCATTTGGCAAGTTGGTTGGCGGTAGTGCCATCGGGGTAGTTGAGTGTTCTGTTCAGGCTTCGGGCTTTGGGTCCTATGGGCACAAATTTACCGCTTAGGCTATGGCAACCTTTGCACTCGTTTTTATTTGGGATTAAAAAATTAGCCGTTTGGGTATTGCCTTGTTCGTTTACCCAACTCACCGGCACTGTTTTACCCACTACGCTGTAAGTGGCTTCGGTTTGTTGTTCGTTCCAGATGTAGTCATAAGATTCCCATTTGTCGGCAAATTTTACCAGCAAACGGGTTTCTATAATGCGGTTGCCTTTTAACAGGTCGGTTTCATCATTGTGGTAATAAAACGTTTTAATAAGTACTGTTCCGGTAGGAAAGTCAAAGGCTTCGGTATGGGAGTAGGTTGCCTGCGTGCCGGGTGGCATGTAAACAAATCGGGCTTTATGGGCATAATCCGAAAACAAGGGAGTATTAAGGTCATAAGGTAAAACGCCATCTTGGGGCATCATATCGGCTAAATTGCCGGCAAAAAAACGGTAGTCCGATAGTTTAGGGTAGGGTAGTTTTCCTAACTGTACATTAGGTTTGGTGGGGTCTGTTTCTTCTTTGTTGCAGCCAAACTGAGCAAGTAGGGAAGCGGTAATCAACAGGGCGGCAAACAAGTGTAGGGCAGCGTTTTTCATCGTACTTTTTTGAGGTTGTCTATGGTAAAAAAGTTGTCCTCCGGAAAAGGTTGGTTAAAGAGGGTGTTTTTATAGGTTAGTTGTGTTGTAGTTGTTGCAGCGCCGGGGGCGGAGTAGGATATTAGTTTGGGTATGGTTCTGCCGTTGGTTTCTTGTGTTTGCAAAGTTAGGGCGGTAACAGTCAAAAAATCATCTTCGTTAAAGTATTCTGCTTTTTGAATAATGAAATTTTGAGTGTTTATCCAGAGCATAATTCGGTGGCGCTCTAAGGCTGCCTCTTGGTTAGAAACCAACTCTATGAGGTAACAACTGGTATTGTTAAATTTGACCAAGTTTTTGAACGATGCTGCAAAATCGGCGCTAAGGTCATAAAATCCGGTCAGGTCGGCAAGGGTAAGGTGGGTATTTAACCATGGTTGTGCCAATGCTGCGGGGCTTAGTTTGCTGAGTTTTTCTTCCGATGCTTCCCAGTACCAAACCTCTTTACCTATGCGCAAAAAGGCATTTCCGCGCAACCGCGCCGGCGCTGTAACTAAGGTTATGCGTTTATCTGTAACCAATGACTGCCATATTTTTAAGCTGATTTCCTCTGTTAATCCGTTGGCAAACTGGGCAGTAATGCCCCACTCTGCCTGATAGCTTTTTTCGCCATAAGTTTGGGTTACCGATTTTTGGACTATATCTTTTGCACCGGGCAAAAGTGATGCCTGCAAGTATTTTTTACCTGTAAAAAAGGTGGTCAGCAAAAAAACAAAACCTATTAAGATTAAAAAGGGGAGTTTGTTTTTCATCTGTTGGTGGTTAAGAAAAAGCATGTTTTACCGGTGTGCAGTGGTAATAATGGCTAATGGTTAATTTGTTTTAGGCTTGGGGGTGAAGTTGCAAGGTAAATTTGGCGTTAAATTTAGGCACAAATTGTGGTTTGGGGTGAGCAATTTGTCAATTTATTAACCAAATCCTCAAAGCAGTGGGTTTGTTAGGGCAAAAAAACGCCCCTGTATTGCAGCACAGGGGCGTTTTTTTTAGTGGTTAGGGGTTAGTACCAACTCCTATCTACCAATTACTCTCTAACCACTCCAAGTTATTGGAGCACTAATTTTTGGGTAAGCGTGCCGCCTGCACCGGTAACTGCCACCCAGTACAAGCCTTTGGCAAACTGGTCGGTAGGCAATGTGTAAGTAACCAAACCGGAGGCGTTTAGCTGTTGTTGGTACACCTGTTTACCGGTGGCATCAAATAGGGCAATTTGTGCGGTTTGCGGTAAACTTGTCAGTTCAAACTGTAGTGTTACGGCGTTGGTAGCAGGGTTGGGGTACAGTTTAAGCCCATCTGTTTGGCTGGGGTTGTTAATGCCAATATCCTGCACTACGGTAATTGTTTGTGTGCCGGTTCTAACACAGCCGTTGCTATCTGTAACCGTGAGTGTTACGTTATAGGCGCCCAAAACGTTGTAAAAAGTAACCGGATTAGCAAGCTGCCCCACGGCTGTTTGCCCATTGCCAAAATTCCACTGCCAGTAGGTGGCATTTTGGGTATTATCTATAAACATAACCGGCTGCCCAATTTGCACATATTGGGGCACGGTAAAGTTTACATACAACACGCCGCTAATGGTAACAGGCAAGGTAATGGTATTGCAGCCTGCCACATTGCAAGCGGTGAGTACTACATTATAGGTGCCGCTTTGCAGGTAAGCATGGCTGGGCTCTTCATCGGTGCCGGTATTCCCATCGCCAAAATCCCAGCTCCAACTTGCGGGGTAATTGCCACTGGCATCGGTAAACTTAATTTGCCCAAGGCAGTTGTTGGTAACTTCGTAGGTAAAGTTAGGGGTTGGGGGCGTATCTACGTTAATACAATCCCAAGTGGCGGTAAAACCGGTAGCGGTGCCAAGCCAGCCATTGGCAATTTCTTGTATAGTAATAGCGCCGCCCGATGAAACCACTATGCCGCCATTGGGTAGTTCGTTTCCGGAATAAATACCTATGATGGGGCTGTTAAAATCGGGACCGTCATAAATGATGATTTGGTCGCCAAAATCAAAGTCAAAAAGGTAATTAAACTCGGTAAAGGTAAGTACAATTTGTATAGCGCCCGGCGGGGCAATGGTTACCATGCCCGATGAGCCGGCAAGGTAGTTTTGGTTGCCGCCCGAGTCTTGCAGTACGCCGTTGCAGCCGGTAACGGTTTGCATACCACTAAACGGCATGGCAATGGTATCGCAGTAGGTAGAGGCAAAATCAACAGTAATTAAATTGTTAAATACTACCTCATCGCAGCCCAAGTTGTTGCAGGTTTCTAAGGTAACCGTATAAACGCCGTTTTCGGTATAAGTATGAATGGGGTTTTGGATACCGGCTGTGTTGCCATCTCCAAAATCCCAGCTCCAAGAGGTGGGGTTATTGAGGGTTTGGTCATAAAAATACACTACCCCATCGCAGGAGTAGGTGGGTTGTGCGCTAATGGCAGTTTGCGGAAAAGCCAGTACGGTCATGGTACACGGAACAATGACCAACGGATTGAATGGGTCGTTGGTAATCAGCACAAAATTAAAGGTATAAGTGCCTGCTAATAATCCCGATGCGTCAAAATTGATGTTTACTTGTAAACTTTCGCCCACTTCAACGGTACCTTCGGTGGGGCTAAGGGTAATCCACGATGGCGGAGCGCCGCCCCAGAGCAAAGCATTTTTGAGCATAGTAAGTTCTGCCGGCGAAAAATCGGCAAAAGTATTGCCTACATAAATGGCTTTACCACTTCCTACCATGCGGTAAGACAGGGTAGAGCCGCCCGTAAACACATCGGTAAGGTTTACCACATCGGGGTTGGTGAAGGAATAGGCTAATCCACTGGTTGAGCTGGTGTAAGAAGAACCCAATCCGGCGCTCAGCGGGTGGCTGGTGTTGGTAACGGTTACTACGTTGTTAAACAAAAACGCCCATATAAAACCGCCAAACAAACCGGTTTGGGTAATGCAATTATCGCACTGATTACCTAAGTATAAAACCGTACCGCCATTTTGTGCATAGTCATTAAACACCGGCGCCATAGCGGCATAAACAGCATTAGAGAAACTCCAGTTTTGGTCGGGTATGAGTAGTATGCGGTTACTTTGCAACAAGGCAGCTAATTCGGCAGGGTTTTCGGTATTGGTTTCGGTAAGGGTATAGGATACGCCTGTGGCTGCCAGAGCGTTTAACATATTGGTGTAGTTAATGCTGTTAGCTTGGTAAGTCCACGCTAATATAGGTATGTTGGCGCTGCCGTTAGAGGTAAACTCCAATGGTCCGGCGCCGGTATTGGTTACGGTTACGGTTTGCGTTTCGGTGTTGCCTGCAAGTAAGGTAACCTCCACTGCGGGTGGTGTTACACCAACAATGGGAGCGCCCTGCCCAAAACCGGTTACGGTAATAGCGAGGTCGGTTACGTTATTGGCAAGTATAATTTGGGTGTTGAGCAAGGCTATTTCATCGGGAACAAAAGTTATTTCCAATGTTTGGCTGCTGAGGGGTGGCACGGTAAACGTTGCCGGATTGGCAACAAACTGTGGTAAGCCCGATGACACGGTAACAAACAAACTATCGGTACCCGGGTTATTTACCGGCACGCTCAGGGTTTTGGTATTACCTATAATAACATTGCCAAAATTGAGCGAGGTTACGGGCAGGTCTATTGCCGGAATGCCTATAACGGTAAGCGTAACGGGTACGGTAATCATGGGCGCTAAGGGGTCGTTTGTATGTATAACCACCTGTGTAGTATAGGTGCCGCCCAAAAGGGTGGTGGCATCAAGGGTAACGGTTAGCGTTTGGCTATCGGGATACCCCACTGTGCCTGAGGTAGCCGAAATATCAAACCATTCCAATATAGTGCCGGTGGCTATCCATTTTAACGCGTTTGAAAGAATGCGAGCGCCGTTAATATCGGTACCCGAGCCAAAATCGTGCCCTATGTAAATGGCTTTACCACTGCCTACTTGCCTAAAAGCCACCACATCGCTGGGGGTGGGTTCAAAGCCGGTTTGTTTTACTAAGCTCACTATGCCCGGGGTAAAAAACTGCATGGGGGTAATGCCTATGGCTTCATATGGGTTGGTTACGCCCTGCATAATGGGGTGAGTGGTATCTAACACATTGCAGGTAGTACCCGAATTAAAACTGCTGAAACCATCAAAAAAGCCCGAATGTAATACGGGATTATCGCCCCAGCTAAAATTGCCAAGGAAAATTACCGAGCCGCCGCCATTTACAAAATTTTGGAGGGCAGGCTGAAAACTGTCGAAGGTGTTGAATACCGAAAAATCGGTAATAGCGGGCACCAGCAGCACGTTTACATCGTTTAGCAAATCGGCTAAAACGGTGGGGTTGCTGGTATTGGTAGTGGTAAGTTGGTAATCGGTAAAAAAGCTGTTAATGGCATTAATGGTAGCCGGGTAGGCAAACGGGTCTGACCCAAGTGTGTAAGCCAGTACTTTAAGTTGCTGCTGAAAATAGGTGGTATCTATATCATAAAACAGCGGACCCTGCCCTGTATTGGTAAGCGTTAATGGCAGGGTGGTACTGGTTCCGGCATCAATGGTGGCGGTAATAGCGGTGGGGTTAACCGATGTTACCGGCGCTCCTACACCGGTGCCCGATACCGATATAAAGAAGTTGATGATATTGGTTTGTATGGTGCCCATTGCAGTGTAGGGCGCTATTTGTGTGGGTACAAACCGGAGTTCAACGGTTTGGCTGGTGCCGCCGCCATAAAGCGAAAAGGTAGCCGGAACAGCGGTAAAGGCAGGGTTATCAAATGTGAGGTTAAAAACCTTTAATGAGTCGGTACCCGGATTGATGATTTGTATGTTAAATCGGGCAGTATCGTTTTCCATCACTTCGCCAAAATCGTAGCTGCTTTGACTAATGGCAAAACTGGGCGTGCCGGTAACGGTAAGGCTACAGGGTAAAACAATTTGCGGGTTAGCGTCATCGTTTGAGTTAATCACTATGTTTTGGGTATAAAAGCCCCCATAAACTTCGGTGGCGTTAAACTCAAGGTCAATGGTAACGCTTTGTCCGGGTGCAAGCAGCAGCTCGTTTTCAGAAATATACAGCCAGTCCACGCCGCCATTAACCGCCATCATTTCTTTGGTGGTGCGCACACAGTTGGCTATAATTTTTTCCATATCAGCGTTTTTGTAGCGGTAGTCGTGTCCTATCAGTATGGCTCTGCCTAAACCTATGTTTCGGTAAGCAACCACATCGTAACCGTTGTATTTTACCAACGATACCTTATCGGGGTTGGTAATATCAAAATAGTAGGTTACGGCTAAGGCGTTGTAGGGGTTATTTACTCCCTCCATAATAGGGTCATTAGGCAGGTTTACGTTTAGCGAACCGCTGTAAAAGTTTTGGTAAGTACCGCTAAACAATCCGGTGTTAAAGATACAAGCCTGCTGGTTAGTACCGTTTATAATGATGGTGCCTCCGTTTTGGGCAAAGGTTTGTAAAACCGGGGCAAAAGCGCCAAAAGAAGCGCCATTGCAGGTTTCTTGTTCGGGAATAAGCAGCACATCTGTATTTTGGAGGGCGGTAGCCAATACGGTGGCGCTGGTAGTAGAAAGTTCGGTAAGTTGGTAATCGGTAAAATGGTTGTTAATGGCTTCTAAGGTAGATGGGTATTCTTGTGTCAAATCAGCTCCGTTTATTAAAGCCAGCACTTGCAGTTCTTTGTTACTGATAAGGTTAGCGCCTTCTATATTTACCACCAAATCGCCACTGCCGTTATTGGTAATGGTGTAGGAGTAGGTTATAGAATCGCCGTGAGCTAAGGTTACATCATTGCCGGTATTGGGCACAATCGAAATGCCGGGCGGTTCTTGTACCAATACTTCTGTTGAATAAGTGCCGGTGCCTCCTTCGCAGTTGGTAATGGTAAGAAAAACGGTAAAACTGCCCGATGAGAGGAAATTATGCACAGGCATAACCTCAGTAGAAGTATTGCCATCGCCAAAGTTCCAAAAATAAGTATCGTAATTGCCATTATTGGGGGTAAACACTACATCTGTATTAGCCGGCACGTTATCATCGCTGATGGTAAAAGTGGCATCGGTAGAGCTGTCGCCGGCTTCCCATATAGCGGTAAAGCCTGCGTTAGCCGGCGGCGGGGGCGGAAAAATGACGATATCGCCATACATCTCAATGGTAAATGAACCGGTAGTTGAAACAATGGGCTCGCCGTTATTGGGCAATTGAACGCCAATGTAAGTACCAATAGGCTCGTTTGAGGTATCTTGTCCGTCATAAATAATCAAATAATCCCATATTCCCAAATCAAACTCGGTAAAGGTGAGGGTTAGCGGGCAGGTAGCTAAAATGGGGCTAATGGTAATAGAACCAAAACCGCCCGGGGTAAAATTGCCGGTGCCGCCGTTGTCGCGCAAAATACCGCTATTAGCTGTTTGAACAGGTGCGGTTCCATTAAGAGGCAATTGTACTTCTACCGGTTGGGCAAATAAATGGGGTGAAAAAAGTCCGAGCGAACAGACAATTAGCAATGATAGAAAAAGATGTTTCATGTTGGTTATGAATTGTGTTATGATGAATGATACGTTTGTATTGGCAATAAGTAGTTAAAGGTAAAACAAAATTACCGTATGCAAGGTGCAAATTTGCATAGTTTTATCTATAAACGCAGCTAAACCCAATAGGGCTGCTTTGCCCATGAGCTATTTTAAGCATAATGTATGCAATAAGACAAAATGGTAATTAAAAGGAGAGGGGAGCTGCCTTTAAATTCCCGATAAACCGGTAAATCAGCACTTTTTCTTTTGCTGTGAGGGAGAAAAAACCCAAAAGGGAACTTGTTTTAATGCAAGGTTGGAATTATGAGCCTGCTCAAAATCTTACAGCGAAAGGATTTTAAACAGGTGGGGCGGTATATTTCGGTGCGCTGCACCTTGTTAATAGGGCATAACTGGGTTACTACCTATATTTCGGTGCGCTGCACCTTTCAAAAACCAAACGCGCTATTTTATAGCTGTTGGTGAGTAACACACAAGGGGCAGCGCCCTTCAATCTTGGTAAAACACCTGCAAACCATGTTGTTATCAGGTGCAGCGCACCGTAATCTTGTTGCCCGGTTTATCAAGTGCATTTAAACCACGCACAGGCTTTACCCCTATCGGGTGTTCGTTATAATTCCAACCTCACGTTGCAAAAGAAAGTATTGCCGGTAATGGTAAGGGTAAAGAAGGGCATAATTAACTAAAAATAACCAAAATGCGTTAAAAATGGCAGTTTGCGGCACGAGCCTTTTAATCTGTTTTTTTGTTTAAACATCATTTTAACCAACTCAGCCAACTGCCTCCTAATCGGTACAAAGTCAATCGGGTTGAAAAATTGCTGTCATAAAGCATGAAAAATTTGTTTACACTACTCCTCTTGGTGGTATTTTGGAACGTTTCTGTTATAGCTCAGAGTAATACAATCAGCGGTAAAATTATAGACCAATCAGACAATATGCCACTGCCCGGCGCAACGGCTGCTCTGTACAAAAAATCGGATACTACGGTTTTGTATAAGGGCGCTTCTACCGATACCGAAGGCAAGTTTACTTTTACCGGCGTGGCAAAAGGCGCTTATTTGCTTAAGGTGAGTTTTGTGGGCTATGAGCCGTATAGCAAAGAAGTTGCCATGGCACAAAAAGCGGTTGATTTGGGAGCGCTTAAACTAACCCCCGCCAGCAAACTACTCAATGAGGTAAAGGTAGAAGGCACCCAAATGCGCACCCGGCAAAAAGGCGATACTACCGAGTATAACGCCGGCGCATATAAGGTAAACCCCAATGCCGATGCGCAAGACCTGATTACCAAAATGCCCAACATAACCGTAGAAGGCGGCGCTGTAAAAGCACAGGGCGAAGAAGTGCGCAAGGTGCTGATAGACGGCAGAGAATTTTATGGCGATGATGCTACACTGGCGCTTAAAAACCTGCCGGCAGAGGTTATAGACCGCATACAAGTTTTTGACCGCATGAGCAGCCAATCGGCTTTTACCGGATTTAGCGATGGCAATGACCAAAAAACCCTCAACATTGTTACCAAACCGGGCATGAACACCGGTCAGTTTGGCAAACTGTATGCCGGTTATGGCACCAACCAACGCTACTGGGCAGGCGGAAACGTAAACCTGTTTAAGGGTAAACGCCGCATTTCTATACTTGGGCTGAGCAACAACATTAACCAGCAAAATTTTAACATGCAAGATTTGGTAGGTGCGCTTGGCAGTCAGGGCGGCGGCATGATGCGCGGCGGTATGGGGGGCGGTCGCCCGCCCGGTGGCGGCATGGGCGGCGGCAGACCCGGCGGCGGAAGCTGGGGTGGGGGAGAAGCCAATAATTTTTTGGTAGGACAACAAGGCGGTATTTCGGCAACATCGGCGCTGGGCATTAACTACTCCGATGTGTGGAGTAAAAAACTCGCTTTTAGCGGTAGCCTGTTTGTGAATTATGCCGATAACGACCGCCAAAGCAACCTCATTAGAAACTTTATTACCAAAGACGGCGCTACCGGTCAAACCTACACCGAAACCAATACCACCAACAGCAATAACCTGAACGGGCGCTTTAACCTCAATATGGATTATACCATAGACAGCCTGAACTCTATTAACATTGCCCCAAGATTTAGCTGGCAGGGCAACCGAACCAATACCAACCAATTGGGGCAAAATACCCTGCCCGCCGTTTTGCTCAATGAACTCACAAACCTGTTTGAATCGGCGTATTCGGGCTTTAATTTTTCCAATAACCTACTCTACCGCCGAAAATTTAACAAGGTAGGGCGAACGGTATCGGTAAACCTAAACACAGAATGGAACCGCAAAACAGGCGATACCGAATTGGCATCGGAAAGCCAATTTTTTACCGCCCCCGATACCCTTATTACCCTTGCACAACAAGCCGATATTTACAACAACAGCCGTACCATAGGCGGCAGTATTAACTACACCGAGCCCATTGGTAAAAAAGGACAACTGCAACTGAGCTATAACCCCCAGCATACCGCCGGCCGAAACGATAAAGAAACGTTTAACTACAACGAGCAAACAGCAGATTTTACCATTCCCGATGAGCTGCTTACCAACAAATTTACCAATACCTACCAAACCCAGCGCAGCGGCATTACCTACCGATACAATACTGAAAAAGCCAACTTTATGATAGGCGCTAACTATCAGTATGCCTTACTGCAAGGGCAACAGGAGCTGCCCGTGCTGCCCCCGCCTTCCGACAGGATAGAGCGCACTTTTAACAATGTGCTGCCTACTGCCATGTTTCAGTACAAGTTTTCTAAAAGTACCAACATGCGCATATTTTACCGCACTTTTACCAACCCGCCCTCTGTAACCCAACTCCAAAATGTGGTAGATAATGCCAACCCGGTGCTGCTGAGTGTGGGTAACCCCGATTTGAAACAAACCTTTTCGCAAATGTTCGTTACCCGATTGGGTCATGCCAACCCTGCCACCTCGCACAGCATTTTTGCCTTTATTTTTGCCAACTACACCCAAAATTATATAGCCAACTCCACCTTTTTAGCCACTACCGATACTACGCTCTATGGCAACATTGCCCTGCAAAAAGGGGTGCAACTGAACCGCCCCGTAAACCTGAACGGATTTTATACCCTGCGCTCGTTTGTAACCTACGGTATGCCGGTAAAAACCCTCAAAAGCAACCTCAACCTTAACTTGGGCGGCAGCTACGTGCGCACACCCGGATTGGTAAACAACCAAACCAATAAATCTAACAACTACAACCTTAACGCCGGTTTTGTACTGGGCAGCAACATCAGCGAAAACCTCGATTTTACCCTTTCTTATACCGCCAACTACAACATAGTACAAAACTCACTGCTGCCACAACTAAACAACAACTTTTTTAACCATCAGGCAAACGCCAAGTTATCGTGGATTTTTTGGAAAGGTTTTGTGGTGAGTACCGATGTAAACCAAACCTATTTTAGCGGACTAAACACCGATATTACCCGGCAATTTACCCTATGGAATGCCGGACTTGGCTACCGATTTCTCAAAAACCGAGTTGCCGAAATACAGCTAAGGGTAAACGACATCTTAAACCAAAACAACAGCATAGCCCGAAACGTAACCGAAACCTTTATAGAAGATACCGAAACCAACGCGCTTCGCCGCTTTGCCATGCTCACCTTTACCTACAACCTGCGCAAGTTTAAACAACCCGCCAAACCCGCCGCCCCTGCAACCGGCGCCGGAAACGGTAACTAACACAACCATAAATGCAAACAGGCGCTTTGTTGCTAAAACAACATAAGATTGGCGTTAGGTTTTGATAAATTTGGCGTAACTGCTTACCCTGTGTTTTAAGTCTTACCTAAATTCCTTGTGATAACCGCCAAGAACGCAAAGGTGAGCGCAAAAATCATAAAGACTTGGTGTTCTTGGCGTAAAATCTTACCCATTAGCCTTCAAATACGCCATGAGCCTGTATGATGGGCAGTACCTAAGTAGCTGCTGTTTTTTAAAAATCGGCGCTAATAAGCCGCATCTGTGTTATCCGTGTGCTAATTGCTGCCCTAAATCTTACCCATTAGCCTGCAAATACGCCATGAACTTGCAGGGTGGGCAGTACCTAAGTAGATACAGTTTGGAAATCAAATACCAATATACAATACGTAAAATACATATTATAAGTTTCCGAAAAATTTGCATAATAAGGGTTACAGCCTCCCCCACTTTACAAGGGTGGGTATTAGGCTTCTTTGTTGTTTATTATATGCCGATTACCACTGCTATCCGCTCTTTCAAAATAAACAAACATCCTAAATGCATAAAATACTTACAGCATAAGCCCTCTGTGCTAATTTTTACTCAAAACTCGCGTTATTCAGTAGTCGGTAATTACTAATTCATAACTTTACACTCTTCACATTTTCAATTAAAAAAATCTCCTCATCAGGCAACCAAAACTTAGGCATTTGCGTCTTGGGTATATCTTTCCTTTTGTATTCACCATTTTTTTAAACGCTATTTACAATGAAACAACACATTACCCCCCCGTTATGCGTTAAAAAGTTTAATGCAAATTGCCGTTGCTTCCTTGCTGCTGTTATGGCTGCCTATGCACTTAAAAGCGCAAAGTTTTAACTACAATTGCATTGATGAAGACCCCGATATTGTTGCAAAAGTGGGAAGCAACCCCAGTTATCCGGTAACCAACGAAACCGACTGCAATGCACTATCGGGCGGCTATTGGAATTATCCCGATTTTTCTAACAAGTGTTTACACGTTTCAGCATGTGCCCTTGCCTACCACACCAACGATGCCACCGGCGGTTTGTGTGCGCCTTGTAAATGCGAAAACGGCGCAACAGACCAAAGTTGCCCGCTACTGCCCGATTTAGTGGTTTCTCCCTATAACGTAACCAACGCAAACAATTCTTTACAGCTTCAAACCAATACCCTTAAACTGCTACTGGATATAGCCATTGCCAACATAGGTGCCGGTCCATTTGAAGTAGAAAGAACCAATGTAAAAAAGTGCTGACCCATTAATACCACCGGATTAAATACCGATTGTATTGACCCTGAAAACAACAATGCTTGCCCCGAAGGTTTTGAACTAAAAGAACAACTGCGCCAAGTAATTTACAAAAAACCCGCGCCCCCTACCGGTAACGACCCATGGCTTATGGATTACGAGTATAATCAAACAAACAATATGACCGTAGTTTATCACCCCCAACACGGACACATACATACCGAAAATTGGATAGAAGCATCGCTGCGCAAACGCCCCGATGACCCCGCCGACCCGAATTACAACCAACCCTTGAATTGGGATATTATTGGCAACACCCAAAAAATTAGCTTCTGTTTGGTCAATAGCGCCACTTGTGTTTGTTCAGACCCATGGGCTTGTACGGATATATCGCCCACCGACATCCTAACGGAGATAGATAACTACACCGGCTCTGCATCCAATTTGTGGTCTGACCCTTTACTTGGCTTATGGGGAAATGCGAATTTCCTTAAAAACAAACTGGCGCAATTTCCCAATTATTTGTTGGGCAAGCGCTACCAATGCAATGAAAACCAACACCAAGGCATAGCGCCGGGCTTGCTGGATATATATGGCGCTAATACGCCGGGCAATGCTATTTTATTGCCCTGCGACCTGCCTACCGGACAGTACTACATAGTGGCACAGGTAGATCCTACCAACACCTATGAGGAAGAAAACAACGAAAATAATCTTACCGTAGTGCCGGTATCTATAACCATGCCCACCGAACCCCCAATTCATTCAAACCAAGTTATTATTCCGTCTGGCATATATGGAGAACCCGCTAATAACGTAACATGGTCATTAGACAACCGCATTAACGGAGTAGTAAAGATTCCCGCCGGCAAAACCCTTACCATAGAACACTGCACCATAGAATTTATGACCCCCCAAAGCGGTATTATAGTAGAAAAAGGCGGTGCCCTGCACCTACACAATGCCACCCTGCGCGGAAACGAGTGTTTGGGCAATGTGTGGAAAGGAATAGTGGTAGATGGCGATGCTAATCATTCTATTTGGAGTGGAGCAAACTATAACTTAACAGACCACGGAATAGCGCATGTAGAAAACGCCATTATACAAGACGCGCTTATTGGCGTACAAGTGGGTAGCTTTGTTCCAACTATGGGCGGCGGCATTTTAAAAGTAGCCGACAGCCGCTTTATCAATAACTCAGTTGCCATATACTATATGCCTCATTTTATACAAGAAGTAACCAATATAGAAGAGGTTCATGTAGAAATCAATGCCCCCTTTAAAGCGGAACACCGTTTTCCCGATTTGGGTTATACCGGTATTTTACTAATCAACCGATCTATGGTGATGTACAATTGTCATTTTTCAAACACCAACTACACCATACCCAGAGAAGAAAGAGGCACAGGCATTATTACGTACAGGTCAGAAATTGCCGTTGGAGGTACTTCACCTTGCACTTTTAACAACCTCTACAAAGGCATAGATGCCTATGCAGCAGGTTCCTTGTATAGCGGGCACTACATTTACAACAATACATTCACCTCTGTTGCCAAAGGCATTACCCTAAACGGAAACGCCATGAGCGAAATACGGGGCAATACCTTTGAGTACCTCCTTTCCGATGATTACGCCGTTTTTGCCATGCACACACCGGGCGTAGATATAGGGCACAATACCCTGCTGGTAAGCAGTATGCCCAACCCGGGCAGCAATAAACCCTACGGCATCACCCTGCGCAATAGCGGTAAAGTAGGCAGCATTATTCACAACAACACCTTTAAAGCCATTGTAAACGATGCCTGCCTCACTCCGCCCTCCTGCCTGTATAGATTCCGCACAGCCATACAAACCGAAGGCGGAAACAACCCCAATGTACTCATAGACTGCAACCAATTCCAAGCCATTAGCGACTACGACATCCGCGTATTTGATAGCTACGATTTTAAAGACCAAGGAGGATGTAATGATGTTGACCCCATCATCAACCCCACCGCCAACAACTGGCACAACCCCGCCATTATATCCGGCACCTACCACATCTACTACCACAACAATACCGAAACGTTTAACGTAACCTACGAGCCGGGATACCAGCCTTCATTAGTTAGTTACAATATAACTACTGATGAATGTACGGATGAGTCCACCGACTGCACTGCCTATCGGTTTGAAGGCAGCGAAATAGGCGAGCGCATAGCCTACCTGCAAAATGGCATGAGCCAAAGTGCCACCTGGCAAGAATACGAGCGGTTTTATGCCGAACTCATGCGCACCTACCTCCAAAACCACCTGTATGCCCAAGCCAAAACCGAAACCGAAGCCCGAAACGATGCCGAAGGCAACAAAATACTCATAGCCACTTATGCCGATGAGCGCAACCTTGCTTTAGCCGATAGCCTGCTGCAAACCCTGCCCCTGCAAAACCAAGACGATGCAGATTTTTACAGCTTTTTTAGCGCCTACCTCGCCCAACTCCAAACCAACCCCTACCTGCTGCCCTTTGACGGCAAAGCCCCTACCGCCGCCGCCCTCCAAATTCAAAACATGGCTGCCCCCGCCACCCCGCCCAATAGTGCAGCATTGTTTGCCCAATCGGTACAGGCTACACAGCAAAACATAGCCTATACAAGAATGCCGGCAGATGAGGTTATAGCACAAATTGCCTACGTGCATAAGCCGGCAGTTTTGCGGCTAATGCCCAATCCCGCACAAAACGAAACGTATATATGGATAGAAACACCAACAACCATGCAATTAGCCACGCGGCTAAATGTATATGATTATACCGGCAGGCTGCTGCTAACCCAGCCCCTACCTGCCCAAAATACCTACCAACCCATACAGCTAAACACCCAAACCTTACCCAACGGATTGTATATTTGTGAACTGCTAACAAAAGATGGCAGCATTGTTACCGGAAAACTCATCATTTCCCGATAACAACACTACCTACAGCCCTCTGCCTACGCCAATGCGGTATAGGTAGAAGGCTGTTTGTATTTTCTCACCATCCAAACTACACTACTATGAAACACTATATCTTTCTCTTGATTTTTTTGGTTGGCACATCAACGGCACAAGCACAAACAATTAACTACTTCAATAAAACATTTAAGCCCGATACTATGAACATCCTTTCGCCGGCAATATTGGCATTAGAAAATGGAGGTTACATAGTAGCCCATACTTACAATACGCTTAATAATTATGAGGGGTTTGCAATTCGACGAATCGGTTCAACCGGCGAAACCGAGTGGTTTAAGCACCTTGACTATGGACAGGAAGAGCATGTAATGATAGGCGGCGGCGTACTAAGTGCTACACCCGATGGGCTGTTTATGTTAGTAGGTTCTAAGGGGGAAGTGCCTTTGGTAAGCGGTGGAAATAGGGATATTTTAATGATTAAGTTTGATATAGAGGGAAACGTCATTTGGTCAAAAACAAATGGAGACCCCGATAAAATTGAAAATGCCTACCACATCACGCCCACTCAAGATGGTGGGTATATTATGTGCGGCATACAGCGCGGTTTCACCACCTCCAATCGGTTTTACGTTCTCAAAACAGATGCCTTTGGCAACAAGGAGTGGGATAGTACTTATAGTAGTGGGGCGAAAGGATTAGCTTATAGCATTGCTGAAGTATTAGGAGGATATCTTGTGTCAGGGTATAGAGTACAAGCTAATAACCAAATGTATCTAATAAAAATAGATAATCAAGGATTATTGCAATGGGAAATCACTTATGGTGACAACACTCAGCATAACACAGGGTGTGTGGTAGAGAAATTGGATAGTACTCACTATTTAGTTGTTGGCGGTGTGCGAGAAGACAATATCCTTAAAATGCTTATAGGGGTTGGGGATATAAATCAGAATGGCATTTTACTTTGGAGTAAAGTACTAAACATAAGCAATTGGGTGGACAGCAGGCTGGTTATTTTGGGAAATGGATTTTTATTGTCAACTATATCAAAGAGTATTTACAATTATGATATGCCGGTTATTATGCGTTTCACTTCCACGGGCGACACACTTTGGACACGCACCATACCCGGCACAGTATTGAACAACAATACCTATCTAAAAGACATAGCCCCTGCTGCCGATGGCGGATATATTTTTTCGGGTTTCAATTACAGCACACAAAGCAGTTGGGTGGTCAAAACAGATAGTTTGGGCTACACATGCAGCTACCTCGGTTGCGATAGCATAGCCACCATATCCTCAGTACCCCCACAAACTCCCCCCCTTTTTGAGGGGGGGCAAGGGGGGGAGAACTCGGTTCGCATATACCCCAATCCTGCCCAAGAC
>DDVC01000015.1 GCA_002345145.1 Bacteroidetes bacterium UBA2322
GCTCAATACTTACTACTCGTCTTGATGAACTTGCTAATATTTTCAGGGTAGCACTCTCTAAAATTTTCCACTTGTTAAATTCATCTCTAAAATCTTCGTTATCTGCTTTGAGTTCGTTTATTTCGTTTTTGAGTTGTGGAAGAATGTAATCAGATGTTTGCTTAATGGCTGTAATAATGTTATCAGAAATATTTATGGCGACTTTTAAATCTCCTTTCTGATAAAGCACTTCTAAATCGTGTATAATTTCAGCCAAACGTGCTTTTAGTTTCGGCTCGTGTTTTTGATAGTTTGCGTTTTCGGCTAAATCTTTTCTTGTGGTAATATCAGGCTCTTGTGCGTAAACTTTAAGTTTTTTGAGAGAAGAAACTTCATATTTTTCGTTTTCTATCAGCCAAATTATAGCCTGAGTTCCGTTCCAAGTTACAAAAGAATTGGATTTGAGTTTTTCCGCTTTTTCTAAGGCGTTGATAAGCATTTCGTTATCGTCTGCACTCGTATCAGGGAATTTCAATTCCCAACCATTGAAAACAATACCCGAAATTTTGTCTGTAAAAAGCAACACATCAGGAAATTTGGTTTTTCCTGTGTCTAATTTTATTCCCGCATCATTGGTTGCGTCTTGAAAAATGGTTTTTCCATTGGCTATGAGTTCCTTAATCCAAGCAATAATTTGCCCTGCCCAAGCCCTTTCATTTAGTTTCATTTGTAGTTTCGTATTCTGTTGATGGTTCGTTGAATAAGGTTAAGGTACGTTTCAAATCATCTGCTTGTTGTTGTGCTTTTGCAATTCTTTGATTGCAAATTTCAATATAGTCAATAGGCTCTTTTTTATGCAAGAGTACATTTTCGTTTTTCTCAATGCCTATAAATCGTCTATTTTCTAAAATTGCAGATACCAAAAAACTACCACTACCACAAGCATTGTCAAGAACAATGTCGTTTTCGTTTGTATAAGTTTTGATTAAATACCTACCTAATTCAAAAGGTTTCTGCGTTGGGTGTAAAACTTTCCCTTCGCTTTCTGCTGTTTTACAGTAGATAAAATCTTGGTAATCTTGTTCTTCATAGTCGTAAGCAATAACATCATTTGGGTATCTTTCTCCGTTGCTTTTGACGTGGCGGGGTTTAAAATCTCCGTAACTTCCTGAATATTGGTCTTTTCTTACACCTTTGTCGTATGGCTCTCCGTTTATCATTTGGGGATTATACGTTGGCTGTTTCTTGTAGAAAATACAAATATCTTCGTGTTTTCGTAAAGGCTGTATTTTTGCGTTTAAAAAATTAGTCGGTTTAGACTTAATCCAAACTATTTTATATTTAAACAATGTTTCGTTACTCAAAATCAGTTTTGCAGTAAACAAACCTTGTGCTGTCAAAACAATAGCCCCATTTTCTTTGATAATTCTTTCGTATTGTTCCCAAAGTTTGTCTAATGGAATAACACTATCCCATTTATTTTGGGTAGTTCCATAGGGTAAATCGCATAAAATCATATCAATAGAACTGTTTGGAAGTTCTTTCATCACTTCCAAACAGTCGCCTTGTATTACCTTATTTTCAAAATTTTTCAAATTCATTAGCGAGTTATGAATTATACGTTCCTGAATGAATACAGCCTATTGATTACCCAACATGTTGCGAAAACCCTATAGATACCTCGCCTTGTTGGGTGGCGCTTATGCTTACTTGCCCTCCTATAGGGAAGGTAAAAAATGGGGTGGTATGTCCAAAATCGGCATTGGCAATAATGGGTATGTTTTTCAGTTGGGGTTTGGTGTTTATGATATGTTTTAGCAGCGGAAGGCGCATACCGCTTGCTTTTTCAAATCTGCCTACAACCAACCCCTTAATACTTTGTGCCTGTGGCAAATGCAAGAGCGATTGCAAATCTCGGTCAAAGATATTAGGGTTACTAAGACTATCGTCTTCTAAAAATAAAATGGCATTGGTTAAATTGGGCATAAAGGGTGTGCCTTGCAGCAGGTTTAGGGTGCAAAGGTTGCCCCCTATACATATACCTTGTGCATTGCCGGATTGTAGTATCCAGTAACCCTCATTTGGGTAAAAAGTTCGGTTTTGCTGGTCAATGTACCATTCATCGTTGCTCCAGTGTGCGGAGGGGGTAATGGAGTAAGGCTCGCTGCTAAAGAGGCATTGCAGGAAATAGTTGTGAATATAGGTAAATCCTTTTTCCATACCAAAGGTAGAAAAGTGCGGACCGGAGTAAGTTACCAACCCTGTTTTGGCATAAATAGCGGCAGCAAGGGCGGTAATATCGCTGTACCCCACTAAAATTTTGGGGTTTTGGGCAATGAGTTGGTAATCTAAACCATTCAAAAGTTGGTTTGAGTTGTAGCCGCCTAATGTGGTGATGATGGCTTTTACCTCCGGATTGGCAAAAGCAGTATGCAGGTCATTGAGGCGGCTTTTTACCGATGAAGAGCTGAGTTCATCAACTTCTTTGGCATGTTGGGCAAAAGTAACTTTTAGTCCCAGAGCGGTAAGGCGGGCTACGGCATTGCTTATGACCGTTTGGCTGATAGCCGAAAGGCTAATTGCAGGCGATAAGATGCGTACCTGATTGCCGGGTTGTAGTTTGGCTGGTAACATAAACAGTAAGACACAGCGGTTTATGCGTCCCTATATTTTGCGCCATTGGGCGTAGTGAATAGGTTTGCCTACATGTGTGCAGTGCAAAAGTAGGTATTTTTAATAAAAGACCCACCCGGCTAAGGGCATTTTATTGAGGTGGTTATTTGCCTCTGCCTTGCAACAGCACCAAAACGGTGTAAATCATGATTTTAAAATCTAAGGCAAGCGACATGTTTTCGATGTAGAGCAGGTCGTGCTGCATACGCTCCACCATTTCATCTAAATTTTCGGCATAACCAAATTTTACCATACCCAATGAGGTAATGCCGGGCTGCACCTTCATCAGGTGCCGGTAGGCGGGCGAAACGGCTACAATCTGGTCAATATAATACCGCCTTTCGGGTCGGGGACCCACCAATGACATATCGCCGCGGAGTACGTTGTAAAACTGGGGTATTTCGTCTAATCTCCACTTGCGCATAAATCTTCCCCACGGGGTAATGCGCGAGTCATTTTTACTGGATAGCTGTGGCCCGTTTTTTTCGGCATCCACATACATTGACCTAAATTTGTAAATATGAAAGGGTTTACCATCTCTGCCCACGCGCTCTTGGGAGTAAAAGATAGAACCCGGCGATGACAGTTTAACTTTGATGGCGGTAAATAGGTAAAGCGGACTAAGCAGCAGCAGTACTACTGCGGAGGCAATAATATCGATACCGCGTTTAATAATACGTTGCCAATCGGGCATTATGTTTGGGTAAATTTCTATTAGAGCAGTATCCAATACATTATTCATTCTCACAGAGCCGGCAAGGATATCATACATATCGGGTATGATTTTTATGATGACTTTGGTTTCGGCTAATTGGTTTATGATTTCGTTTATGCGGTAGTGTTCGGCAGTTTCTATGGCTATGACCACCTCATCAATATGATATTTGTTAATGATATAGGGTAGTTCTTCTACTATGCCCAAGTTAGGAATGAGTTTATCTAAATTGTTTGAGCGTTTACCATTGGCTTCAATGAACCCAACAAACCGGTAGCCAAGCGATTTTTTGCGTCCGGTAATTTCTTTAAACAGTTTAACCGCTTTACCATTGCCGCCCACAATAATGGTGTTATAACCTATGGCGCCTGAGCGCAGGCGGTGGTTGGCAATGCTAAGAATGACCATGCGCTCTAAAAGGGTGGTAAACAACTGAATACCAAACAAAACGCCAAACAACTTTTGGTAGCCGGTATAACTCACCACCGCATCGTCAATAATAGCAATGAAAAACAGGGCAACAACGCCTAAAAAAGTGGTGATGAGGGTTCGGTAAAGCTCGGTTATGCGCGATTTTCGGTAGATGTCGTTATAGCTGCCCGATACAAAATGTAAAAACAGCCAACCTAATGGTATAATGGCAATACCCCAGTAAAATCGGGAAGTATCTAACAAACTCCAGCTAAAGGCATAGCCTTCTATTGCCACTTTGCGGTAAAGGAAAAAAAGCGCCCAAGTAACCAATGCTGCCAAATAATCAAACAGCACATACAATACAATGCCTGTTACTTTTGCGCGGCGCATTAGTGTAAGCCGGTTGGGGGGTATAGCGGTAATTGCCGGCGTGGTTTTTTCGGAGTATAAAGTGTAGCTTACAGACAAGGGAAATCTGTTTTTAGTTTAGGTATAAAATTTTTATATTGTCCCAGAAATAAGAAGCCTGGGTTACGCTGCCGGGTAATTCACCTTTAAAAAGGATTTGAATGTTTTTGAAACCTTGCAGGTTTAGGTTACTCACGGTTTCGGTAAGGTCTATGTAAATTTTGTTCCACTCGGTTTTTCGGTTCACAAACAATTGTGGCAGTATGGCTATGTTTCCGCTTATGTCGGTTCCTTTAACCGCTACTAAGAAAGACTCATCACATTTGTAGTTCATTTCGAGGTAAACGGCTATTTTATTGCCCGGCAGGGTATAACTTTCAATAGTGCCTATTTCAAAAAATGGATTTACCTCATTTATGGTAAGGGTGGCAGATCGGTTGCCTTCAAACACTAAATTGGGGTTAGTGGTAAGGGTAAGTTGGGTAAGATTGGGGTTAGTGTCGGCAAATCCGTTACCCACTTCAAAATCGGCTATAAGGGCAAATGCCGTAGAAGCGCTATAGCGCACTAAACTGTTTCGGGATACCGTTTCTTCGGGTGCTAATTGTATGTTAAAAGTATCGGCAGCATAAAACGGGTAAATAGAGCGCGTGGCAGAAATGCCATTGTTCATAATACCTGCGCGGAGGGTAATTCTTGCATTGCCTTCTTCCAGCACCGGCACCGATGCAGGCAGTTCATACACACCCAAAGACTGCGAATTGACAAAAACCCATACGTTTTTGATATTGTGCGATGCGCTTCCCTGCCCGCTTTGCGTTAGCAGTTGCATGGTTGGTATATTAAGGTAAGCTGGGATAGTGGAGGTATCGGTACAAGAGCTAAACCATATACCTGCTGCCATGAGCAAGGCAAAAAAGGGTGATATGGTTTTTTTTGCGTACATATAACAAAAATCGGGATAATTAAAGGGTGAAAAATGGCTGTGTATGGTGAAAACTAACTGTTAGTCATTGCTTCCATTACCCGATAAGCAAGCTCAATAGAGCGCAATCCGTCTTCAATAGGCACTTCTTCGGGTGTATTATGTAAGATGCTTTCGGCAAATAAGGTAAGTTCCATTTTAATGGCATTAACCGGTTCAATGGTTGGTTTATTAAAGAGTAGGAATTTGGGGTTTTGGGTTGCATCGGGGTATATTTCAAACGAAGGAAAATTTTTGTGGGGCTGGTTTGCTAATTGAACTATTTCGGTTTGTTTTTCTAAAAAATCAATACTGATATAAGCATTTGGCTGAAAAATGCGGGTTTTGCGCATATTTTTGAGCGATAGCCTGCTGGCAGTTAGGTTAGCAACACAGCCACCGGCAAACTCAATTCGGGCATTAGCAATATCGGGCGTAGATGAAATAACCGCTACGCCATTGGCTTTTACCTCTTTCACTTCGTCTTTTACCAGCGACAGCAGTATATCAATATCATGTATCATTAAATCAAGCACTACCGATACATCAGTGCCGCGAGGGTTAAACTGTGCTAAACGATGTGTTTCAACAAATTTTGGTTGCAACGGCAGGTGTTTAATGGCTAAAAAAGCAGGATTGAACCGCTCCACATGCCCCACTTGTGCCTTAATGCCGGCTTGTCTTGCCATTTGCACCATAGCAAGGGCTTCGTGCGGCGTTCCGGCAAGGGGTTTTTCTACAAAAAAATGTTTGCGGTGCGCTACAGCCAATCGGGCGGTTTCAAAGTGGTAAATAGTGGGGGTAACTATATCTGCCGCATCAATCTGCTGCATCAATTGAGCAGCATCGGCAAATCGGGTTACATTGTATTGGGCGGCTACTTGTTCGGCATTATGGTCATCGGGGTCATAAAAACCTACCACATCGTACTGAGGAATTTCTTTGAGCAATTTTAAGTGAATTTTACCCAAATGCCCAGCGCCAAATACGCCTACTCTCAACATAGCTTCTTGTTTAGTTGAACAAAAACAATGCAAAGGTAGCATTTAATTTGGGCAAACCCGACCAAAACGGGCATTATTGGCGCTTGAATGCCAAGGCAGGCTGCCAATTGCGGAGAATGTGCCGGAAAATGGTTAATTTTGTCCCAATTTTTTGGGTAAACCAACTGTACTACCGCGGTAGTTACCCAAATTGATTTCATAATTTCTTTTAATTCTGATGAAAAAAGTTGCCTTTTACACACTTGGTTGCAAACTCAATTATTCTGAAACCTCAGCAATGGGCAGGCTGATGGCTGATAACGGATTTGAAACCGTACTGTTTCACCAGCAACCCGATGTATATGTTATAAATACCTGCTCTGTAACCGATAACGCCGATAAAAAATGCCGGAAAGTAATAAAAGAAGCCCTCAAATACTCGCCCAATGCCCGCATAGTGATAGTGGGTTGTTATGCACAGCTAAAACCACAGGAAATTGCCCAAATACAGGGGGTGGACTTGGTGCTGGGCGCTGCCGAAAAATTTAATATACCCGCCCATTTGCAAACCCTAACCTATGAACCAAAAGGGGCAGGCAGGTTTGTAGCCGGCAATATAAAAGAGGTAAATATTTTTACCGGCGCTTACTCCATAGGCGAGCGCACTCGTTCTTTTTTGAAAGTGCAAGACGGCTGCGATTACAAATGCGCTTTTTGCACCATACCCCTTGCAAGGGGAGCCAGCCGAAGCAATACCATTGCTAATGTGGTACGTAATGCCCACGAAATAGTGGAAATGGGGGTAAAAGAAATAGTACTGACCGGGGTAAACATAGGCGATTATGGTAAACAACTGCCCGATGGTGAACCCGAAGTTACTTTTTTTGACTTAGTGCAAGCCTTAGAGCAAGTGCCCGTACCTCGCATACGCATTTCGTCTATAGAACCCAATTTGCTTACCAATGAAATTATAAATTTTGTGGCAAAATCTAACAGGTTTATGCCACATTTTCACATTCCGCTACAATCGGGCTCCAACAAAATACTGCGCCTTATGCGCCGCCGTTATGCGCGCGAGCTGTATGCCGAGCGCGTGGCTGCCATTAAACAACTAATGCCGCATTGCTGCATAGGGGTTGATGTAATTGTGGGTTTTCCGTCCGAAACGCACGAAGATTTTTTAGATACCTACAATTTCCTGAACCAATTAGACGTATCCTACTTGCACGTATTTACCTACTCAGAGCGCGCCAATACCCACGCCCTCACCATTGAGCCTGCCGTGCCAATGGCAGTAAGAAACGAGCGCAGCCGTATGCTCCACATTTTATCTGACAAAAAACGCCGCCATTTTTACAGCCAACACTTGCATACCACCCGACCCGCCCTGTTTGAAGCCGAAACAGACGGTAACACCATGTACGGTTTTACCGATAACTACATTAAAATTACTGCTCCATACGACCCGCTATCGGTAAACGAAATTTGCCCCGTGCGCCTAACCCATCTGCTGCCCGATAACCTTATGCTAATAGAACACGCAGCAGAGGAGGTAAGGCATTGGTAGGGTGCGGTAAACATCATTACCCTTGCTTTTTCAGATTGTTTACCCCTGCTAATCTGTCATTACTTTGTCTTCTTTTTGGGTTTTGACCATTTTTTTTACACGCAAAAACACAATTCTAAACATAATGGGTAACTTTAACCCAAATTTTGCTTCAGTTCACCGTACTTAAACTTAATTACCCGCATGGACAAAAAACTCATTAACCGTTTAGCCGTTACCATAGAAAAAATAAACTACCTGTATCGCAACATACGCAAGCGCGAAGAAAACATGCAAAAGTTGGAGCTTGCGCTCCTCAAAAAATACGTAACCGAACTCTACGATGGCTTAGTAGAAGTGGAGTTAGAACTAAAGCAAGACGGTGCCTCCGGCTTAGACCTGCATCCGTTAGAACACAGAGAGCAACAAATTATAGCCCGAGCCAAAGAAGAACAAATAACTCCCAAGCCTGAAGCACAATATACAGCGCCGGTTGTTGAGGCAAAGCCCGAGCCGGAAATAGTAATACCCACGCCCGAACCTCAGGTAGATGCTGTTCCTGAGCCCGAAGAAGAACCCGAAGTTATTGTATTGCCAGAACCGGTAGAACTGCCCGAACCCGAACCGGTTGCCACCATCTTTTCTGTACCACAACAAGAAGACGAAGATGAAACAGACGATGCAGCAACTGCTTATATGCACACTTTTAGGCACAAAACAGACGAAAGCACTCCAATTGCACCGCCGGCAGTACAAGAAGAAGAAGAAATTATTGTGGACGCAGAGGGAGCAATAAAAACACAAATTTTGTCTGATTTACAAAAATCGCAAATTCTACAGCAGACTAACTTAGACGATTTTGATGATACAGACGAAACAGTAGCAATGGAGCTGAACGATGTGCTGGGTAAACAAGCAAAAGAACTAACCGTTGCCGAAAAATTTGCTGCCGGTAACGGCGGTGCAGATTTTGCCATAGGCGCTTCGCAGCGAACTACCTATATTAACCACCTATTTGGAGGCGATGAGGAAGCATACGACCACGCCATTGATGACCTTGCCACTTCTAAGGGTTATATAGAAGCGCTAACTTACGTAAATCTTAACCTCCGCTACGACTATAAATGGGACGACCATGACCCCATAGTGCGCGAGTTTTTAGACATCATTAAAGCGAAGTTTTTAGGTAAATTTTCGGGCAGCTAAGGCACACAGCCTCCCACTCGTAAGCCTTTTATTAAACCCCTTGCCATGCCGCTTGCTGTATTGTATGCCGATGATGACTTAATAGCGGTAAATAAACCCAATGGCTTATTGGTTCATAAAACATCTATAGCTGCTGATGCTACCGAGTTTGCCCTGCAATTAGTACGCAACCAAACAGGCAAACACGTATATCCCGTTCACCGGCTCGACCGAGCTACATCGGGTGTGTTGCTCTTTGCATTTTCTCCGCCCGTACAGGCAGCCCTTAATACTGCTTTTGAAAACCGGCAAATTCAAAAAACCTATCTTGCTACGGTAAGAGGCTTTACCCCCCAACACGGAACTATAAACCGCCCCCTAAACAAAGACCCGCAAAGCCCCCGATTGGAAGCCATTACCCTTTACAAAAGGCTTGATACCATAGAGTTGCCCTATCAAATGGGTAATTACCCTTATGTGCGTTACTCATGGGTAAGTATTCAGCCACTTACCGGACGTATGCACCAAATTCGCAGGCACTTTAACTTCATAAACCACCCGGTTGTAGGAGACCTCCCACATGGCGACTACCGCCACAATCATCTGTTTAGAGATGTATTTAATTGCCCATTTCTATTGCTGCACGCTTATGATATTTCTTTTCTCCACCCCATAACCGGTAGTTCCCTTAGCATTACCGCACCGTTGCAAGAACCTCTCCAAAATATATGTAACCGGTTTGGTTGGGAATTGCCCGCTTAAACAAATTTCCAAAATAAATTTAAGCCTAAACCAAAACAGGGTAAAATTAGTTTGTTATTTTTACATTGTAACCCCAACTGTCAGTCAGCTAAACAACTTTTATGTCTTATATAACCATAGTTTTGAAAGACAGTACCACCGGCAAAGAGGTGGATATAGAACTGCCCGATAATGTTACCATAAAAGAGCTTTTGCCCGCCATAACCCAGGCATTAGGCATTGATTATGCAGAACAAAGACAACTCCAAAACCGAACCCAGGCATTTGACTACCTCGAAAATGATACGCTTCGGTCTCGCAAAACAAACGAAAATGACTTGTGCATTTTGAAATATGAAACCATTCAGGGTAATAGCTGAATTATGGTTTTATTCATGTTGCACTCCCTTATACTGCAAAAATTGGCAAGCGAAAAAAATATTTATAATTAAATATCATTACTATCTCCCATTCCCTATGCAAATAGCCAACCCCATATACGATGTGGTATTTAAATACCTGATGGAAGACAGTAGAGTGGCAAAACTGCTGCTTTCTTCCATTATAGGTGAAACCATAGAAGAACTAACTTTTTTACCCATAGAATTTGCCGGCGATATAGACAGCGAAAAAACAAAAACAAAACGCGAACGCAAGATTAT
>DDVC01000202.1 GCA_002345145.1 Bacteroidetes bacterium UBA2322
GGGGTGCGGAAAGTGGGATTTAACCAAGCCGGGCATTTCGGCACTATCGGGCTAACTTTTTGCCCCGTTAGTTGTTGAACCCAAAAGAATCATTAAACCGCATCTTAAAGCGCCATAACAAACATTTTACCCTACTTTATTGCGCCAACAAAATCAGCCAAACAAATAATCTTTCTGTTAAGCAAACTTTTTACCCTTTTTTATTTAACTTTGCACCCACTTTTGAAAAAAAGCTCTATGACACCCAACTTTGCCACACCCATTACCGAATTTACTAAAGAAACCTACCTCTATTGGTACGAACTGATGCTGTTGCTGCGGCGTTTTGAAGAAAAAGCCGGTCAGTTGTACGGACAGCAAAAAATTCGGGGTTTCTGCCATTTATACATCGGGCAAGAAGCCGTAGCAGCCGGTATTGCTACTGCCACCCGAAAAACAGACCCCATCATTACCGCCTATCGCGATCACGGATTAGCAATGGCTAAGGGCATTTCGGCAAACGCCTGCATGGCAGAATTATATGCCAAAGAAACCGGCTGTGCAAAAGGTAAAGGCGGCTCAATGCACTTCTTTTCAAAAGAACATTACTTTTTTGGTGGACATGGAATTGTGGGCGCACAAATTCCGCTGGGTGCCGGCATAGCCTTTGCCGAAAAATACAGCAATAAAGACAATGTTTGTATTACCCTGTTTGGAGACGGCGCTGCCCGGCAAGGCGCATTGCACGAAACTTTTAATATGGCAATGCTTTGGAAACTGCCCGTAGTATTCATTTGCGAAAATAACTACTATGCAATGGGTACATCGGTTCAGCGCTCCAGCAACGTGGCAGATATTTACAAATTAGGATTGGCTTATGATATGCCTTCTTTTGTAGTAGATGGCATGAGCTGCGAAGCCGTACATGAAGCCATTTACAACGCTGCCCAACATGCCCGAAACGGAAATGGTCCTACTTTTCTGGAAATACGCACCTACCGCTACCGTGGGCACTCTATGAGCGACCCCGCAAAATATCGTACTAAGGAAGAAGTGGAGCAATACAAAGAAATTGACCCGCTGCGTGTAGTGTACAAACAACTCATAGACAAAGGTTATGCTACCGAAGAACAACTGGAAGCTATGGAAGAAAAAATAAAAGCCGAAGTAAACCAATCGGTTGCATTTGCCGAACAATCTCCTTATCCGGCAAATGAAGAGCTGTATAAAGATGTGTATATGCAGCCCGATTACCCCTACATTAAACATTAACCTGTTTACCTAACTAACTGTTTCTATCATAATCAAACCGAACCTCAAACTATGTCTAAGGCTAAGCAAGCAGAAACCAAGTCGTTTTTAGATGAGGAAATAGACCTCCGGGAGTCATACAGCAAAGTAGAACATTTTATTCACGATAACCGCAACACAGTGTTGGCTGTAGTAGGCGGTATAGCGCTTATACTGGCTATATTTTTTGGTTTCAGAAGTGTTTACCTGCCCTCACAGGAACGCGCCGCGCAAGCCGAAATGTTTGTAGCTCAGCAATACTTTAAGAATGACTCGCTAAACCTTGCCCTCAACGGCGATGGCAGCTACCCGGGTTTCTTGGGTATTATCAGCGATTACAGCGGATTTACCAAATCGGTTAAACTTGCCCACTATTATGCCGGTATCATTTACCTTAACCAAAGCAATTTTGAAGATGCCATTAAGCACCTTTCTAAATTTAGCGGTTCTGATCCGGTTATTAATGCTACTGCCTACGGCGCATTGGGCGATGCCTATTCAGAAACCGGTAAAATGGACAAAGCCATTTCTTATTACAAAAAAGCCGCTGCCGCCAGCAACAACGAGTTTACCGCACCCTTTAACCTGCTCAAAGCAGGTATGGCGCTGGAACAGCAAGGCGATTTTAGTGGCGCTAAATCGGTTTACGAACAAATCAAAAAAGACTATGCCGAAAGCCAGCAGGGCAGAGAGATAGACAAATACATTGCCCGCGCCGAAGCTAATTTGTAAATTATTGCTCCATACGCTTTAAACGCCAACAGAAAACATAAAACACTCTCTGTTGGCGTTTTTATTTGTCCTGCCACTAAACAACAGTCAGCACAACCATTTGGCGGGGTAAAACGTCTTTAAATAATTGGGGTAAATAACCCACATTGCTTATACCACACTCATTTAACTTTTACCATGTCTGCCATTTTACAAAACCTTTCTACCTACAACGCTGCCGATATTCCCGATGCCGCCGCCATGAGTTTTGGCATAGTAGTAGCCGATTACAACTCCGATATTACCTACCCCATGTTGCAGGGCTGTATAGAAACCCTATTGGCGCATGGCGCAAATGAAAATAATATTCACCTTTACCACGTACCCGGCAGTTTTGAACTGCCATTGGCAGCTCTTGCTTTGTATGAACGCAAAAAACCCGATGCAGTTATCTGTTTGGGCTGTGTTATTACCGGCGAAACCCGACACGATGAGTATATCAACAAAGCTGTATCTGATGCCATTATGAAGCTGGGGTTGGTGCATAAAACGCCCTTTATTTTTGGGGTGCTTACGCCACAAAACCACCGGCAAGCCCTTGACCGCGCCGGCGGAAAACATGGCAACAAAGGTATAGAAGCCGCCGTTACTGCCATTAAAATGGTGCAATTAGTAAAGGGCGACAAAAACAAAAATAGGGCTGGCTTTATAACGCCCTAAACTTTTTTGTGGCGGCGCAACTATTAACCCCCAATTGTTGAGCCTTTTTTTAAGGCATCTAAAATCCCAATGCGGTATCTTCGCCCCGCATATCTCCTGCGCCTTCAAGAGTACCATCGGGGCGCACTAAAATGGCATCTACTCTGCCTATGGGTTCGCGCTCCACTATGGTATGCCCCATTTTGGTAAGTTGCTGAATGCACATTTTGCTGAGGGCATTTTTTTCAATAAACAGCGTATCGGGTTTCCACTGGTGGTGAAACCTGCCGGCATTAACCGCCTCTTGCATTGACATTTGAAATTCTACTACATTCAAAAAAGTTTGGAAAACAGAGGTAATAATAGTAGAACCTCCCGGCGAGCCCAGAACCATAAACAAGTTGCCTTTTTTTTCTACTATGGTAGGAGTCATTGAGCTGAGCATTCGTTTAGCTGGAGCAATGGCATTTGCTTCGGCACCCACTAAACCGTACATATTAGGCACACCCGGTTTTACGCTAAAATCATCCATTTGGTTATTTAGTAAAAAACCGGCGCCACCCACACATACCTTTGAGCCAAAAGAGCCATTAAGTGTAGTAGTAACCGAAACGGCATTGCCATAAGCATCTACTATAGAGTAGTGGGTAGTTTCTTCTTTTTCGGGTTTTTTTTTGTTTTTAGGCGTTTCTTCCAGTTTCATACCCTCAATTTCGCCCGCCTTTACCATGGCTGATGGCGTAGCTTTTTCCATATTTAACGTTTCCATACGGGCATTGAGGTACTTTTTAGAAAGCAGCGCCGTAACCGGTACGTTGTAAAAATCGGGGTCGCCCAGGTGGGTGGCACGGTCGGCATAAACGCGGCGCTCAGTTTCTACCATTACATGCACCGTTTGGGGTGTATGAAAGCCCCACAGCGCTAAGGGTTTGTTTTCTACCATACGCAGCAGTTGGTTGAGCGCCACCCCGCCGCTGGAAGGCGGAGGCATAGAAATAATGCGGTATTCTTTATACTGGTTGATAATGGCTGTACGCCATACCGACTCGTAATTTTCAAGGTCTTCAAAACTTATAATGCCATTACCTCGGTTCATTTCGGCTATGATACTTTTAGCTACATCGCCGGTATAAAATCCGTTTCGTCCTTGGTCGCGTATTTTAACCAAGGTTTTAGCCAAATCGGGTTGTTTAAGCGTATCGCCGGCTTTCCAGCCTTGCGGGTTAATAAAAGCGCAGGGCATGGTATTGAGGCGTTTAAAATCCTCTTGTAAAGCGTTAAGTTTAGTTGGTTCCACATCAGAAAAAAAGTAAACGCCTTTTTCAGCCAAGTCTATAGCGGGCTGTATCAGTTCTTGCCAGGGTAGTTTACCATATTTTGCGTGTGCTTTTTTCATGCCGTCCACAGTGCCGGGTACGCCTACTGCAAGGTGTCCTTCTAAGCTTTGATTCGGAATAACATTGCCCGCACTGTCTAAATACATGTTTCTAACGGCTCTTAGCGGGGCTTTTTCGCGGTAGTCAAGGCATGCAATTTCACCATCTTTGGTGCGCAAAACCAAAAAACCGCCGCCGCCTATGTTTCCGGCGCTCGGATACACTACTGCCAGGGCAAACTGAACCGCTACTGCCGCGTCTATGGCGTTGCCGCCACGTTTGAGAACCTCCACCCCTATGCGAGTAGCTTCGGGGTGTGCGCTAACTACCATTGCCTTTTCAGCTATTGCTCCCGAAAATCGGGCATCGGTTCGGTAAAGCAGGTTGGGAAAAGGCGTTTCTTTACAGCCGATGGCGCAAAGAGTAAAGATAATTAACAGTAAACCTATTTTATGGCGCATAATAGCGTGGCTTAGAAGAGATGGCGAAATACAAATGCCGATAAATACATGTTTAAAGGCACAAAATTAACCCATCTGCTTAACTATTGGTAAAACTTTGTTGTTATTTACCCATAACAAGTATGTTTGCAGGTGGTTTACGGTAATACGCCATAAAGGTTGTTTGGGTTGTTTACACTTTCAGCGCTTGTGTACTATTATTTTAATGATTTTAAATCTATGTCGGATACCTCAAAATTGCGGATAGACAAATGGCTTTGGGCAGTTAGGGTGTTTAAGACCCGAAGTTTAGCTACCGATGCCTGCCACGCCGGACGTATAAAAATAGAAGGGAACTCGGTAAAAGCCTCCTATATGCTTAAAGTGGGCGAAACGGTAACTATAAACAAAGAGGGCGAAAAAAAAATACTGAAAGTAGTTACCCTTTTAGAAAAGCGGGTAGGAGCTCCCCTTGCCGCTGCTTGTTATGAAGACCTTACACCGCCTCCCGAACCTAAAGATGCCTACACAGAAGCCCTATTTTACTACCCTGCCGATGCCCGCCGTAAAAAAGGCGAAGGCAGACCTACCAAAAAAGAACGCCGCCGGCTTGATGAGTTTACCGAGTAAACAAAAAAAGTAAGCCCAAAGAAAACATACCTACCATGAACCCCACCTTAGTTACCACTGCCGATGGGTCGCACAGCCTTTATATAGCTGAACTGAGCGAACACTATCATTCTGTTCACGGAGCTATCCAAGAATCGGAACATGTATTTATTGGGGCAGGTTTGGAGGCTGTTAGCAGCCGGATACCGTATTTGCACCTATTGGAAATGGGGTTTGGCACGGGGTTAAATGCTTTTTTAACCTACCTTGCCTGCCTGAACAACCCTGCCCGGCATGTTTATTACACTGCTTTAGAGGCTTACCCCATAGATACCCAAACTGCTTTGCAGCTCAACTATACCAATAGGTTAAATGCCCATGCTCATGCGCCCGTTTTTGAGGCTATGCACCAATGCGCATGGAACAGTCCGGTGGCTGTAACACCAAATTTTACCCTTACCAAACTTTGTACTACCATACAAGAGGCAACGCTGCCCACAAATGCGTTTCACCTTATTTATTTTGATGCTTTTGCTCCCTCTGCCCAGCCCGAACTGTGGACAGCAACCGTTTTTGAAAAAATGTACCAAGCGCTTTTACCTGATGGGCTGCTTACTACCTATTGCGCAAAGGGAGAGGTAAAAAGAACCCTGCGCAATGTGGGTTTTACTGTGCAGAGTTTGCCTGGTCCGATAGGTAAACGCGAAATGACAAGGGCAATGAAACCGGCATAAACCCGATAAAGTAAAAAACAAAACCCCGATGAAACAAAGGTATCATCGGGGTAGGTAGCGGATTAGGGGGTGCCCAATGGGATTCGAACCCACGGCCCTCAGAACCACAATCTGATGCTCTAACCTACTGAGCTATGGGCACCGTATATTTAGGGTGCAAAGTTAGCAATTAAGAAACCAATTTTGCAAGTAAATAGTTTCTTTTTGCTAAAAAAATCTTGATGTTGGAATGAGTTGTGAGTTATGAGTTATGGATGAGTTTAGTACCCTCTACCCACTACTATCTACCAAAACTACTGCACAAGCATTTCTACACGGCGGTTAGCTTTTTTACCTTCGGGTGTATCATTGGTTTGAACCGGTTGGGTTTCACCTTTGGAGGCAGTGGTTATTTTATTTTTAGCAATTCCTATTCGGGCAAGCTGCAATTTAACCTCGTTAGCTCTTTTAAGCCCAAGGGTTTGGTTAGTTGCGGTATTGCCGGTGTTATCGGTATGTCCGGTAAGCAGTACTTTGCTTTGTGGGTTTTGGTCGAGGTAGGTTTTTACATCTCTGAAATACGTGCGCAAATCATCGTTTACTTCCAGCAGGGCTTTACCGGAGTCAAAATACAGGTTTCGGGCTTTTGCGGTAAGGTCTTGTTGTCGGGCTGCTGTTACCATAAACACCCAATCTAATCCGCCGGTAATGGTATTGTTGGTAAGGCTAAGATTAGGGGCAAGTTTACCGCCGGTTTCTATTTGGTTGGTGTTTGCGCCCAGCAGTTCTAATTGTTGTTTTAGCTCGTGCGCGCGCGCCAAGCCTAAGTTGGCAAAAGTAGTGTTATTTTTTTCGGTGTTAAGGTAGTTTCCGGATATACTAAGCCGGCGGTCGGGGTGGTTTTTCAGGTATTGGGCTAATTGTTTCAATCCGTTTTGCACATCGGGGCTAAGGGTAGGTTTAGCGGCAGATAAAGGAAATTGAACATTTTCGGCAATATCTATTACGGTTTCAGAACCGTCTTTAACTACTAACCGAGGCGCTTGCTGGGTTTGCGGCGTTTGTCGGTTTTGGAGGGTGGCAGTAAGGGCGTTGGTTAATAATCCGTTGGCTAATGTGGGCAGGTTATCGTTTTGCTGCGAGGCAGTTGTTATTTGCGCATCGGGAGTTCCCATTACTATGAGTTGTTGTTTGATTGCATCGGCACGTGCCAACCCCAAATTGTCAAACATGGTAGTGTTTGTTTCGGATTTGCCGTAGTAACCGGTTAGTTGGAGTGTTTTATTGGGGGCAGTTTTTAGTAGTCCGGCAGTTTTGCTTAGGGCTTGTTGCATGGCAGGGCTCAACTGAGGGGTGGCATCGGAAGGGGTAAAAGCAACATTGTCGGGAATATCTACTACGGTATTAGCGCCGTCTGTTAGGATAAACCGAGGGGTGGCAGTAGCGCTTGGGCTGGCAAGTGAGTCAGTTGTTTGTGTGGTGGTAAGTTGGTTAGTGATACGGCAGTTGCAATGGTGATTTTTGATTTGGCAAACATACCAATACACGGCAAACACGTACCAAACTATGAGGGCAATAAAAAGCAGCGGGCGAGTTATCATGGCGCTGTTAATGAATGGGTGGGGTGATGCTAACTAAAAGCGCTACAATGTATGCGTTTTTTTACATTGTCTGTTCCTTTTCGGACAATTTTTTTGACAAAAATTTTACATTTCGCATCAGCCCTTGGTATTTGGTGCGTTTTACCGCCGATTTTTTGAATAACTGCCCAAAAAGTTCTTCGGTGAGTTCGGTCCACTCTTGGTGGGTTATTTGAAGTAGTTGTGTGTGTGGATTAAATTGTGGTTCGTTATGAGGTTTGGCAAATCGGTTCCAGGGGCAAACCTCTTGGCATACATCGCAGCCAAACATCCAGTTATCCATTTTTCCCTGCATGTGTGAGGGGAGTTCTTCTTTAAGTTCTATGGTAAAATAAGCAATACACTTACTGCCATCTACTATTTTGTTTCCTACAATGGCTTGTGTGGGGCAGGCATCTATACATCGGGTACAAGTGCCGCAGTAGTCTTTAATGGGGCTGTCGTAGTCAAGTTCAAGGTCTAAGATAAGCTCTGCCAAAAAGAAATAAGAACCGGAGCGCGGTGTAATGAGCAGGGAGTTTTTACCCAACCACCCTGTACCGCTTTTAGCCGCCCATGCCCGCTCCATTACCGGCGCCGAGTCCACAAATGCCCTGCCCTCTACTTTGCCGGTTTGTTGGGTTATAAAGGCAAGCAGTTGTTTCAGTTTATCTTTTAATACATGGTGGTAATCGCTGCCATAAGCATATTGCGAAATTTTAGGCGCTTGTGGGTCGGTTTGTTTTTGGGGGTTATGGTAATTATAGAGCAGGGTAATAACCGATTTTGAGCCCGGCACAAGTTTAGTGGTATCCAATCTTTTGTCAAAATGGTTTTCCATGTAGGTCATTTTACCATGATACTCCCTGCGCAGCCATTCTTCTAAATTTGCTGCCTCCTCTGCTAAAAATCCCGATGCCGATATGCCTACATACTGAAACCCCAGCCGGTAGGCTTCTTGTTTTATGAGTTGTGTGTGGGTAGTAGGCATTGCGGCTTCGTTTTTGTTTGTTGGCGGTTTTTGAGGGTTAAAAATACAAGAACTTACCTAAAAAACAAAACCCCCAAAGTTTCAACAAACTTTGGGGGGTAAAAGGTGCTGTTTATCTTTCGCTTTGCGGGGTTGCAAGTTCAAAAAACTCGTCTAATTTAGGGGTAATGATAATTTCTGTGCGGCGGTTTAGTCTTTTACCCTCATTGGTATCATTGGTAGCTTTGGGTATGAACTCCGACCTGCCGCCGGCAGTGAGGCGGGTGGGCGAAACGCCAAACCTGTTTTGCAACATGCGCACTACTGCCACTGAGCGTTTTACGCTCAAATCCCAGTTATCCTGCATACAGCCGGTATTAATAGGTACGCTATCGGTATGCCCTTCTACCAATATGTCTAATTGGGTGTAGTCGTTCAGGATTTTGGCAATTTTTGACAATACCGATTCGGCGGCTACTGAAATTTCGGCGCTGCCCGATTTGAACAAGAGCTTATCTGAAAGCGATACATACACCACTCCTTTTTTTACCTCTATTTGCACATCTTCATCGCTGATATTGCCCAATGAGCGTTTTAAGTTGGTTACCAGTACTATATTGAGCGAGTCTTTTCGTTGTATATTGGTGTTGAGGTCTTTAATATAGCGGCTTTGCTCGTTAATGGCTTCAAGCGATTTTTTGATACTTTCAGCGCCTGCTTTACTTACTACCGATAGGTCAGAGAGCCTTTCGAGCAGGTTGGTATTGGTATTTTTGAGATAGTCAATATAGTCTTGCAGTTCATTGATACGGCGCAGCCTGCTTTGGATTTCTTCTTCCTTGGCTTGGAGTTGTGCGTCCTTTTCGTTTACTTGTTTAGATAAAGCAACATTTTCTTTGTTACAATTGTCTAATTCAGATTTTGCTTTGTCTAATTGACTGCGCACTTCAAGGGTGCGTTTTTCGGCTTGTTGCACCTTTTTTTTACCTGCGCAGGAGGAAACGGTCAGCAAAACTAAAACGGCTAACAAAACTTGTTTCATAAATGGTTGTTTATGTTTGAGTTATTAAAAAACGAACAGAGGGGACTTTTTGCCTAACGTACTATGGACAACAATGTTTTGCAAAGGACACACTAAAGGCAAAAATTTTGTTGTAATTTCGGGCGCATTTGTGTTTTGTTTCCTTTTTCATTTACCAACAATCATACCATGAAATTTGTGTACTTTTTAGTGTATAGCCTTTGTTTATTAGGTGTTCAAAATTTACCGGCCCAAACCAACGGCAGTTTTACCTTTGGAGGGCAAAACCGAACTTATATAGCCTATGTACCATCGGGATATGCGCCGGGCAGTAGTTTGCCTTTGGTATTTGTGCTGCATGGGTTCACCCAGTCGGCACAAGCCATCATGAACTACTCAGGTTTTAACACAGTGGCAGAGGCTAACAACTTTATAGCAGTGTATCCTAATGGCGTAGGCAATGCTTGGAATACCAACAGTGGTTTTCCGGGCGGCTCTACGGCAGATGACGTGGGTTTTATTAGCGCACTGATAGACACCATGCATGCCACCTATGGCATAGATACCGCCAGTGTATTTTCGTGCGGATTTTCGGCGGGTGGTTTTATGAGCCATTTACTTGCCTGCGAGTTGGGCAACCGCATAGCCGCTATAGCAGCCGTAGGCGGCACCATGTCTGATGCCGCCTTTAATGCGTGTGAGCCCAGCCGCCCTGTGCCTGTGCTGCAAATTCACGGCACTGCCGATGCGGTAGTAAGTTACAACGGCAGTTTTGCCAATGTGGCGGTAAACAATACCATTAACTTTTCAACATGAGTGCCACACATTAA